>NZ_CP046104.1:5654381-5967734 GCF_009707425.1 Micromonospora sp. WMMC415 | reverse complement strand
CACCGTCGAGGAGCGCATCGACATGCTCCGCGAGGTGACCAAGTCGTACGACAACGTGCGGGTGGAGTCCTTCCGGGGTCTGCTGGTGGACTTCTGCCGGGCGCAGCAGGCGAGCGTGCTGATCAAGGGCCTGCGGGCGGTCAGCGACTTCGACTACGAGTTGCAGATGGCCCAGATGAACATCGGTCTGGCCGGCGTCGAGACGCTCTTCATGCCGACCAACCCGCTCTACTCCTTCCTCTCCTCCAGCCTGGTCAAGGATGTGGCGAAGTGGGGTGGCGACATCTCCGCCCACGTCCCCGACGTCGTCCGGGAAGCCCTGGTGACCCGCCTGCATCCCCCGACCGCGCGCACCTGACCCGAACCCACCACCCCCGCGACCGCGCGGTTCCTGTCCCCTTTCGCCCGGGTTCGCGCCTCTCGTCGAGGCAGAATGTGCCCGTTCGGCGGAGTGGAGTCGCGGGCGGGGCGACGCGCCGGGGTGGGGTGGATGGTGTGGACGTGGTCGGCACACCTCATCATGTGTGGAGCGCCGAATCCGGGTTCAGCCCGCATCATTGAGGTCGGCCGACGAACGACAGGAGTGAGGTGCCGGTGGACCCGCTCGATCGCATCGACGAACTGATCGCCATGGTGGAGCAGGCCCGCTCCGTCCCGATGTCGCGCAACAACTGCATGGTCGACCGGGGCGAGATGATCGCCGCCCTCGACGAGCTGCGCGCTGAGCTCCCCGCCGACCTGCGCCGGGCCGCCGCGCTGCTCGAGGAGCGCGACAAGATCATGGAGGCCGGCAAGCGTGAGGCCGACCGGATCATCAGCGAGGGTGAGGCGGAACACGCCCGGCTCGTGTCGGTGAACGAGATCACGGTGTCCGCCGAGCACGAGGGTGCCCGGATCGTCGCGGAGGCCCGGGCCGAGGCTCAGCGGCTGCGCGAGGAGGTCGACGACTACGTCGACACCGCGCTCGCGAACTTCGAGCAGTTCCTCACCCGGGCACTCGCCTCGATCGAGCGTGGCCGGGACAAGATGCACGCCCTGCGGGAGATCGGCACGTTCGCCGGGGACGAGGCCGAACGCCCGCTACCCTTCTAGGGCCGGTGTCGAAGTCCTGGGCCGGGCCGAGGACGTCGACACGGGCACCAGGCCGACACCTCACCCCGGGCAGGACGCCGCCCCCGATTCGACGCTGCGGCGATCGCCCAGGTAACCTCGTTTGTCGGCCCTCACGGCCGGAGTCTGACTATGCCCAAACACACGCCTTCACCACTCGACCCCAGGTCGCCGCTGGTCCTCGACACGAGGGAGCTGCCGCGCCGGCCTGGTGCGTTGCGTACGGTCAAGCGGGTGGTACCGGCACCGGCGGACCTCGGCGTGGAGTTGATCGGCGTGCCGGAGGGCGCGGACCTCGACCTCGACCTGAGGTTGGAGTCGGTGTCCGAGGGGGTGCTCGTCTCCGGGACCGTCAGCGGTCCCATCAAGGGCGAGTGCAGCCGCTGCCTGCGCGAGATCGACGACACCGTGGCCGTCCCGATCCAGGAGCTGTACGCGTACGAGAACAGCACCACGGACATGACGGCCGACGAGGACGAGGTGGGCCGGATGCAGGGCGATCTGATCGACCTGGAGCCGGTACTGCGGGACGCGGTGGTGCTCACGCTGCCGACCAACCCGCTCTGCCGGGAGGACTGCCCGGGCCTGTGCCCCGACTGCGGGGTGGCCTGGGACGAGCTGCCGGCCGATCACAGCCACCAGCAGGTCGACCCGCGTTGGGCGGCCCTGTCGCAACTGACCCGTAAAGAGGAGTAAGAACCGTGGCCGTCCCCAAGCGCAAGATGTCGCGCAGCAACACCCGGGCCCGTCGGGCGCAGTGGAAGACCGCGGCCGTCGCGACCGTGGCCTGCCCCCAGTGCAAGTCCCCGAAGCTGCCGCACGCCGCCTGCTCCGTCTGCGGCACCTACAACGGCCGCCAGGTCCTCGAGGTCTGACCTGGACGCCGAGTGACGCCCCCGACCTCCGGTCGGGCGGCGCGCGCACCCTGGCGAACGCCCGGTGCCCCGGCTCCCTCCGACGCCGGCCGGCCCGCCCCGGCCGGCGTTCCGATGGAGCCGGGCACCGCGCGGATCGCCGTTGACCTCCTCGGCGGGGACGACGCTCCCGCCGTCGTGGTTGACGGCGCTCTGCGGGCCATGCGCGCCGATCCCGACCTGCATCTGCTGCTCGTCGGCCCGACCGAGGCGGCCGGCGAGCTGATCGCTGCCCTCGACCCGGAGCAGCGCGCCCGGGTCGCCGTCCGCCCGGTCGACGCCGCCGTCGGCATGGGCGACCATCCCGCCGCGGCCCGCGCCGACAGCACCGTACGCGCCGCCGTGCACGCCATCCGCGAGGGTTCAGCGGACGCGTTGGTCTCCGCCGGCTCGACCGGCGCCACCGTCACCGCCGTCGCGCTGGGGCTCGGCCGCTGGCCGGACGTCCGCCGCCCGGCTCTGATCGCCTCGCTTCCCGCCGTCGACGGCCCGGTGGTCCTGCTGGACGTCGGCGGTTCGCTGGAGCCCCGCCCGGCCACCCTCGCCCGCCACGCCGCCCTCGGCGCCGCCTACGCCGCCGTGGCGCACGGCGTCGGGGCTCCCCGCGTCGGCCTGCTCTCCGTGGGCACCGAGGCCGGAAAGGGCGACCGCGCCCGCCGCCTCGCCGATCCCGCGCTCGCCGCCACGGCGCTGCCGTCCGGCGGCCGCTACGTGGGCCTCGTCGAGGGGTACGACGTCTCGCTCGGCACGCGCGCGGATGTGGTGGTCACCGACGGGTTCACCGGTAACGTGCTGCTCAAGGCGATCGAGGGCGCGTACGCGATGGCCGGCGGCCCCCCGGCCGGCGGTGGCGCCCCCCGGGCGGCCGCCCTGCTCGGCGTCGCCGGCACGGTGGTGGTGTGCCACGGCGCCGCCCGGGGCGATGATCTCGCCTCCGGCATCGCGCTGGCCGCCCACCTGTGGCGGCGTCGCGCCGCCGACCAGGTCCGCGCGCTGCTGGACAGCACCGACGCGGGTGACCGCGCGGACCGCACCGACCGTACGACCGACACCGAGGTACGCACATCATGAGCAACGACAAGCGCCGACGGCCGCCCGTCGGCCACCTGGAGGCGGCGTTCGGCGTGGCGCTGGAGCCGGAGCTGCTGGAGCGTGCGCTGACCCACCGCTCGTACGCGTACGAGAACGGCGGCCTGCCCACCAACGAGCGCCTGGAGTTCCTGGGCGACTCCGTGCTCGGCGTGGTGATCACCACCGCGCTGTTCCACAACCACCCCGATTTGCCCGAGGGCCAGCTGGCCAAGCTGCGGGCCAGCGTGGTCAACATGCGTGCCCTCGCCGACGTGGCGCGCGGGCTGGGCCCGGACGGCCTCGGCCAGTACCTGCTGCTCGGCAAGGGGGAGGAGACGACCGGCGGCCGGGACAAGGCGAGCATCCTCGCCGACACCCTGGAGGCGCTGCTCGGCGCGATCTACCTCCAGTACGGCCTGGACACCGCGGCCATCGTCATCCACCGCCTCTTCGACCCGCTGATGGCCGAGTCGGCCGGGCGTGGCGCGGCGCTGGACTGGAAGACCAGCCTCCAGGAGTTGACCGCCGCGCAGGGCTTGGGTGTCCCGGAGTACCGCATCGAGGGCACCGGGCCGGACCACCTGAAGACCTTCACCGCCTGGGTGGTGGTCGCCGGCACCCGCTACGGGGGCGCCGAGGGGCGGAGCAAGAAGGAGGCGGAGCAGCGGGCCGCCGAGTCGGCCTGGCGGACGCTGTCCGCGCAGGCGGAGCGCGAGCAGGCCGGCGCCGGCGGGGACGGCGCGGAACCGGTCGGGGACGGCGGTCGCGGGGCGGTCGAGGCGGGCCTGGCCGGAGAGCCGGGTCGTGCCTGAGCTGCCCGAGGTCGAGACCGTCCGGCAGGGGCTGGCCCAGTGGGTCGTCGGGCGGCGGATCGCCGCCGTCGAGGTGCTCCACCCCCGGGCGGTACGCCGGCACACGGCCGGCGGCGCCCACTTCGCCGACGTGCTGGCCGGCCGGACGATCCTGGACGTGCGGCGACGGGGCAAGTACCTGTGGCTCCCGCTGGACAGCGGCGACGCGGTGATCGGGCACCTGGGCATGTCGGGTCAGCTGCTCCTGCAACCGGCCGACGCGCCCGACGAGACGCACCTGCGGGTCCGGTTCCGCTTCGCCGACAGCGGCCCCGAGCTGCGCTTCGTCGACCAGCGGACGTTCGGCGGGCTGTCGGTCAGCGAGGGTGGCGCGGAGCTGCCGGCGGAGATCGCCCACATCGGCCGCGACCCGATGGACGCCGGGTTCTCCGACGCGGCGTTCGTCGCCGCGCTGCGCCGCCGTCGCACCGAGGTCAAGCGTGCGCTGCTGGACCAGACGCTGCTCTCCGGCGTGGGCAACATCTACGCCGACGAGGCGCTGTGGCGGGCGAAGCTGCACGGTGCCCGGCCCACCGACGCCCTGACCGGCCCGGCCGCGCTGCGTCTGCTCGGGCATGTCCGTGACGTGCTCGCCGAGGCGATCAAGGAGGGCGGGACGAGCTTCGACGCCCTGTACGTCAACGTCAACGGCGAGAGCGGCTACTTCGACCGTTCGCTGAACGTCTACGGGCGGGAGGGGCTGCCGTGCCGGCGGTGCGGCGCGCCCATCCGCCGCGAGTCGTTCATGAACCGGTCGTCGTTCAGTTGCCCGCGCTGCCAGCCCCGCCCCCGGGGAGCCGTCCGGGTCTGACCCTGAGTGTCTCGGGGCCCGCCCCGGCGTGCCGAGCCGGCCCGTCCGGGATGGACCCGGGGAACCGCCGGCCGGGACGTCCCGGCGCCCCGCCGGTGCCGCTGCGTCGGTTCCGGGGCGGACCGGGGCCGTTCCCCGATGTCTCCACCCCGTCCCATCCCTAGCGTCGACACGGTTGACAGGGGTTTGAGTGACAGGGGGAATCCGGCATGGGGGCGAGACCGGTGACGGTGCGGTTGGCACGGTGGAGTGCCGAACATCCGTGGCGCGCGATCGCGCTGTGGGTGGTGTTCGTGGC
Organism: Micromonospora sp. WMMC415; assembly: GCF_009707425.1. Lineage (GTDB taxonomy): Bacteria > Actinomycetota > Actinomycetes > Mycobacteriales > Micromonosporaceae > Micromonospora. The sequence goes on along the minus strand of NZ_CP046104.1, from coordinate 5,962,679 downwards.
GGTGTGCTTCGTCGGGGGAAATGCAGCGGGCCTCAACGAGGCCGAGGAGTCCGACCAGGCGGTCGGCGAGTCGGGCCGGGCGGTCGTCATCGTCTCCTCCGGGGACTTCGACGAGCCGGCGACCGAGAACGTCCTGATCACGGCGCGCGGCGGCACGCTGGACATGACGGCGGCCGAGGCGGCGGCCGACGACGCGGCGGGCCGGCTGCGGGCGGTGCAGGGGGTCGCCTCGATCGGTGAGCCCGTCCCGGCCCGCGACGGCTCGGCGCTGCTGCTGCCGATCACCATGTCCGGCGACCCGGAGACGGCGTCCGACCGGGTGCAGCCGCTGCGCGACGCCACCGCCGGCGTGCAGGAGGCGCATCCGGGGCTGCGGATCGAGCAGGTCGGGGGACCGTCGATCAACAAGGCGCTGGACGACACCCTCGGCGCGGACTTCAAGCGGGCGGAACTGCTCAGCCTGCCGGTCACGCTGGCCATCCTGATCGTCGCGTTCGGGGCGCTGATCGCCGCCGGCGTGCCGGTGCTGCTGGCCCTGTCCTCGGTGGCCGCCGCGCTGGGCCTCTCGACCCTGGCGTCCCACCTCGTGCCGGCCACCGACACGACGGCGAGCGTCATCCTGCTGATCGGCATGGCGGTTGGCGTGGACTACTCGCTGTTCTACGTGCGGCGGGAGCGTGAGGAACGCGCGAAGGGCAGTTCCGGGCTGGACGCCGTCGAGATCGCCGCGGAGACCTCCGGGCACGCGGTGGTGGTGTCCGGCTTCGCCGTGATCATCTCGATGGCCGGCCTGCTGCTGGTGAACGACGCCGTCTTCTCGTCGCTCGCGGTCGGCTCGATCCTGGTGGTCGCGGTCGCGGTGATCGGTTCGCTGACCGTGCTGCCGGCGCTGCTGGCCAAGCTGGGCCGCTGGGTGGACCGCCCCCGGGTGCCGCTGCTGTGGCGGCTGACCGCGCCGCGTACCGGACGGCACGGCGCGCCCGCGGCGCCGCGGTTCTGGCCGGCCGTGCTGAAGCCGGCGCTGCGGGCGCCGGTGGCGACGCTGGCCGTCTCCGTCGGGCTGCTGCTCGCCCTCGCCGCCCCCGCGCTCGGCATGAAGCTGCAGTTCCCCGGCATGGAGGACCTGCCCCGCAGCACGCCGGCGATGCAGGCGTACGACCGGCTCACCGCGGCCTTCCCGAGCAACGGCACCAGCCACACCGTCGCGGTCCGGGCGACGGCGGCCGAGGCCGACCGGGTGCGCGCGGCGCTGACCGACCTGGCCGGGCGCGCGTCCGCCGACCCGCTCTTCGCGCCGACCGAGGCGGACGGCCCGAAGATCCGGGTGTCGGCCGACGGGCGGGTGTCCGTGCTGCAGGTCGCGACCCCGTACGCCAACCGTGACGAGCGGTCGGCGCAGTCGCTGGAGAAGCTCCGTGCGGACCTGGCGCCGGCCGCCCTCGGCGGGCTCACCGGCGTCGAGTACGCGGTCGGCGGCGACGTCGCCGCCAGCGAGGACTACGAGCAGCACGTCTGGGAGAAGCTGCCGCTGGTCATCGGCTTCGTGCTGGCGCTCACCTTCCTCGTGATGGCCTGGACGTTCCGCTCGGTGGTGGTCGCGCTGAGCTCGATCCTGCTCAACCTGCTGTCCGCCGGTGCCGCGTACGGGTTGCTGGTGGTGGTCTTCCAGGGCACGTGGGCCGAGGACCTGCTCGGCTTCACCTCGATGGGCGCGATCGTCACCTGGCTGCCGCTGTTCCTCTTCGTGGTCCTCTTCGGGCTCTCGATGGACTACCACGTCTTCGTGGTCAGCCGGATCCGTGAGGGCATCCGGGCGGGCATGTCGAACCGGGAGGCGGTGGCGCACGGCATCACCTCCTCGGCGGGCGTGGTGAGCAGCGCGGCGATCGTGATGGTCGGGGTGTTCTCGATCTTCGCGACGCTCAGCACGATCGACTTCAAGCAGCTCGGCATCGGTCTGGCCGCGGCGATCCTGCTGGACGCCACGATCATCCGCGCGGTCGTGCTGCCGGCGTTGATGACCATGCTCGGCGACCGGAACTGGTGGGCCCCGCGCTTCATGCGGGCCCGGTCGGTTCCGGCTCCGATCGACCCGCCGGCGCCCGCGCCGGAGCTGGTCGGCGCACGCTGACCGATCGTCGGGGCCGGGCCGCCGCAGGCGGCCCGGCCCCGGGGCGTCAGCGGGCCGGGCAGGGCTCACGCCAGGCGTCGAGCGTCCGGTCCTTGCGGATGGAGGTGAACCCGTAGCCCACCGTCGTGACGCAGAAGTCCTCGGCCGAGCCGGTGTACTCGACGTGGAAGACCGGCTTGCCGGCCTCCACGAACGGCAGCAGCTTGCCGCACACCCCGAGCCGGACACACTCCTCGTTGACCGCGAAGTCGAAGTCCGGCGCCAGGGCCGCCACCTGCGGCACGGCGTTGACCAGGCCGGGGGACAGGTCGAGCGAGCGGGCCAGCTCGGCCAGCCGGCGGTTGAAGTGCAGCTGGTCGTCGAAGCCGAGCGGAAAGCCGGAGCGCTGCGCGTACGCGTCCGCGTCGACGATCGCGACCGCCCCGAAGCCCTTGCCCCGGCAGAGCCGGAACCGGTCGGCCAGCACCGGCCGCAGGATGTCCCACTGCCGGACGTCCAGCCAGCGGCTCCGGGCACGGCGTCCGGGCGCGCCCTGCACGCTCGCCGGGAACCGGGTCGCGTCCGGGTCGGTGGGCCGGACCGAGCCGACGTGCACCTGGCAGATCAGCCGCCGGTCGCGGGTGCGCAGCTCCGCGGTCTGCGCCGTGGTCGTGGCGACCGGGTCGAGCAGGAAGACATCCGCGGGCACGTCCGGGTCCAGCGCCCCGCTGAGCTGCCACTGCCACTGCCACCGGCGAGCCGCGTCCGACGGCCAGGTGGTCGCCGCGTCCGGCCGGGCCAGCTCCACGTGGCACGCGTACACCGGGGTCAGGAGCAGCAACGCGACCGTTGCCGGCAGCGCCCGGCGCAGGCCGCGCCCGACGGCGCGCGTCGGCGGCCGGATCCGCATCGGCAGCTCCGCAGGTCGCGGGCGGCCGGTCGCCGCCCGGGCGGGTGCACCACCGCGGCGCACCTCACCCGGTCAAACGAGGACAGCCCGACGACGACTCGCGATCCGGCGCGCGTCGACGCCCCGGCGGTCGCACCGGGACGTCGACCGTACGACTCAGCGCGGAGCGGCGAAGACCTGGGTCCAGTAGGGACCGTTGCTGCTCGCGATGCCGACGCCGATCTCGGTGAAGGCGCAGTTCAGGATGTTGGCCCGGTGGCCGGGGCTGTTCATCCAGGCGTCCATCACGGCGGCCGGCGTCTTCTGGTTCCAGGCGACGTTCTCGCCGTACGTGCGCCACTCGTAGCCGACCCGGTCGATCCGGTCACCCGGGTCGCTGCCGTCGCTGCCGGTGTGCGACATGTTCTGGTGGTCGGCCTGGTCCTGGCTGTGCCGCTGGGCGGCCGTCATGAGCTTGTCGTCGATGCTCAACGCGCCGCAGCCCGCCTTCGCGCGCTCGGCGTTGGCCAGGTCCACGACCTCACGGGCCTGGGCGCTGACGCCGCTGCCGGTGGACGTCCCGCCGCTGCTCGGGGCCGTGCTGCGCTCGGGGCTCCGGCGCGACGGCGCGGTGGTCCGCGACGGCGCGGGCTTCGGCTTGCGGCTCGGCGTGACCGAGGGGGAGGGCTTCGCGGTGGTCGGCGACGCGCTCGGGCTGCCGGTGGGGGCCAGTGCGTCGGCGGGCGTCTCGGCGGTCTCGGGCAGGGCCGGGGCAGCCGCGACGGTGTCGTCCGCCACCGAGGTGCGGGTGGCGTCGTCTCCGCCGGAGAGCGCGACCACACCGGCGCCCAGGCTGACCACCAGCGTGGCCGCGGCGGCGGCGCCGCCGATCAGCAGTGGACGCCGCAGGCGACGGTGCCCGCCGTCGGCCGGGGACCCGTCGGCTGCGATCGCCGGCAGCGGGCCGGTCGCCTGTTCACCGGCGTACGCCCCGGACGGGGTGGCCGGCCGACCGCCGGTCGGCTCCTCGTGCTGCCAGCCACCGTCGGCCTCGGCGCCGTGCCAGCCGGCCGTGGCCCCGTGCGGCTGCCAGCCCGTGGTGGTCTCCTCGCGGTGCCAGCCCGCGGCCGGCTGCTCGCGGTGCCAGCCCGGGGTCGGGTTCTCGCCCTGCCAGCCCGCGGCGGGCTCCTCGCCCTGCCAGCCGCCCGACGGCTCGTCGCGCCGCCAGGTCGCGGTGGGCTCGCTCCGCCACGTCGCGGGGTCGTCCTGCCGCCAGCCACCCGTGGGCTCCTCGCGCTGCCAGGTCGGGGTGGGCTCCCAGCGCTGCGCGGGCTCGTCCCGGTACGTGGGGTCGGCCGGCTGCCAGGGCTGCGCGTCGTGGCGGGCCGGCTCGGGCTGCCAGTGGGCCGTCGGCTGCTCGCGCTGCCACTCGTCCGCCGGTCGGTCCGGGTCGTCGCCGAACAGGTAGGCCGAGCGTGGCTCGGGCCGCTCGGTCAGCCAGGCCGGTTCGTCGGGCGCCGGCTCGGGTCGCCGGGCGCCGTCCGGGTCGATCGGGTCGTTCCAGCCGTACACGCCGGTAGCCTCCACGGGTCGGTTGCGGGCCGGGGTGACGCTACGTGTTGGCCGCGACCTGCGGCAACGTGGCTAAGAAAGAGTTAAGGGGAACGGGGACGCCGGGGTAGGGACTTCCGGAGATCCGAGGCGTACAGTAAAGGTGTCCGGACAGAGAGTGTCCGCGCCGTGTGGCAGCCCCCCGACAAGTGGACAGGTCGACGTAGAGATGATCTACGGCCTGCGGGAACTTGACGAAGGAGGGGGTTTCGGCTCAATATATAGGTGTCGCCAGTCGCGCCCGCTCATGCCCAGAATCGCCTGGGTTGACAGCCGCGTACGAATGGGCGCGCGTTGGCCGGCCATTCCGGCAGCGCATATCAAGGAGTCAACATGGCGAAGGCCCTGTACGGCCACGTAGGTGCGGCGCCCGACCGGCGCCTGCTCGACGAGGTCACCCGACTGCGTGCCACGGTTCAGGCACTGGAGTTCGAGATCACGCGGCTGCGTGCCGAGAACGATCGTCTCGCGGCGGCTGCGGCCGAGGCGGACGACCTGCTCCGTATCGCCGAGCCCGCGCTGACCTGATCACCGGGTACGCAAGAACTGAATAGCACCACGCGAAAAGGCGCGCCGACACGAATGTGCCGGCGCGCAGCTCTGTGCGCACCATTTTCGTCCCGCCGGTCGAACCGGTGACCGCGGACGCCGTACCCCGACCGTTCCGGCCGGAACCGCACCTCGTACGGCGGAAAATCGTCGGTTGCGCATCCGGAACGTGAACCGGGCGCGGCCGGCCGGTGCGGCTCCAGGCGGGTCGAGTGCGGGATGGTCACCGGTGGCGGGTTAGTCTGCGGGTTCACCAGGTCCGCGCAGCCGGCGACGGTACGGCGGCCACCGGACGAGGATCGAGAAGGTGCATCTCAAGAGCCTGACGGTCAAGGGCTTCAAGTCCTTCGCCTCCGCGACGACGCTGAAGCTGGAACCGGGCATCACCTGTGTGGTGGGCCCGAACGGGTCCGGCAAGTCCAACGTCGTCGACGCCATCGCCTGGGTCCTCGGTGAGCAGGGCGCGAAGGCGCTGCGCGGCGGCAAGATGGAGGACGTCATCTTCGCCGGCACGGCCGGCCGGGCGCCGCTCGGCCGTGCCGAGGTGACCCTGACCATCGACAACACCGACGGCGCGCTCCCGATCGAGTACACCGAGGTGTCGATCACCCGCCGGATGTTCCGCTCCGGCGAGAGCGAGTACGAGATCAACGGCGACTCCTGCCGCCTGCTCGACATCCAGGAACTACTGAGCGACTCCGGCATCGGCCGGGAGATGCACATCATCGTCGGGCAGGGCCGCCTCGACGGCATGCTGCACGCCAAGCCGGAGGACCGGCGCGCGTTCATCGAGGAGGCCGCGGGCGTCCTCAAGCACCGCAAGCGCAAGGAGAAGGCGCTGCGGAAGCTCGACGCGATGCAGACCAACCTGAACCGGCTCACCGACCTCACCGCCGAGCTGCGCCGCCAGCTCAAGCCGCTCGGCCGCCAGGCCGAGGTGGCCCGCCGCGCCGCGGTGATCCAGGCCAACCTGCGGGACGCGCGCCTCCGGCTGCTCGCCGACGACCTCGCCACGCTGCGCGCGACCCTCGACAAGGAGATCGCCGACGAGACCGCGCTGCGCGAGCGGCGCGAGCAGGTCGAGGCCGAGCACACCGAGGTGCAGGCCCGCCTCGGTGAGCTGGAGGCCGCCCTCGCCGAGGACGCGCCGCTGCTCGCCGCCGCCCAGGACACCTGGTACAAGCTGTCCGCCCTCCAGGAGCGGTTCCGCTCGATCGAGCAGCTCGCCCGTGAGCGGCTGCGCCACCTCAGCGCCACGCCGGACGACGAGCGGCCCGGCCGCGACCCGGACCAGCTGGAGGCCGAGGCGGAGCGCGTCCGCGAGCAGGAGGAGGAGCTGCGCGCCGCGCTCACCGACGACCAGATCCGGCTGGCCGAGGCGGTGGAGCACCGCCAGGAGCTGGAACGCCAGTTGGCCGCCGCCGAGCGGGAGCTGGTCGCCGCGGCCAAGGCCATCGCCGACCGCCGGGAAGGGCTGGCCCGGTTGACCGGGCAGGTGAACTCCGCCCGGGCGCGGACCGCCACCGCCGGGGAGGAGATCGAACGACTCGCCGCCGCGCACACCGACGCGCTCGGGCGGGCCGAGCGGGCGCAGGCCGAGCTGGACGCCGTCGCCGAACAGTCCACCGAGGCGGACCGGGACAACGCCGACCTGGACGCCCGGCACGCGGAGGCGGTCGCCGTCCAGGAGAAGGCGCAGGCGACGCTCCGGTCGCTGAGCGACGCCGAGCGGGCCGCCGAGAAGGACGCCGCCACCTGGAAGGCGCGCGAGGAGGCGCTGGCCCTCGGCCTGCGCCGCAAGGACGGTGCCGGCGCGCTGCTGGCCCGCGCGGACGAGGTGCCGGGACTGCTCGGCAGCCTCTCCGGGCTGCTCACCGTCGCGCCCGGCCACGAGGCCGCGCTCGCCGCGGCCCTGGGCGGCCTCGCCGACGCGGTCGCGGTCAGCGGCGTCGACGAGGCCGTCGAGGCGATGCGGATGCTCAAGATCGCCGACGCCGGCCGGGCCGGCCTGCTGGTCGGCAGCGCCGCCGGGCCGGGCATGGCCGGTTCCGCCGACTCGCTGCGCCCCAAGCTGCCGGACGGGGCCCGGTGGGCGCCCGACCTGGTGGAGTGCGCGGCCGAGATCCGGCCGGCCGTGCACCGGGCCCTGCGCGACGTCGTCCTCGTCGACGACCTCGCCGCCGCCGCGGAGGTCGTCGTCGGCAACCCGGAGCTGCGGGCGGTCACGCCGGAGGGCGACGTGCTCGGGGCGTACGCGGCCGCCGGCGGGTCGGCCAAGGCGCCCAGCTTCATCGAGGTGCAGGCCGCCGTCGAGGAGGCCCGGACCAACCGCGCCGCCGCCGAGCGCACCGCCGCCGACCTGCGGGGGCAGCTGGTCGAGGCGCGCGCCGAGGTGGCGGCCGCCAAGGAGGCCGTGCAGCACGCCGCCGCCGCGAAGCGGGAGGCGGAGAGCCACCGCAACGCCGCCGCCCGCCGGCTCGCCGAGCTGGGCGCCGCCGCGCGGTCGGCCAAGGCCGAGACCGAGCGCCTCGGCGAGTCCCGGGCCCGGGCCGAGGCGGCCCGCGAACGGGACCTCGCCGCCCTCGCCGAGCTGGAGGAACGGCTACGGCTGGCCGAGGCCACGCCGATCGACGCCGAACCCTCGACCGAGGAGCGTGACCAGCTCGCCGCCATGGTGCCCCGGGCCCGGCAGAACGAGATGGAGGTGCGCCTCGCCGTGCGTACCGCCGAGGAGCGGGTCTCCTCGATCGCCGGCCGGGCCGACTCGCTGCGCCGGCAGGCGACGGCCGAGCGTGCCGCGCGGGAGCGCGCGGCGGCACGGCGGGCGGCGCGGACCCGCGGCGCCGCGATCGCCCGGGCCGTGGCCGGCGGCGCCCGCGAGGCGTTGACCCGGCTCACCACCTCGATCGCGCAGGCCGAGGAGCACCGCGACGCCGTGGCGCGCGAACGCGCCGCGCGGGAGGCCGAGCTGTCCGAGGTACGCGGGGCCGCCAAGCGCCTCGCCGCGGAGCTGGAGCGGCTCACCAGCCAGGTGCACCGGGACGAGGTCGCCCGTGCCGAGCAGCGGCTGCGCATCGAGCAGTTGGAGGCGAAGGCCGCCGAGGACTTCGGGCTGGACGTGGCGACGCTGGTCGCCGAGTACGGCCCGAACCAGCCGGTCCCGCCGACCGACGCCGACGTGGCGGCGGCCGAACGCGACGGCGTGCCGGTTCCCGAGCCGGTCCCGTACGAGCGGGCGGTGCAGGAGAAGCGGGCCGCCAAGGCGGAACGGGAGCTGGCCCTGCTCGGCAAGGTCAACCCGCTCGCGCTGGAGGAGTTCGCGGCCCTGGAGGAGCGGTACAAGTTCCTCTCCGAGCAGCTGGAGGACCTGAAGGCCACCCGGCGTGATCTGCTCACCGTGGTCAAGGACGTGGACGACCGGATCCTGGAGGTCTTCGCGAGCGCGTTCGCCGACACCGCCCGGGAGTTCGAGCAGGTCTTCGGCGTGCTGTTCCCCGGCGGCGAGGGGCGGCTCGTGCTCACCGACCCGGACGACCTGCTCACCACCGGCGTCGAGGTGGAGGCCCGGCCGCCGGGCAAGAAGATCAAGCGGTTGTCCCTGCTCTCCGGTGGCGAGCGGTCGCTGACGGCCGTGGCGATGCTGGTGGCGATCTTCCGCGCCCGGCCCAGCCCGTTCTACATCATGGACGAGGTGGAGGCGGCGCTCGACGACGTGAACCTGGGGCGGCTGATCACGCTGCTGGCGCAGCTGCGGGAGAAGAGCCAGCTGATCGTCATCACGCACCAGAAGCGGACGATGGAGGTCGCCGACGCCCTCTACGGCGTGACCATGCGCAACGGGGTCACCCAGGTGATCAGCCAACGGCTCAACCGGGCCGACGACGGGCAGGAGAACAACGAGTGAGTCGGGAACGCGCCACGGCGCTCCTGGTGGACTTCGACGGCGTGCTGCGCCGCTGGGACCCGGCGGTGGCCGTCGGCGTCGAGCGCGAGTACGGGCTCACCGAAGGTGTGCTCGGCGAGATCGCCATGTCGTGGGGTCTGCTCCAGCCGGTGCTGACCGGCAAGGTCAGCCACGCCGACTGGATGGCCAGCGTGGCCGACGCGCTGACCCCCTCGGTGGGCGCGGAGCGGGCGCGCGCGGCCGTCGACGACTGGCAGCGCTACCGGGGCGAGGTCGACCCGGACGTGCTGGCGTTCGTCCGGGAGGTCCGGGCGGCCGGCGTACGGGTCGGGCTCGGCACCAACGCCACCGACGTGCTCGACGCCGACCTCGCCGCCCTCGGGCTCACCGACGAGCTGGACGTGGTGGTCAACTCGTCGGTTGCCGGGGTGCACAAGCCGGCGAAGGAGTTCTTCCAGGTGGCCTGCGACGCCCTGGAGACCCCGCCGTCCCGGGTGCTGTTCGTCGACGACGAGGACCGGGCGGTCGCCGGTGCCCGGGTCGCCGGGCTGTCGGCGCACCGCTGGAGCGGCCCCGGCGATCTGCGCTACCTGCGCGCGGCCCTGGCCACGACCGGCTGATCCGCTCCGGCGGGGTCCCCACCGAGCACCTGGCGGAGCAGGTTGCGGGTCGCCCGGTCCATCCGGGGGTCGGCGAGCGCCGGGTCGTACAGCGTCCGGGTCCAGCCGAGGGAGCCGGCCGCGAACACCCAGGCGCCCGAGGGCGCCCGGTACAGCCGGGTGTGCTGCCGCACGGTCTTCCCCTTACGGGTGAACGGAGAATCCGCGAGCTGGACCTCCTCGACCAGCTGCGGGCCGGCCGTGTCGGACATCCACTGGTCGGCCTCCCCCCAGACCACGCCGGGGATGCGGTCGCCGTCGCGTACGCCGGTGCCGGCCCAGAACCAGTGCCCGCTGGCGCCCACGACCAGCGGCGCGCGGCCGTCCACGACGCTGACGTACTGGCTGCCGATCAGCTGCTGCTCGGGGCTGGTGGTGGCCCGCCACTTGGGGGTCACCGGGACGACGCCCTTGCGTGGCGTGTCCACCTTGTCGCACCAGACCTGTCGCTCGTCACGGTCGCCGCCACCGAAGCGGATCCGCCAGTAGCAGTTGTTGGCGCCGAGGAAGACCAGGCTGGTGGCGCCGTTGCGGGCGGTGACGACCGCCGACCGCATCCGGGTCGACCAGTACTCGTCGTGCCCGGGGAAGATCACCGCCCGGTGGCGTCCCGGCTCGATCCGGCCGGTGTGCAGGTCCTCGCTGCTGGCGTACGCCAGGTCGAGTCCTTGCGCCTCGGCCCACTGGACGAAGCCGATGTCGTCGGCGACCAGGTTGGGCAGGCCGCTCCCGGCGTACGGCCGGTCGTGGCTGACCGCCCGGGACCGACCTGCCACCGCGCGTCTGCCCGCGTCGTCGAAGCCGTAGTAGAGACTCGCGCCGGTACGCCCGTCCATGGGCCACTGGTTGTACGCCTGGTAGGTGCTGGTCGGGATGACCACCAGGCCGGCGGCGGTGCGGGACGGATCACGCACCACGAACGGAACCCAGTGGTGGTGACCGCCGGCGGTGCTCAGCAGGGCGAGGTACAGCCCGCTCGTCCAGTCCGCCCCGATCCGCAGCCGCCATCCCGGTGACCAGGCACAGGAAACCGCTCCGGTCTCCGGTGACACCGTGGGGGCGGGCTGGGTCGTCCCGTCCAGCCAGGGCCCCTGGACGACCATCCGGGCCCCCGCACCGCCGTAGTGCCCGATGCGGAAGACCGTCGCGCGGTACCGCTGGGCCGGGGCCACGGAGACCCGGAGGACCAACTCCTCGCCCGGGGCGACGCTCGTCGCCGAGGCGTACCCGGCGATCTCGCCGGACCGGTCGGTGGCGAACCGGTGACCGGACAGGCTGAACCCGGCGGCGCCCGGCCGGGTGTTCTCGATGGCCACCGGGGACCGGCCGAGCGGCCGGGGCGACACGTCCGGACCGCTCCCGGCCGCGACCGGATCACCGGAGTAGTGCGGGTCGGCGAGACCCGACGACGCCCGGCGACCCCCCGGCCGCCATCCGATTCCCCACAGGGCGGCGGCGCCCGACGCGCCCACCGCACCGATCAGTCCCAGTGTCCTTCTCCGGGTAGGCGTCGCGCGTCCACCGTCGACCATCGTCAGCTCCCGCCGTGGCGGCCCCCGTGTCCCCGCCGCGCCCGCAGGCGTCGGTCGGTGTGAACGGGATCGGCCACGCCCCGTCCAGTCATATGACGGAGAGGATGATCAAGGGGTTGCTCCCGGTCGCGAAAGCGGCGACCCGGCGCACGTGATCGATCCGTTCGCCGGGCAGCGCCGACGGTCGGGGGAGGTGGCGCAGGTCAGTCGCCGGTGGCGCCGTCGACGCGTTCCCGGATCAGGTCGGCGTGGCCGTTGTGCCGGGCGTACTCCTCGATCATGTGGACGTAGACCCAGCGCAGGCTGACCTCGGGCGAGCTGCCGTCGCGGCGACGCAGCGTGAACGTCTCGTCGAGGTCGTGCCCGGCGGCTGCCGCGTCGGCGGCCTCGGTCTCGGCCCGGAACGCGGCGAGGTCGGCCTCCGGGTCGGCGGTGCCGACCGTGGTGAACTCGGCGTCCGGGTCGGCCGCCCAGTCGTACAGCTCGGGCAGGTCCTCCCCGGCGAAGCGCTGCCGGAACCACGCCCGCTCCACGACGGTCATGTGGCGGACCAGGCCGATCAGGGTCAGGGTGGACGGCTCGACGCTCGCCGTCCGGAGCTGCTCGGCGGTCAGCCCGGCGCACTTGTGCAGCAGCGTGTCGCGGTGGTAGTTGAGCCAGCCCTCCAGCATGGTGCGTTCGTCACCGAGGTAGGGCTCGTGCCGGCGGTCGATCTCGGGTGCTCTCCAGGTCATGCCGGCCATCCTCGCGTCCGGGTGCGACACGCGGCGACCCGATTACCGCCGCGCGCGGTCCCACGGCCCCGACGTTCCCGGTCACGGGCGGATCAGAAGTACGTCTCGTTGAAGCGGTGGAGCAGGCGGGCGAAGGTCTCCACGTCCTGCCCGGACCAGGTGCTCAGCGTCTCGCGGAATCGTTCCAGCCGGGCCGCCGAGGCCGTGTCGAAGCGCCGCTGCCCCTCCTCGGTGAGGCTGAGCTGGGAAGCGCGCCGGTCGGTCGGGTCCGGGTCGCGCCGGACCAGCCCGATGGTCTCCAGCCCGTTGATCTGCCGGCTGAGGGTGCCCTTGCCGATTCCGAGCCGCCCCGCCAGGTCGGTGAGCCGGATCGAGCCGGACCGGCGCAGCCACAGCAGCAGCCCGTACGCGTTCGGCTCCAGGTTGGGGTGCACCTCCCGGGCGATGTCCCAGGACACCCCGCGGCTGCGGCGCAGGAAGGCGGTCAGCTCGTGCTCGACCGCCCGTACGGTCTCCGGGGGGTGCTCGTCCACGGAGATAGAGCGTACGGCGGGCGGGGTCGTCGACGCGGGTGGGTCAGCGGGGGAGCCGGTCGATCGCCTCGGCCACCGCGTCGGCGGGCCCGTCCACCCGGATCCACCTCTCCGCCGTGCCGTCGCGCCAGCCGATGGTCAGCGAGACCCGGTCGTCGCGCGACCTCCGGCGCAGCACCCGCTTGATCGCCTCCCAGCCGGCCGAGGAGACGATCCCCAGGACAACCGACAGGATCGCCGCGGTGACCGGTTCGCGCTCGCTGCTGATCTCGCAGTCGGCGAGTTCGTGCCAGGGGCGGGCGACCACGCCGGTCCCGCTCAACTCGTCCGCAAGGTCCAGAGCGGACGGCGCATAGACACCGCGGCCATTATTGAGCGATTCCGGGTAGATCGTAACGTCGGATTCGGTCGGGAGTCGGACACCCTGGGGGGCCTCGGCGTCGCTGATCGTGACGAGGGCGGTCATGTGCGGCATGCTAGGACATGAAAGCTCCCGTTCGTCGACGTCGGGGAGGGCCTGTCGGCATGCCGCTCACCCTGCGTGCGGTCGAGGTGACCGGGCCGGCCCGATGGCGCTGGCTCCTGACGGACGACACCGGCCGGACGCTCGCCGACCACCAGGTCGACGTCGATCCACACGGCACGGAGTTCGAGGCCTTCACCGACCTGGACGGGTACCTGCGTCGCAACCGGCTTCCGGACGACCGCCTGGGCAGCGAAGCCGCGATAGTCACCCGGGTCGGCAGGTGGATCGGGTCCGAGGTGCTCGGCGAGCACATCGGCCGGCGGCTCGCCGGGACGGTCCGGGTGCTGGTCCCGCCGGAGGGCGACTTCCTGCTCACCCGACCGCTCGAACTGGCCGAGGTGGACGGTCGTGCCCTGGCCCGCCGTGACGTGGCCCTGGTCTTCGAGCTGCCGGGAAGCGACACGTCAGCGGCGCCGGTACGCAAGCAGCCGGTCGGCGACCGCCTGCGGATCCTGGCGCTGTTCTCGATGCCCGCCCGATCCTCGGTGCTCGCCCTCCGCCGGGAGCGCTACGAACTGGTCCGCACGGTCCGGGAGATCGCCAGCCGCTCCCGCAAGGCGATCGAGCTGCGGGTGCTCCAGTACGGCGTGACCCGGGACCGGCTGGCGGAGACGGCCGAGGAGTATCCGGGTTGGGACGTCCTGCACGTCTCCGGTCACGGGGCGCGCGGCACGCTGCTGCTGGAGAATCCGGACGGCAGCCCGGACGAGGTCGGCACCGACGATCTCATCAAGCTGCTCCGCCCGGCCCGGGACCGGCTCAAGTTCGCCGTGCTCTCCGCCTGCAACTCGGGAGCGGACCTGGCCGCCAGCACCCTCCGTAACCTGCGCCTGGACGACGCGGCGGACCAGTTGGAGGAGTCGGGCGACGGCCCGACGGACGGCGGGGTGGCGATCGGTCGAGCGTCGGTCGGCCTCGCCCGCGGTCTGGTCACCGAACTCGGGGTCGCGGTGCTGGCCATGCGCTATCCGGTGGCCGACCCGTTCGCGGTCGAGCTGACCCGGGAGCTGTACCCTCGACTGCTCGGCTCGGGGCAGCCGGTCGACCGGGCGGCAGCCATCGCGATCCCCCGGGCCGCCGGACAGACCCCGTCCGTCGATCGGCCGCCGCTCTCCGTCGGCACCCCGGCGCTGTTCGGCGGCACGGCCGCCGGGATGCACCTCGCCCCGCCGCCCGGTTCGGTGGACCTCAACCCGTACGCGGAGCGGATGGTCGGATTCCGGGAGGAGCCCGAACGGTTCGTCGGTCGTACCCCGGCGTTGATCTCGGCGAGCGGTGCGCTCGCTCCGCGCAGTGGCCGGACCGGAGTGCTGTTCCACGGCATGGCTGGCGCCGGCAAGACCTCCTGCGCGCTGGAGTTGGCCTACCAGCACCAGGACCGGTTCGCCGCCCTGGCCTGGTGGGAGGCACCGAGCCAACCCGACGAGTTCGGCCAGGCACTGAGCAGCCTCGCGCACGCCTGGGAGGGGCAACTCGGCCACCACGGGCTCACCATGATGCAGGCGGTGGGGAGCGAGGCCGAGCTGCGCCGCTTCCTGCCCCGCCTGCGGGCGGTGCTCCGCGACAACGCGCTGTTGCTGGTGCTGGACAACATCGAGACGCTGCTGTCGGACGCCCGGACCTGGCGCGACCCGCTCTGGGAGCCCTTGATCGAGACGCTGCTCGGGCACGGGGGCCTCTCCCGGGTCGTCCTCACCAGCCGGGTGGTTCCGGCCGGGCTGGACGCCCGCTCGCTGCTGACCCTGCCGGTCCACGCGCTCTCGCTGGCCGAGTCGGTGCTGCTCGCCAAGGAACTGCCGAACCTCGGCCGGCTGCTGCACGACGAGCCCTCGGCGGTACGCTCCGCCGCCGACGTCGCCGCCGACCGGGAACTGGCTCGGCGGGTACTCGCCGTGGTTCAGGGGCACCCGAAGCTGCTCGAGCTCGCCGACGCGGAGGCGACCGACCCGGACGCTCTGGCCGCCCGCCTGGACGCCGCGTCGGCCGCCGGCCGGGACGCACCCACGGCCGCGTTCTTCCGCACCGGCACCAGCGCGCTCGACGGGGAGGAGTACCTCAACCTGCTCGGCGCCTGGACCACCGCGGCGGTCGCCGGTCTGCCGGCGCCCGCCCGCACCCTCGTCGAGCTGCTGGCGCTGCTGGAGGACGACGACCGTTGGTACCACGTGATCGAGCCGGTCTGGCAGGCGTTCTGGGACCAGTGGCACGGCGGGACCGCGCCGCCGTTCGACGACGCGCTGTCGGCCCTGACCGACGCGGCGCTCGTAGCGGCCGAGGTCACCGAGTCGAAAGAACCCGACGGGCCGGTCGAGTTCCGGCTCCACCCGGGCGTGGCCGAAGCGATCCGAGCCGGCGCCGGCCCGGAGCTGCGTACCACCGTGGACAACCTGCTGGCCGAGGTCTGGGCCAGTGTCTCCCTGGAGGCGCAGCGGCTCGAGAGCCGGGGCGAGCCCACCAGCCGTCTCGTGGTGCGTGCCGGGCTGGCCGCCGCCCCGTACCTGCTGCACCAGCAGCGCTGGTCGCAGGCGTCGGTCCTGGTCGAGGAAGCGGCCATGCGCGATGCCTCGCCGGCGACGACCCGGCAGGCGCTCGGCTACCTGCGGCAGATCCTGGATGGTGAGACCGATCCGGAGCGACGGCCGATCGACGAGGCCCTACACGCTCGCGTGCTGGCCCGGATCGACCCGGCCGCCGGCCAGGCCGGGCTACGGCGGGCGATCGACGCGGCCAGGGGGAGCGGCAGGCACGACCTTGCCTCCGGGATCGGCAGTCATCTGGCGAACCTCCTGCGGACCACCGGTGAGCTCTCCGCGGCGCTGGCAACAGCGACAGAAAGCGCAGATTCTGCCCGGATCGCCGGACTCGGCCCCTGGACCCGGGCGTCGGGCGAGGTGCAGCGATTGCAGATTCTCGTTCAGATGGGCCGCGACCGGGAGGTCCTCGAACAGGTCGACGCGCTGCTGGCTCGGCTCGACACGCTTCCCCACGACGTGGACCACACCGAGCAGGTGTATCCGTACAACGTCCGTGAGACCGCCCTGGACGTCGCCGCGCAGGCGGCCCGCGGCCTGTCGGAATGGACCCAGGCTCTCGACTACCAACAGCGGCTACTGGCCAGCAAGCGTGAGCGTGGAGCGCATGCCTACGAGCTCGCTCGGATGGAGTTCAACGACTACCGACCACTGCTCCAGCGCGGTGAGTTGGCGGAGGCCGAACGGGTGCTGCTCCGCTGCCAGACGGTTTTCGAGGCGGTCGGAGACGTCCACCTACTGGGACATGTGTTCGGTGCCCGTGCCGACCTCGAAGACGAGCGCGACCGCCCCGCCGAGGCCGTGACACTCGGACGCGCGGCGATGCGGTACACCTACCTGCTGCCTGAGCCGGGCAGCCTGGCGGTCAGCCACCACAACCTTGCGAACTACCTCCTTCGAGCCCAGCACCCGCCCATGGAGGCTGTGGCGCACCGGCTCGCCGCCGTGTTGCTCTACCTGCTCAGCGGCCGGTCGGCCCGATTCCAGGACGGTCTGCGGGCGCTCGCCCGCGACCTCCGTCGGTTCGGCGACGCGGCGCTCCCGGCGGACCTCGCGGAGCTGATCAGTCGAGTGGAGAGCGTGCCCGGTGCGCGGTTCGGTGCGGTCCTCGCCGACCTCGCTCCCGATCCGCAGCGCCGAGCCACCCTCGTTCGTGAGGTCGGTGAGGCGGTCCGCGCCCTACCCGCCGACGACTCTGCCACCGCCCACCTCGAGCGATGGGCACCACGCATTCCGGTGGTGGTCGCGGCGGCCCGTGGTGACCGGACGGCCGCCGACGCGTTGCAGCCCCTCCTCGACGACCTGGGCGGCAGCGTGGACTGGGCGGTGCTCGCCGCGACGATCCGGCGGATCATCGACGGCGAGCGCGACGAGGAACGCCTCCTCGACGGGCTGGACGAGATCGACAGCGCGATCGTCCGCGCCATCCTCGCCGCGGTGGCCGCCCCGCCCGCCGAGCCGGCGGCCTAGCGCCGGTCCGGTGCCTCCGGGGTGAGCCGGTGGTGCATCACCCGGCGCAGGTGGCCGTCGCTGGTGGTGCCCTCGATGGTCACCTGCGCCGTGCGGCCGTCGTGCTCAAGGGTGGCCACCGCGTTGCCGAAGTACGGGCCGGCCAGCTTCTTCCAGCGCACCGACGGGCGGCGCACCCCGGCGGTCCGGGCCAGGGCCCGGGTGGCCCCGGACGGACCCGGCGACCAGCCGAGCCGCATCAGCGGGCGCAACCCCGCCGGCACCTGGTTGTGGATGGGGGAGCAGGTGAGCTGGTGGACCGGGGTGACCACGTCCGGGTCGTCGAAGCGGGCCCGGGCCACGTACGAGTGGTGCACGTCCCCGCCGAGCACGCTGATCGAGGCCGGCGGCGCGTACGCGGGCCCGGCGCCCACCCGCGCACCGGGCTCGGCCGGCGTGCCGCTGCCGATCCGGGCGAACAGCGCGCCGAGCGCCTCGAACGACCGGCGGAACGCCGCCCAGTGCTCCAGGTCGAGGCCGCGGCGCAGCTTCTCGGCGAAGGCCGCGACCCAGCCTCGGCGGGAGTCGGCGAGCTTCTCGTTCCACGCCTCCACGTGGTGGATGCCCGGGGGGAGCAGCCAGGGCAGCGAGGCCCCCACCACCAGGTGGTCGTACGTGCCGTGGGCCTGGTCGACGAACCACGACCACTCGCCCGGCGGCAGCATCGCCCGCTGGCCCCGGTCCAGCACCCGGCTGCACCGGTTGTCGAGCATGACCAGCCGCGTCCGCCCCAGGTCCAGCGCGTAGCTCCACTGGTACTGCGCGGCCCGCCAGCGCTCGGTGTCGTGCGCGAGATCGGACTCCTGGTCGACCCGGTGACCGAACTCGCGCAGCACGCCGGTGGCGTCCTCGGCGGCGGTCACCTTCGCGTACACCGGGTCGGCGGCGATCTCGTCCGGGGACAGGTTGCCGAGGTGCTGGTAGACCCAGTACGACGCCAGCCCGCTGCCGATCCGCTCCGCCCACCACGGCTGGGCGCGGGCGTCGGCCCGCCAGGCGGCCGAGGTGTTCCAGTCGTCGATGATCTCGTGGTCGTCGAAGACCATCACGCTGGGCACGGTCGAGAGGAGCCAGCGGATCTCCGGGTCGCGCCACGACTCCAGGTAGAGCTTCGTGTACTCGTCGAAGCTCACCACCTGGTCGGCCGGCGCGCCCTTCGGCCGCCGGCGGCGCCGCTTGAGCAGCCGCTTCACCGTCGGCGAGGTCTCGTCCGCGTACACCTGGTCGCCGAGAAGCACCAGCAGGTCCGGCAGGGCCGCCGGGTCGAAGTCGGCCGCCAGCCGGCGGGCGTACGCGTCGAGCGCGTCCGGTGGCAGCCGCCGCGCGGTGGCGTGCTGCGTGGTCTCCCGGCAGGAGCCGAAGAGCAGGCGGACCGGCTGGTCGTGGTCGTCGGCGGGGCGGGTGCGGATCACGCTGGGCGGGAACTGGCCGCGCGGCTCCGGCCAGGCGACCTCGCCGTCGATCAGCACCTCGTAGGTGGTCGCGGCGGCCGGCGTGAGACCGGACACCACGACGAGCGCGTAGTGGTGGTCGTACGCCGAGAAGGTGGGTGCCGTGCCGGTGGCGCCGTCGGCCGTGCGGACGGTGACCACCGCGGGCCCGCTGGTCTCCACCCAGATCGTGGCCCGCGTGTCGACGACCCGCCGCAGCAGCGGACCGACGAGCAGATGTGCGGCGGGCATGGCGGACCTCCGAGGTGAGCGAGCTTCATCCTTTACTACCCGGCCGGCGGTCGCACCACTGCTGGCTGCCACCGAGCGTACCGCCGGATCCGAGCGCGCCGGAGGGTGCGGTGGTGAAGACGCCGTGGCCGTCGTCTGACAGGATTTCGGCATGACGGAATACGTCCTCATCGCACTCGCTCTGCTCGGCGTGCTGATCCTCGGTGCCCTCGGGCTGGTGGTGCCGAAGCTGCGCCGGCGCCCCGAGCCGCCGCTGCCGAGAGAGGTCGAGACCCGCGCCGAGGAGGATCTCGCCGGGCCGCCCGTCATGGCGCCGGAGGCGGAGGTGTCCACCGGCATCCTGGTCGAGCCGCCGGTGATCGAGGCGCCCCCGCTGGAGGTGCCCGAGCCGACCGCCGGCCGGCTGGTCCGGCTGCGGTCCCGGCTGTCCCGCTCGCAGAACGTCTTCGGCAAGGGGCTGCTCGGCCTGCTCAGCCGCGACCGCCTCGACGAGGACACCTGGGAGGAGATCGAGGACAGCCTGATCACCGCGGACGTCGGCATCGACGCCACCCGGGACATCGTCGACCGGCTGCGGGAGCGCACCCGGGTCCTCGGCACCCGGTCCGCCGGCGAGCTGCGGGCGTTGCTCGCCGCCGAGCTGGTGAACGCTCTGGACCCGGGCCTGGACCGGTCCCTGAACACCGCGCCGAAGGACGGGGTGCCCGCCGTGCTGCTGGTCGTCGGCGTCAACGGCGCCGGCAAGACCACCACCTGCGGCAAGATCGCCCGGGTCCTGGTGGCGGACGGTCGCAGCGTGATCCTCGGCGCGGCGGACACGTTCCGCGCCGCCGCCGCCGACCAACTGGAGACCTGGGCCGGGCGGGTGGGCGCCGAGACGGTCCGCGGCCCGGAGGGGGCCGACCCGGCCAGCGTGGCCTTCGACGCGGTCAAGCGCGGCATCGAGACCGGCGTGGACACCGTGCTGATCGACACCGCCGGCCGCCTGCAGAACAAGGTCGGCCTGATGGACGAGCTGGGCAAGGTCAAGCGGGTGGTGGAGAAGCACGGCCCGATCGACGAGACGTTGCTGATCCTCGACGCCACCACCGGGCAGAACGGGCTGGAGCAGGCGCGGGTCTTCACCGAGGCGGTCAACGTGACGGGTGTCGCGCTGACCAAGCTCGACGGCACCGCCAAGGGCGGCATCGTGATCGCCGTGCAGCGCAAGCTGGGCATCCCGGTGAAGCTGGTCGGGCTGGGCGAGGGCAAGGACGACCTGGCGCCGTTCGACGCCGTGCAGTTCGTCGACGCTTTGCTGGGCACCGAGGCCCCCGGACGGGACGCGTAATCTCGCAGTGACGACCGACGATCGCGCCTACGTCGGGTGGCGCGACCCCGACCACCCGGCGCCCCGCCTCGGGAGACCGTACGTGACTTCGCAGGAGATCCCGCTGCACGGCGGGAACGTCAGCACCGTGGTCCGGGTCGGGGACACGGTGCGGCGCAACGCCGGCCCGTGGACCCCCTCGGTGCACGCTCTGCTGCGGCACCTGGAGTACGTGGGCTTCACCGGTGCCCCCCGCGCGCTCGGCATGGACGAGCGCAACCGGGAGGTGCTGTCGTACCTGGAGGGGGAGTGCGGGGAGTACCCGCTGGCCCCGCACTGGGTCACCGACGAGGCGCTGGTGACGGTGGCGACGATGCTGCGCATGTTCCACGACGCGCAGTACGGCTTCGTGCCCCCGCAGGGGGCGGTGTGGCGCTCGTTCGGGCCCCCGCCGCCGGACACCGAGGTGATCTGCCACCACGACGCCGCCCCGCACAACGTCATCTGGCGTCCGGACGGCACCCTCGGGCTGATCGACTTCGACCTCGCCTCGCCCGGCGCGCGCATCTACGACGTGGCGTACGCGGCGTGGACCTGGGTGCCGATCTTCTCCGACCGCGACTCGATCACCCTCGGGTGGCGGCGCCCCGACCGGCCGCGCCGCCTGCGGCTCTTCGCCGACGCGTACGGGCTCATCCCGCGTGACCGGCACCGGCTGATCCGCACCATCCGGAAGCGGATCGTCGACCACGTGGAGGGGATCCGGCGGATGGCCGCCGCCGGGGAGCCGGCGTTCGTGCGGATCGTGCACAAGGGGCACCTGCGCCGGCCGATGCGGGACCTGCGGCTGCTCGACTACGAGCGGCAGGCCTTGGAGGCGGCCCTGCACTAGGAAACCGGGCATTCCGGGCGGTAGCCGGACCCGCTCACGGGCCCGGCGCTCGTGTGCGCCGTTCCGGTCCGGGCGTGCGGTCACCCGGGTCCGGACCCGGGAGCACCTCCCCCCGGACCCGGGCCGGGGGTTGTGCGCGTTTCTTCACACGTCCGAAACAAGCCGTCACCGTCCGGAAATCGGCGGGTGACGCTGAAGGAAACAGGGAGCGGCAAGGCTTCCGCGCAACCGGTGGACGGGCGACGCTGCCCCGCACGCCGTGAAGGAGGGAACTTCACCTTTAGGAGGCCAGCGTGCCTGAAGCACCGACGATCGATGGCGCCAACACCACGTGGCTGCTGGTTTCGACGGCGCTCGTGCTGCTCATGACTCCCGGCCTGGCGCTGTTCTACGGCGGCCTCAACCGGGCCAAGGGCGTTTTGAACATGATGATGATGAGCTTCTCCGCGATCGGGCTCATCTCCGTTCTGTGGTGGTTTTACGGTTTCAGCATCGCCTTCGGTAGCGATGTCAACGGGTTCTGGGGCGACCCGACCGCGTACCTCGGCACCAAGACGTTCCTCGCCGAGACCGACCTCTGGGGCGCGACGGCGGAGAACCCGAGCGGCATCGGCGTGCCGCTGTACGTCTTCATGGCGTTCCAGATGGTCTTCGCGGTGATCACCGTGGCGCTCATCAGCGGCGCCATCTCCGACCGGGCCAAGTTCGGCGGCTGGCTGCTGTTCGCGTTCGGCTGGGCGACGCTGGTCTACTTCCCGGTGGCCCACTGGGTGTGGGGCGGCGGCATCATCGGCGGTGACATCCACGCGCTGGACTTCGCCGGCGGCACCGCCGTGCACATCAACGCCGGCGCCGCCGCGCTGGCCGTCGCGCTGGTCCTCGGCAAGCGGCTGGGCTGGCCGCGCGAGGGCATGAAGCCGCACAACATCCCGCTGGTCGCGCTCGGCGCCGGCCTGCTCTGGTTCGGCTGGTTCGGGTTCAACGCGGGCTCCGAGTTGACCGTCGACTCGGTGGCCGGCCTCGCCTTCATCAACACCCAGCTCGCCACCGCGGCCGCGGTGCTCGGCTGGATCGTGGTCGAGTGGATCAAGGACACGAAGCCGACCATGGTCGGTGCCTCCTCCGGCGCGATCGCCGGTCTGGTCGCGATCACCCCGGCCTGTGGCTTCATCGCCCCCTGGGCGGCGGTCCTGCTCGGCCTCGTGGCCGGCGCGGTCTGCGCCCTGGCGGTCAGCCTCAAGTACAAGCTCGGCTACGACGACTCGCTCGACGTGGTGGGTGTGCACTTCGTCGGTGGCTGGATCGGCTCGCTCTGGCTCGGCCTCTTCGCCACCAACTCGGTCAACGCCGCGATCACCGACGTGGTGGGCGCCTCCGACGGCCTCTTCTACGGCGGCGGGGTGACCCAGCTCGGCCGGCAGGCCCTGGCGGGCCTGATCGTCACCGCCTGGTCGTTCGCCGTGGCCTGGGTGCTCGCCTTCGCGATCGAGAAGACCATGGGCTTCCGGGTCGCCGCCGAGGCCGAGGTCCAGGGCGTGGACATCACCGAGCACGCGGAGAGCGGCTACGACCTGTCGCCCGCCGGTGGCGGCAGCGGAGGCGCGTTCGCGATGGCCGGCCTGTCCGGCGGGAAGCCGGCGGCGGAGACCGCCGGGCCCAGCACCGAGCCGGCCACCGAGCCGGTCAACGAGAAGGTCGCCGGTTAACGTTCCTGGGATGGAGGGGTTGGACATGAAGCTGGTGACCGCGGTCATCAAGCCGTACCAGCTGGACGCGGTGAAGGAGGCCCTGCACGCCCTGGGCGTGGCCGGCCTGACCGTCAGCGAGGTCCAGGGCTACGGCCGGCAGAAGGGGCACACCGAGGTCTACCGGGGTGCCGAGTACACGGTCGAGTTCCTGCCGAAGATCAAGGTCGAGGTGCTCACCGACGAGATCGACGTCGAGAAGATCGTCGACGCGATCGTGGCCGCCGCCCGGACCGGCAAGATCGGCGACGGCAAGGTGTGGGTCACCGCGGTCGAGGAGGTCGTCCGGGTCCGCACCGGCGAGCGCGGCCTCGACGCCCTGTAGGAGACACCGCTCGATGACCTCGTCGACCACCACCACCGCGTCGGGACACCCCGGCAACGGCGACGCGCGCGGTGTGGTCGACGAGGTCGTCGGCGTTCCCGCCGGGATCGGAGCCACCGCCCGGGCCGGCCGCGCCGACGCGTACGACGCCTGGCTGCGGGGACTGCTACCGGCCCGGGACGGCGTCGCCCTCGTCGCCGTCGGCGGGCTCGGGCGGCGGCAGTGCGCCCCGTACGGGGACCTCGACCTGCTGCTGCTCCACGCCGGGGTGCCCGGCGTGGACGACCTGGCCGCCGGCATCTGGTACCCGGTCTGGGACGCCGGGCTGCGGCTCGACCACTCGGTGCGGACGGTCGCCGAGGCGCTCTCGGTGGCCCAGGACGACGTCAAGGTGGCCCTCGGGCTGCTCGACGCCCGCTTCGTCGCGGGCGACGAGGCACTCGCCGCGCAGCTCACCCGCACCGCCACCGACCACTGGCGGCGCACTGCCGTCCGGCAGCTGCCCGGGCTGCGGGAGATCACCGCCGCCCGCTGGGAGACCCACGGGGAGCTCGCGTTCCTCCTGGAGGGCGACCTGAAGGAGGCCGCCGGCGGGCTGCGGGACGTGGGCATCCTCCGGGCGGTCGCGATCGCCGGCATCACCGACGCGCTGCGCCCCGCGGTCCGCGCCGCCCACCTGCGTCTGCTGGACACCCGCGACGCCCTTCACACGCAGGTCGGCCGCCGCGTCGACCGGCTCGTCGCCCAGGAACGCGACGGGGTCGCCGCCCTGCTGGGGCTGCGCCAGCCGCAGCCCGATGCGTCGGACGCCGCGCAGCGACCGCGAGTCGTCGGGCGAGCGGGCGAGGGCGGCGGGTCCGACGCCGAGCCGGGCGGGGAAGCCGTGATCGGCGACGGTGACGCCCTGTTGCGCCGGGTCGCCGGCGACGCCCGCACGGTCCGCCACGCCCTCGACGACGCCTTCCGGGCCGCCGACCGGCTGCACGCCGGTCGCCGCCGCGGCGCCGACGGCCGCCCGGTCCGCCGGCCGGTCGCCCGGGACGTGGTGGAGCACGACGGCGAGCTGGTGCTGGCGCGCGCCGCGATCGGGGCACGCCCGGACCCGAGCCTGTCGCTGCGGGTCGCCGCCGCCGCGGCCGCCACCCGGCTGCCGATCGCCCGGGCCACCTGTGAGTGGCTCGCCGCGTACTGCCCGCCGCTGCCGACCCCGTGGCCCGCCGAGGCGCGCGCCGCCCTGATCACGCTGCTCGGGGCCGGCCCCGGCCTGGTGACGGCGTGGGAGACCTGCGACCGGTACGGACTGGTCGACGGCTGGCTCCCGGAGTGGACCCGGTTGCGGAGCCGGCCGCAGCACAACCCCGTGCACCGGTTCACCCTCGACCGGCACCTGGTGCAGACCGCGTACGAGGCGAGCCGGCACACCCGCGAGGTCGACCGGCCGGACCTGCTGCTGCTCGGCGCGCTGCTGCACGACGTCGGCAAGGGCCTGTCGGGGGATCACAGTGTGGTCGGCGCGCCGGTCGCCGAGGCGGTCGCCGCCCGGATCGGCCTGCCCGAGCACGAGGTGGCGCTGATCGGCTCGCTGGTCCGGCTGCACCTGCTCCTGCCCGACGTGGCCACCCGGCGGGACCTCGCGGACCCGAAGACCATCGCCGGTGTCGCGGCGAAGGTCGGCGACACGACCACCCTCGACCTGCTGCACGCGCTGGTGCGGGCCGACGCGGTGGCCACCGGGCCGGCCGCCTGGTCGGACTGGAAGGGGCGGCTCATCGCCGAACTGGTCGCCCGGGTCCGCACCACGCTGGACACCGGCGTGCTGCCGGAGCCGCCCGCCCCGGACCCGGCGCTGGTGGCGGGCCCGCTGCCGGTCGTACACCTGACCGGGGACCGGGTGGCGGTGGCCGCGGCGGACCGGCGGGGCCTGCTCGCGACGGTGGCCGGCTGCCTGGCCCTGCACCGGCTCGACGTGATCTCCGCGGACGCCTCGACGGTCGACGGGCGCGCGCTGGTCGAGTTCCGGGTCCAGCCCCGCTACGGCCTCGCGCCGGACCCGATCGCGCTCGCCGCCGACCTGCGGCGGGCGGTCGCCGGGGACGTGTCGGTCACCCAGCGGCTGCGGGGGCGGGCGCTCGCCGCCCGGAGCGAGGGGGCCGCACCGCGGGTCGTGTGGCACCGCGAGGCGGCCACCGACGCGGTGGTGCTGGAGCTGCGGGCGGCCGACGCCGCCGGGCTGCTCTACCGGGTCACCGGCGCGCTGGACGAGACCGGCGCCCAGGTGCGGGCGGCCCGGATCTCCACCCTGGGCGCGGACGTCGTGGACGCCTTCTACCTGGTCGGCGGCTGGCCCGACGCCGCCACCCGAGCCGAGGTGGAAGCGGCCGTCCTGGCGGCGGTGTGAGCCGGAGGGCCGTCATGATCCGCGCAACGTCGGGGAAGCTGCCGCCTCCCGCCGTGTCGAGGCAGCATCTTCCGGGACGTTGCCCGGAGCTCGGCGTCGGCGCGGCGCGCGAGGGGCGCTAGGGGCGCGGTGGCGGCCGGGGCGGGGCGCGGGCGGAGCAGGGGGCCGGCGGGGCGGATACCCTAGCGGTGGCCGGACGGCTCGCCCGGCCAGGTTTGTGCCCGCCGGAACACTGACAAACGGGATGTTCGCGTGTTTGACACCTTGAGTGACCGCCTGTCCGGGATCTTCACCAAGCTCCGCGGCAAGGGTCGGCTCACCGACGCCGACATCGACGCCACCGCGCGCGAGATCCGCCTCGCGCTGCTGGAGGCCGACGTCGCGCTGCCGGTGGTCAAGGGCTTCATCGCGAACGTCAAGGAGCGGGCCCGCGGCGCGGAGGTCTCCCAGGCGCTCAACCCGGCCCAGCAGATCATCAAGATCGTCAACGAGGAGCTGATCACCGTCCTCGGCGGCGAGGGGCGGCGGCTCCAGTTCGCCAAGCAGCCGCCGACCGTGATCATGCTCGCCGGCCTCCAGGGCTCCGGTAAGACCACCCTCGCCGGCAAGCTCGCCCGCTGGCTCAAGGCCCAGGGTCACCAGCCGCTGCTGGTCGCCGCCGACCTGCAGCGCCCCAACGCCGTCGGGCAGCTCCAGGTGCTCGGTGGTCGCGCCGGCGTCGAGGTGTACGCCCCGGAGCCCGGCAACGGCGTCGGCGACCCGGTGCAGGTGGCGCGGGCCTCGATCGAGCACGCGAAGCGGGCCGCCCGCGACATCGTCGTCGTCGACACGGCCGGCCGGCTCGGTATCGACGCCGAGATGATGCAGCAGGCCGCCGACATCCGCGACGCGGTCGACCCGGACGAGGTCATCTTCGTCATCGACGCGATGGTCGGTCAGGACGCCGTGCGCACCGCCGAGGCGTTCCGCGACGGCGTGGGCATCACCGGTGTGGTCCTCTCCAAGCTCGACGGCGACGCCCGTGGTGGTGCCGCGCTGTCGGTCCGGGAGGTCACCGGGCAGCCGATCCTCTTCGCCTCCACCGGCGAGAAGCTGGAGGACTTCGACGTCTTCCACCCCGACCGGATGGCCAGCCGGATCCTCGGCATGGGCGACGTCCTCACTCTGATCGAGCAGGCCGAACAGGCCTTCGACACCGATCAGAAGGAGAAGATGACCGCCAAGCTGATGGGCGGCGAACAGTTCACCCTGGAGGACTTCCTCGACCAGCTCATCGCCGTCCGGCGGATGGGGCCGATCGCCAACGTGCTGGCGATGATGCCCGGCATGGGGCAGATGAAGGACCAGCTCGCCGAGCTGGACGACAAGCACTTCGACCGGGTGACCGCGATCATCCGGTCGATGACCCCGGCCGAGCGCACCAACCCGAAGATCATCAACGGCTCGCGGCGGGCCCGGATCGCCAACGGCTCCGGCGTCACCGTGATGGACGTCAACCAGCTGCTCAACCGCTTCGCCGACGCGCAGAAGATGATGAAGCAGATGGGCGGCATGATGGGCCTGCCGGGTGGTCGCCGGAAGGCGACCAAGTCGCCGAAGAACAAGCGCAAGGGCACGAAGGGCGGTGGCGGCCGGCCGCGTACCGGCGCGGGGATGCCGGGCGGCTTCCCGGGTGGCATGCCGCAGCTCCCCCCGGGCATGGGCCCGGACGACCTGGCCGGACAGGGCCTGCCGCCGGGCTTCAAGCTTCCGAAGATCGACTTCAACAAGCTCGGCAAGGGGGACAAGCGCCCCGGCTGAGCGTGTCGGTGACGGCGGGCGACGTGATCAGCGCTTAGGGTGACCGTCGCCCCTTGGAAGGAGGAGTCATGACCGCGGCCCCGATCCTGCCCGAGCGGCACGAGTGGACGGTCGACGACCTCGGTGACCTGCCGAAGGACCTTCCGTACGAACTGATCAACGGAAGGTTGATCGTGCCGTCGCCCACCGCCGTGCACCAGGAGCTGTGTGTTGAGCTGCTGCTCGCCCTCCGAACCAACTGCCCGCCGGACTACCTGGTCAGCATCGACCTGTCGATGCGGGTCGACCGGCGCAACGAGCCCCGGCCCGACGTCGTGGCCATCCGCCGGGAACACGCCAACCGGTCGCCCGTCCCGGTCGAGGACGCGCTGCTCGCCGTCGAGGTGGTCTTCCCGACCAGCACCTTCCGGGACATGTACGACAAGGCGAAGGTCTACGCCCACGCCGGCATCCGGTCGTACTGGGTGGTCGACCCGCTCCAGGAGCGCGTCACGCTGACCGAGTACGCGCTCGGCGCGACCCGGGAGTACGAGCAGGTCGCCCACACCGAGGATTTGTTCGTCACCGAGCGGCCGTGGAAGGTCTCGGTCGACCTGCCGGCCCTCACCGCCCGCCGCGACGCCCTGCTCGCCCCCGACGGGGAGTGATCGGGTAGGACTAGCGTATGGCTCTGCACGTACGCGGTGTGCTCCTCCCCGACGACGAGGTTCGGGATCTCTGGCTGGTCGGTGACCGGGTCACCTTCGACCCCGTGCCCGGGGCGGAGACGGTCGTCGACGGCGGCTACGTGCTGCCCGGCCTGACCGACGCGCACTGCCACATCGGCATCGCCCGCGGCGGCGCCCCGATCACCTCGCTCGACCACGCCCGCGAGCTGGCCCGCACCGACCGGGACGCCGGGGTGCTCGCCATCCGCGACGCCGGGTCCCCGTACCCGTACCCCGAGCTGGAGGACGAGCCGGACCTGCCGCGACTGGCGCGGGCGGGCCGGCACATCGCGCCGCCGAAGCGGTACCTGCGCGACATCGGCGTGGAGGTCGGCGCGGCGGAGGTGGCCGCGACGGTCGCCGAGCAGGCGCGGGCCGGGAACGGCTGGGTCAAGCTGGTCGGCGACTGGATCGACCGCGGGGTGGGTGACCTGGCGCCGGCCTGGGACGCGGACACCATGACCGCGGCGGTCGAGGCCGCGCACGCCGCCGGGGTACGCGCCGCGGTGCACACCTTCTCCGAGTCGGCCGTCGAGATCATGGTGCGCGCCGGGGTGGACTCGGTGGAGCACGGCACGGGCCTCAGCCTGGACCTGATCGACCTGATGGCCCGGCAGGGCACCGCGCTCGTGCCCACGATGATCAACATTCAGACCTTCGGCGGGATCGCCGACCAGGCCCGCGCGAAGTTCCCCGGGTACGCCGACCACATGCTCGCCCTGCGGGACCGCTTCCCCGAGGTGGTGCGCGCAGCGTACGAGGCGGGCGTGCCGATCTACGTGGGCACGGACGCCGGCGGCGGCATCGACCACGGCCTCGCCGCCGACGAGATGCTGCTGCTGCACGAACGGGCCGGCATGTCCGCGGTGGACGTCCTCGCCGCCGCCTCGTGGGGCGCCCGCGAGTGGCTCGGGTTCCCCGGTCTGGTCGAGGGGGGCCTGGCGGACCTGGTCGTCTACTCCGAGGACCCGCGCCGCGACCTGCGCGTCGTCCGTACCCCCGCCCGGATCGTCCTCCGCGGCCACGTGCTGCGCTGACCGCTCCCGTCAGGACGACGGTGCGACGGCGGCGCCGAACAGTCGGACGGCGAGGCGGGTGAGCGCCTCGGCGGTGTCGTCCACCGGCGCCTGGGGCAGCACGATGTGACTGATCACCAGCCGCACGACGGAATCGGCGGCGAAGGCCAGGGCCGCCGGGTCGGCGCCGGGCAGGTGCCGCTCGGCCCACTCGATCAGCGCCGCGGACGCCTCGGCCAGCACCAGGTCACTCCGGGTGGTGAGGTACGGCAGCAGCTCCTCGGAGCCGCCCCGCGAGCTGGTGAGGATCGCCTTGACCAGCGGGTTGTCCGCCGCCGAGGCGAGGGTGTGCCGGATGGCCGCGTACGTGGCGGCACGCAGGTCGTCGCCGTGCGCGGTCAGCGCCGCGCGGACCTCGGAGACGAACCGGTCCACCTCGCGCCGGGCCAGCGCCTCGGCGAGCCCCGCCTTGGTGCCGAACTCGTTGTAGACCGTCTGCCGGCTCACGCCCGCGGTGGCGGCGACGGCGCCCATCCGCACGCCGTCCCAGCCGGTCGCGATCGTCAGCGCCCGCGCCGCGTCGACGATGCCGTCGCGCAACCGGGCCTCCCGCACGTCAACCATGATGGTCGAAGTCTAGGGCTTTCCTCCGGGTCGGCGGCGACCCGCGAGGGGCGCGGGCCGCCCGATGGCGTCCACCGGCCCGACGGCGCATAGGATGTGCGGTCATGGCACGCGTGCTCACTCCCCGTGCGGAGGACTTCCCCCGCTGGTACCAGGACCTGATCGCCAAGGCGAAGCTGGCCGACAACGGCCCGGTCCGGGGCACCATGGTGATCCGACCGGCCGGCTACGCCATCTGGGAGCGGATGCAGGCCGAGATGGACGCCCGCATCAAGGTGGCCGGCGCGGAGAACGCGTACTTCCCGCTCTTCATCCCGGAGAGCTACCTCAAGCGGGAGGCCGAGCACGTCGAGGGCTTCTCGCCCGAGCTGGCGGTGGTCACCCACGGTGGCGGCAAGCAGCTCGCCGAGCCGGTCGTGGTGCGTCCCACCAGCGAGACGGTCATCGGCGAGTTCATGGCCAAGTGGATCGACTCGTACCGGGACCTGCCGCTGCTGCTCAACCAGTGGGCGAACGTGGTCCGCTGGGAGCTGCGCCCGCGGGTCTTCCTGCGGACCAGCGAGTTCCTCTGGCAGGAGGGCCACACGGCACACGCGACCCGCGAGGACGCCCGGGCGTACGCCCGGCGGATCCTGCACGAGGCGTACGAGGACCTGATGGTCAACGTCCTCGCCATCCCGGTGCAGGTGGGCCTGAAGACCGCGCGGGAGCGGTTCGCCGGCGCCACCGCCACGTACACCCTCGAAGGCATGATGGGCGACGGCAAGGCGCTCCAGCTGGGCACCAGCCACGAGCTGGGCCAGAACTTCGCCAGGGCGTTCGACATCAGCTACTCGTCGGCCGAGGGCGGCCGGGAGCACGCCTGGACCACCTCGTGGGGCACGTCGACCCGGATGCTCGGTGGCCTGATCATGTGCCACGGCGACGACAACGGCCTGCGGGTGCCGCCGAAGCTCGCGCCGGTGCAGGCGTACGTCATGATCGTCAAGGACGGTGAGGGGGTCGGCGAGGCGGCGGCCAAGCTGCGCGACGCCCTCCGCGACGCCGGTGTCCGGGTCGCGCTCGACGACCGCACCGACACCCCGTTCGGCCGCCGGGCCGTCGACGCCGAGCTGCGCGGCTATCCGGTACGCGTCGAGGTCGGCCCCCGCGACCTGGCCGCCGGCAACGCGGTCCTGGTGCGGCGTACGGACGGCTCGAAGTCCCCGGTGCCGGTGGCGGACGTGGTCGGCGCGGTGCTCGCGGCCCTCGACGCCGACCAGAAGGTGCTCCACGACCAGGCGCTCGCCAACCGGGAGACCCGCACCCGCGAGGTGTCGACCCTCGCCGAGGCGATCGAGGCGGCCGCCACCGGGTGGGCCCGGGTGCCGTGGTCGGCGGTCGGCACGCAGGGCGAGGCCGAGGCGAACGCCCAGGGCGTCACCGTGCGCTGCCTGGTCCGCGCGGACGGCTCGGTGCCGGACTCGGAGGACGAGCCGGATCTGGTCGCCATCCTGGCCCGCGCCTACTGAGGTGTAAGGAAGGGCCCCCTCTTAACGCCTGCGGTAGAGGAAGGGTCCCCTGTTAACAGCGCTGGTGGGTGACGTGAGGTTCGCGCCGGGACGGTTGATCGTGCACCGCAACGTCCGCCGGGGCCGGATCGGCTGGGTCCGCCCCGCGCGGGTGGTCAGCGACGACGACCGCGGACTGCTGCTGTGGATCGCCCGGGGCTCGGCGGTGGCGAGTGAGGTCACCGAGGCCGGGCTCGGCATGCGGGCGATTCCGTTCGCGGAGTGGATCGTCTCGTCGTACCGGCTGGCGACCGCCCGGTGGCAGGGGCCGCCCCTGCTGAAGTTCCTGCCCACCGGGGCGGCGCACTCCGTCTGGTGGTTCCGGGACGCGCAGGGCCGCTTCGCCAATTGGTACGTCAACCTGGAGGAGCCCGGCGTGCGCTGGGACGACGGTGACCTGGCCGGGGTCGATGTGGTCGACCAGGACCTGGACGTGGTCGTCCATCCGGACCGCCGCTGGGAGTGGAAGGACGAGGACGAGTTCACCGAGCGGCTGGACTTCCCGGAGCACTACTGGGTGCCCGACCCGGACGCGGTGCGCGCCGAGGGCGAACGGGTGATCGCGCAGGCCGAGGCGGGGAAGTTTCCGTTCGACGGCACCTGGTGCGACTTCGTGCCCCCGGCGGACTGGGCGCCCCCGCCGGAGCTGCCGGCCGGCTGGGACCGCCCCCCGGTACGCTGAGGCGACCTGTGTTTCCCGTCACTTTCGGGTGGCGGTGGGTGACCCGGGCCGGTCCGGTGTGAGAGTTCCCGACCCGATCTGGCAGAATGGCTCGCTGGTATCCGGCGTGTGTCCGGCGCCCTCTACCCCGGGCACCGCGCCAGTCCACCGAGCAGTCTCCGGCCCAAACCCCACTGTGCCGGTCGGCGCTCACCCGTGCACCGCCCGTTCGGGCCGGTGAGATCGCAACAGGAGCGAAAGAACTGTGGCCGTAAAGATCCGGCTCCTGCGGATGGGCAAGATCCGCAACCCGCAGTACCGCATCGTCGTCGCCGACTCGCGCACCAAGCGCGACGGCCGGGCGATCGAGTTCGTCGGGATCTACCAGCCGAAGGAGGACCCTTCGGTGATCGAGGTCAAGTCGGACCGGGTGCAGTACTGGCTCTCCGTGGGCGCGCAGCCGAGCGAGGCGGTGCAGCGCCTGCTGGAGAAGACCGGTGACTGGCAGAAGTTCAAGGGCCTGCCGGCCCCCGAGCCGCTGAAGGTCGCCCCCGAGCGGGCCGACCGCAAGGCGGCGTACGAGGCCGAGGCGAAGGCCGCCGCCGGTGTGGCGGAGACGCCGGCCAAGCCGGCCAAGAAGGCCGCCAAGCCCGAGGCGGCTGCCGAGGAGGCGCCGAAGACCGAGGAGCAGGCCGGTGCGGACTCCGGCGAGCAGGCCTGACGTGGCCCTGCGTCCGGCGCTGGAGCACCTGGTCAAGGGCATCGTCGATCACCCCGACGACGTCCGGGTCCGGCTCGTCGACTCCCGCCGGGGCAAGCGGCTCGAGGTCCGCGTGCACCCGGAGGACCTCGGCACGGTGATCGGGCGGTCCGGCCGGACCGCCAAGGCGCTGCGCCAGGTGATCGGCTCCATCGGCGGCCGCGGCGTACGTGTCGACATCGTCGACTCGTACTGATGCTGCTCATCGTCGGCAGGATCGGCAAACCGCACGGGATCCGCGGTGAGGTCACCGTGGAGGTGCGGACCGACGAGCCCGAGGCACGGTTCGCGCCCGGGTCGGTGTTACGTACCGACCCGGGCGCGAATGCGCCCACCGAGCCCGGTGCCTACCGGGTGCCCGAGGAACTGACCGTCGAGGCCGCCCGCTGGCACCAGGGGCGGCTGCTGGTCGCGTTCGAGGGCGTGCTGGACCGTAACGTCGCCGAGGCGCTCCGCGGGACCCTGGTCGGGGTGGACAGCTCCGACGTCGCCCCTCCGGAGGACCCGGAGGAGTTCCACGACCACCAACTGGTCGGCCTGGCCGTGGTCACCCCGGCCGGTGAGCGGCTGGGCGAGGTCGCGCGGATCGACCACGCGCCCGCGTCCGACCTGCTGGTGTTGCGCCGCCCGGAGGGGCGGGACGCGCTGATCCCGTTCGTCAAGGCGATCGTCCCCGAGGTCGACCTCGCCGGCGGTCGCGTCGTCGTCGACCCGCCCGGCGGCCTGCTCGACCTCTGAGGAGGGGCCGCCGGTCCCGCCGCGTGGCCCGTCCGGCCCGGAAGCTGTTGGAGCATCCCGAATGCGCGTCGACATCGTGTCGATCTTCCCGGAGTACTTCGCTCCGCTGGACCTGTCGCTGATCGGCAAGGCCCGTGCCAACGGGGCGCTGCGGTTGGCCGTACACGATCTGCGGACCTGGACCCACGACGTGCACCGCACGGTCGACGACACGCCCTACGGCGGCGGGCCCGGCATGGTCATGCGCCCGGAGCCCTGGGGCGAGGCGCTGGACGCCCTCGCGCCGCCGGAGGTCCAGCCGCCCCGGCTGGTGGTGCCCGCGCCGACCGGCGCGCCGTTCACCCAGGCGATGGCCCACGAGTTGGCCGCCGAGCCGCACCTGCTCTTCGCCTGCGGCCGGTACGAGGGCATCGACCAGCGGGTGCTCGACCACGCCGCCACCCGGATGCCGGTGACCGAGGTCTCCCTCGGCGACTACGTGCTGTTCGGCGGCGAGGTCGCGGTGCTGGTGATCATGGAGGCGGTCACCCGGCTGCTGCCCGGCGTGCTCGGCAACGTGAGCTCGCTGGACGAGGAGTCGCACGCCCACGGGCTGCTGGAGGCCCCGATGTACACCAAGCCGGCGACCTGGCGGGGCCTGGACGTGCCGGAGGTGCTCCGCTCCGGCGACCACGGGCGGATCGCCCGCTGGCGGCGCGACGCGGCGTTGACCCGCACCGCCGACCGGCGCCCCGACATGCTGGCCGCCCTCGACCCGGTGACCCTCGACAAGCGGGACCTCGCCGCGTTGGACCGGGCCGGATTTCAGCCCCCGCCGGGGGATGTGGCAAAGTAGAGGGGTTGCCGCAGCCGGCCGCGCCGCGGGCGGCTGCGAGGATCCTCGACCGGGGTCGGCGCCACCGGCCACCACCCGGGGATCAGAATCACCCATTCGCGCACCGACTGACGGTGCGCCGTGAGCCTCACGAGGACGCAGCGATGAACATCCTGGACGCCCTTGACGCCCAGTCCAAGCGGGTCGACCTCCCCGACTTCCGCGCCGGTGACACCGTCAAGGTGCACGCGCGGGTCGTCGAGGGCAACCGGTCCCGGGTCCAGATCTTCCAGGGCGTCGTCATCCGCCGCCAGGGTGACGGCCTGCGGGAGACCTTCTCGGTCCGCAAGGTCAGCTTCGGCGTGGGCGTCGAGCGCACCTACCCGGTCAACAGCCCGGCCATCGACCGCATCGAGGTCGTGACCCGCGGCGACGTCCGGCGCGCCAAGCTCTACTACCTGCGCGAGCTGCGCGGTAAGAAGGCCAAGATCAAGGAGCTGCGCGAGAAGCAGCCCAGCAGCTGACGTCGCGCTGCGCCACGCCGCCCGAGCTGCCCGTATGTCGTACCGACCAGACGGCACTACCCTGGTCGTACGGGCGCAGCAGGGCGGCCCCCCACCCCGCGGTGGGGAGGACGTCCACTGCCGCCCGGGGAACCTCGACGAGGTTCCCGGGCGGTAGTGTCATTTCTGCGGACCGGAGAGTGGCGTGGTGCAGACGCTCAACGAGGACGGCGCGGTCGATCCGTGGCGTCGACGGACCCGCCGCACGCGCCGGCAGATGCCGCTCTGGCAGGAGCTGCCGCTGCTGCTGATCGTCGCCTTCTGCCTCGCGGTGCTGATCCGCACGTTCCTGCTCCAGGCCTTCTTCATCCCGTCCGGCTCGATGGAGGACACGCTCCTCGTCGGTGACCGGGTGCTGGTCAACAAGGTCGTCTACGACGTACGGGACCCGGTGCGCGGCGAGGTCGTCGTCTTCCGGGGCACCGACCGCTGGGCTCCGCAGGTCGACGGGCAGCCCGAGCCCGGCTTCGTGGGCAAGCTCGGCGCCACGGTCGGCGACCTGGTGGGGGTGAGCCGGCCCGGCGAGAAGGACTTCATCAAGCGCGTCATCGGCCTGCCCGGTGACCGGGTGAGCTGCTGTGACGCGCAGGGCCGGGTGCTGGTCAACGGCACGCCGCTGGACGAGCCGTACGTCGTCCGTGACTCGCCGCTGGACGTCCCGCCGAACCCGCGCGAGTGCCGCTCCCGCCGCTTCGAGGAGATCGTGGTCCCGCCCGGGCAGATCTTCGTCATGGGCGACCACCGGTTGGTGTCCCAGGACGCCCGATGCCAGGGGCCGGTGCCGATCGACAACGTGGTCGGCCGGGCCTTCGGCGTGGTGTGGCCGTCGTCGCGGTGGAGTTCGCTCTCCGTTCCCGGGACCTTCGCGAACGTCCCGGGTCCGCCCAGCGTGTCGACCGGCCGGGCGCCCGTACGACCCACCCCGGACGGCGGTGTGGTGCTGCTGCTCCCGCTCTCGGCGGCTCTGCTCCGTTCTCGCGCGTTCCGGACGGTGCCGTTCAGCCGGGCAACGTAGGCTCCTTGCGTGATTGACGAGCAGACCGACAAGCCCCGCAGCTCCTTCTGGAAGGAGCTGCCGATTCTCCTCGGCGTGGCGATCCTGGTCGCGGTGCTGGTGCGAGCCTTCGTGCTGCAGACCTTCTTCATCCCCTCGCCGTCGATGGAGAACACCCTGCAGATCGACGATCGGGTGCTGGTCAACAAGCTGGTGTACGACTTCCGGTCGCCGCACCGGGGCGAGGTGATCGTCTTCAAGGCGCCCACGGCGTGGAGCGGTAACCCGGACGGCGAGGACTTCATCAAGCGCGTCATCGGCGTCGGCGGGGACCGGGTGGTCTGCTGCGACGAGCAGGGTCGGATCACGATCAACGGCATCCCGCTGGACGAGCCGTACCTGTTCGCCTCGGACGGCGAGCGGGACAAGCCCGCCGACCAGGAGTTCGACGTCACCGTCCCGGAGGGGCGGCTCTGGGTCATGGGTGACCACCGGTCCGCGTCGGGGGACTCGTTGCAGCACTGGCAGCAGTCCGGGCAGGACATCAACGAGGCGACCATTCCCGAGGACGAGGTCGTGGGCCGTGCCTTCACGGTGTTCTGGCCGCTCGACCGGGCCGGCTGGCTGAGCGTGCCGGAGCAGTTCGACGTCATCCCCAGTTCCTGACCTGGCCGGCGACCGTGGGGGCGTGGGCGTTGTCGGCGGCGTCTGGCAGGCTGGGGCGGTGACCGTCTACACCCCTCGTCGCGCGGCCCGGGTGCTGCTCGTGGACGGGGCCGGGCGTCTCCTGCTGTTCCATGGCAGCGACCCGGCCCGGCCCGGGCACCGGTACT
Source organism: Micromonospora sp. WMMC415 (assembly GCF_009707425.1). Classification (GTDB taxonomy): domain Bacteria; phylum Actinomycetota; class Actinomycetes; order Mycobacteriales; family Micromonosporaceae; genus Micromonospora. The sequence continues at coordinate 5,926,181 of NZ_CP046104.1, read as the reverse complement.
GGTTCACGCCCGGGGGAGGGCTCGACCCCGGGGAGAGCCCCGCGGCCGGCGCCGCCCGCGAGCTGGCCGAGGAGACGGGCCTGCGGCTCACGCCCGGCGAGTTGGGCGAGCCGGTCTGGTCGGAGACGGTCGAGTTCCCGTTCGACGGCGTCTGGTACCGGCAGGAGCAGGAGTTCTTCCTGGTCCGGGTGGCCGCCTGGGAGGTCGACACGGGAGGTTTCGACGCCGTCGAGCGGGCCAGCGTCGTCGGGCACCGCTGGTGGTTCCCGCGGGATCTGGCGGCCAGTGGTGAGCGCTACTACCCGCCGGACCTGCCGGCCGTGCTGACGCGGGCGCTGTCCACCGCGTCCGGTGCCGCTGGCGTCCCGGGCGGTGGGCCGTGCTGACGCCGCCGCGCACCGTCGTCCGCCGGGAGGGCGGCCTGTACGCGCTGGAGCGCGCTCTCCAGCGGCGCGGCTTCCGGCACGTCGCCGGCGCCGACGAGGCCGGCCGCGGTGCCTGCGCCGGCCCACTGGTGGCGGCCGCCGCGATCCTGCCCGAGGGGCGGCGCGGCGAGATCGAGGGCCTCGCCGACTCCAAGCTGCTCACCCCGGCCAGCCGGGAGCGGGTGTACGAGGAGGTGGTCGCCCGCGCCCTGGCGTACTCCGTGGTGGTGATCCCGGCGGCGGAGGTGGACGCCCGCGGGCTGCACGTGTGCAACCTCGCCGCGATGCGCCGGGCGCTCGCCTCGCTCGCCACCCCGCCGGAGTACGTGCTCACCGACGGCTTCGGCGTGGACGGCCTGGACGTGCCGGGCCTGGCGGTGTGGAAGGGCGACCGGGTGGCGGCCTGCGTGGCGGCGGCGAGCGTGCTGGCCAAGGTCACCCGGGACCGGATGATGGTCGAGCTGGACGGGACGTTTCCCGGTTACGGCTTCGCCGAGCACAAGGGTTACATCACCCCCGAGCACTCGGCGGCGCTGCGCGAGCGCGGCCCCTGCGCGGAGCACCGGTTCTCGTACGTGAATGTCGCGGCGGTGTCGGGCCGGCACGACGCCCCGCCCCGGGCACGTCGACCATTGGGCGCAAGGCCGGACGAGCCGATGGAGCGCTTGGGCGCGCCAGGGGGTACCGTCGGCGTGGCGTTGGGCGAGCGGCCTCGGCCCTCGGCGCCGGTGGGGGAAGATGTGGTCATGGAAGGCGGAGAGGGATGAGCGCGGAAGATCTCGAAAAGTACGAGACAGAGATGGAGCTGCAGCTCTACCGGGAGTACCGCGACATTGTCCGCCAGTTCTCCTACGTGGTGGAGACCGAACGCCGCTTCTACCTGGCGAACCAGGTCGACCTCCACGTGCGCAACTCGGACGGCGAGGTGTACTTCGAGGTCGAGATGCACGACGCCTGGGTGTGGGACATGTACCGCCCTGCCCGGTTCGTCAAGAATGTTCGGGTGATGACGTTCAAGGACGTCAACGTGGAGGAGTTGGAGAAGCCCGACATCTCCCTGCCCGCCGACTCCGGCTTCGGCGGCTGACCCTCCCCGGTCCCGGCGGCCCTCCCGCCGGCCGACACACCACGGCCCCCCACCGCCGTGCCCGTCATCCCGCCAGCACCACGACCTCGACCCGCTGGACGAGGTTGTTCGCGAAGCCGCCCCGGTTCCACGGCTGCTCCACCGGCTGGGTCCGGCCTGAGGCGTCCGTGGCGCGGGCGCTCAGCACGTACCGTCCCGGGGTCGCCGCCCACTCGTGGTGCCAGCGCCGCCAGGCGTACGGCCCGCCCGTGTGCTCGTCCAGCTTTGCGGGTGTCCAGGTGACACCCCCGTCGGTGGTCACCTCGACGGACATCACCGGGGCGTGACCCGACCAGGCCCGACCGTCCAGCGTGCACGGCCCCGGGCGGAGCACGCGGGTGCGGGACATGAAGTCCGGAAAGCCCGGAGGGCGGACCAGGGCGCGCGGCTCGATCCGGGTCACCGGCACCCCCGGATCGGCGGCGTCCTGCCGCAGCCGGTAGGCCACCGCGTTCTGGTAGCCGTCGAACGGGGTGGTCCGCACGTCGATCCGGCGCAGCCACTTCACGTGCGCCATCCCGTACCAGCCGGGCACGATCAGGCGGAGCGGCGCACCATGCTGCGGCAGCAGGGGGGCACCGTTCATCTCGTACGCCAGCAACACCTCCTCCCGCAGCGCCTCCGCGACCGGCAGAGCCCGCTGGTAGTCCTGCTCGACGCCGCGCTCCACCCCGTGGTCGGCGCCGGTGAAGACCACGTCGACCGTGTCGGCGGCGACCCCGGCGTCCCGCAGCAGCGGCGCGAGCGGTGTGCCCGTCCACTCCGCGTTGCCGACGGCCTCGACCAGCCAGGGCTGGCTCACCGGACGCGGGTGCAGCAGCGCACGCCCGTTGCCCGCGCACTCCAGCGTCACCCGGTGGGTGACCCGGGGCCGCTCCCGCAGCTCGGCCAGGCCCACCGCGAAGGGCCGGTCGACCGCGCCGTCGACGGTCAGGACGTGGGTGGCCGGGTCGACGTCCGGGATGTCGTAGTGGATCAGCAGGTAGTGCAGCCCGGCCGGGGTGACGTCGTAACGCAGCGCCTCGAGCGGGATGCCGTGGTTACGGGCGGCGAGCTGGAGCTCCTCGACGCTGATCGCCTCGTCCGGCCCGGCCAGCCGCGAGGGCCGGCTGACATCGTCCACAGTGGTCATCTGCTCTCCCCGGCCCGGACGGCGGCGGTACCGCCGTGACGCGGGACAAGCCTATGCCCTGTGCCGAAGTTCCGGTCGCGTCGTCGTCCGGGCCGCCGCGGGCCGGCCAGCGACTCTGGCACAGGAAGCGGGCCGGCCCGGACGATCATCTGTGGGCCGGACCGGCCCTCAGCCGTGACCGGCGGCGCCGGTCGGGCCGCACAGGTGTCACCGGTCGAACGCGAACATTGTCACCCCGGCCGGCAGCGGGCGCGGTGCCGTGCGCAGCCGGTGCACGCCCACGCCGACGCCGTCCGCCGGTTCGCTCACCGCCACCTGCTCGAAGCCGGCCGCCGCGAACCAGTCGCAGATCGTCGGCACCAGGTCCGGGTCGCGCCGGTGCCGGGTCCACACGACCGTGCCGCCGGTCGCGCAGAGGGCGGCGCAGTGGTCGACCGTCGCCCGGATGTCGGCCTCCGGGATGTTGCCGAAGACGCCGCAGACCAGGACCAGATCGGCCGGCGCCAGATCGGCGTACGCGTCGGTGCGCGCCGCGTCGCCGACGACCACCTCGACCGTCGGAAGCCCGGCCGCCGCGACGGCCGACCGGGCGACCTCGGTGTTACGCGCGTCCAGCTCCACCAGCCGGGCGGTCACGTCCGACCCACGGGGATGTTCCGCCAGCACGGGGATGAGGTCCCGGCCCTGGCCGGCGCAGAGGCTGATCGCACGCAGCGGGCCGGGCGGGGCCTGGTCGAGCGCGTCCGCGACCCGGCGGCGCACCTCGGCGAGCCGGCGAGACAGGGGCGAGTCGGGATCTCCGTAGTCGTGATGCCACGCGTGCCAGTCCTCGGTCACCGGCCCAGCCTACGGTGGCTCGGTGATCCGGTGACGCATAGCAGATCGGCTCCCGGAACGGGGTTTGTCCACAGTGGGAGCACTGTCCACAGGTGACCCGGCGGCGGGGTGGCGACCCGGCAGGCCACTCGGGCACGGTTCCTCCCCATGGGAGCTATCTCGCGGCTCGTGGCCCTGCGTCAGGTCGGCACGCTTCGTGCGGGCCTGCTGCGCCTCGGGCTGCTCCGGGTCGTCCTGCTCGTGGTCGGCCTGCTCGGGGTCGGCCTGCTCGTGGTCGTACCGGCCGCCACGTCGACACCCGGCGCGGCGTTGGACCGCGCGCAACGGTGTCCCGTCGAGATCTTGGAGATTTTCGGCCCCGGTGAGGGCCCCAATCTTCCAAGATCTGCTCCCGATGCCTGCGAAACGGTGAGTTCGGCCGCGGCGGTGAGGCCGGTCGGCGTCGTAATCGGTGCTCAGGTCCGGCCCAGGGAGGCCGCCGCGGCGCCGGCGGTCGGGGCGTACCACTGGCCGCTGCCCGGGACGCCCCCGGTGGTGCGGCGCTTCGACCCGCCGCCGCAGCCGTGGCTGTCCGGCCACCGGGGCGTGGACCTGGCCGCCGCCCCCGGCACCCCCGTGCGGGCCGCCGGTGCCGGCACGGTCACCTTCGCCGGGATGGTCGCCGGCCGACCGGTCGTCACCGTGACGCACGCCGGCGGCCTGCGGACCACGTACGAGCCGGTGCGGCCGGCCGTCGAGGTCGGCGCTCCGGTGCCGGCCGGCGGACCGGTCGGTCACCTGCTGGCCGGGCACCCGGGTTGCCCAGCCGCGTCGTGCCTGCACTGGGGCCTGCGCCGGGGCGACGTGTACCTCGATCCGCTGGCCCTGGTCGGCCGCGGACCGGTCCGGCTCCTGCCGCTGGACCCCGGGCCGCCGTGATCGTCCGAACCTGCCGTGCCCGGACCTCACGTGCCGCGGATGACTGAGCTTTCACGTGCCGCCGGATGGCTGAGCTTTCACGTGCCGCCGGAGGGCTCAGCGCTGAGCGAGCAGCGGGGGAAGCGACACGGCGAGCCGCTCGTACTCCACCGCCGCGTTGTACACCTGCCCGCACACCCGCAGCCAGCCCCGCCCGTCCCAGGCGTTCACGGCCACCTCGACGGCCAGCCGGTCGGCGATCCGGGCGCGCAGGGCCCGCGCGGCGTCCAGGGTGGTGGCGACGCCCGGCGGCAGCGGGACGATCCGCATGGCGACCCCCGGCCCGCCGGGGTCCGGCAGGTCGGCGGGGCGCACCCCGAGCGCGTCCCCCAGCACCCGCTGCCCGTACGCGGCCAGCGCGGCGTTGTGCCCGCGAACCCGGTCGAGGCCCAGACTGCGCAGCGTGAACACGCCCACGGGCGCGGCCAGCCACGGGGTGTAGTCCATCGTCGCCTGCCACTCCACGCGGCTCGGAAAGCCGGACTCCTGCTCCCAGGAGACGACCAGCGGCTCGATGCGCTCCCGCCACGGCGGGGCCACCACCAGTACGGCTGTGCCGCGCGGCGCGTACGCCCACTTGTGCAGGTTGCCCACCCAGAAGTCCGCCCCGATGCCCTGCACGGTGGCGGGCAGCATTCCGGGCGCGTGGGCGGCGTCGACCAGGATCGGCACGCCCTGCTCGCGGGCGACCCCCGCGATGGCGGCGACCGGGAGCAGCCGTGCGGTCGGGGAGGTGAGCTGGTCCACCACGAGCAGCCGGGTCCGTCCGGGACGCAGTCCGCTGCGGACGATCTGGAGGATCTCCTCGTCGGTGGCCGCCAGCGGCACCCGCAACGCCCGCGTGACCGCCCCGTTCCGGCGGCACTCCCGGGCGATCGACAGCGCGACCGCGCCGTACCCGTGGTCCGTGGTCAGCACCTCGTCGCCGGGTTGCAGTCCGAGCGACTGGAACACCACCGCCACGCCGGTCGTGGCGTTCGGCACCAGCGCGGTGCCGTCCGGGTCGGCGCCGAGGAAGGCAGCCAGGTGACGGCGGGTGTGGGTGATGCGGTCGACGAGCCCGGCGGTGAAGAACCGCAGGGGATTCGCCTCCATCTCGTCGCGCAGCCGCTGCTGGGCCCGCTGCACACCGATCGGCACGGCACCGAACGAGCCGTGGTTGAGATGGCTCACCGCCGGGTCCAGGGAGAAGAGCATGCGCGCTCCCGGGATCGGCTCGGGCGGCTGCACAACGCTCACCCGATGATCGTAACCGTCGGTGGATCTCCGGCTGCCGGTCTCCGCCCGCGGTGTTCGCCGGTTGGTTTTCCGGCCCGCTATCCGCTGGCGGTGTCGGCCGGTCCGCTCCCCGCGGGCGGTGCCCGCCGGTCCGCTCTCCGCTGGTGGTCTCCGCCGGTCCGCTCTTCGCCGGCGGTGTCCGCGGCCCGCTCTCCGGCGGGCGCTCTCAGCAGTGCTGTGGTGGCCGGGTCGACGGGGTGGGCGGCGGCTTGTTCAGGCGCGGGGATGGGCCTGGCGGTAGGCGGCGCGTAGCCGCTCGACCGACACATGGGTGTAGATCTGCGTACTGGCCAGCGAGGAGTGACCGAGCAGTTCCTGCACCGCCCGCAGGTCCGCGCCGCCCTCGAGCAGGTGGGTGGCGGCGGAGTGCCGCAGCCCGTGCGGACTGATCCGGGGCAGCCCGGCGGCCTCCGCGTACCCGCTCACGATCCGGCGCGCGGTCGTCGCGTTAAGCCGGCCACCCCGGGCGCCGAGCAGCAGAGCGTTCCGCGAGTGCGGCCCCACCAGCCTCGGACGGCCGTGGCGCAGCCACCCGTCGAGTGCTCGCTGCGCCGGGACCCCGTACGGTACGGTGCGCTCCCGGCTGCCCTTGCCCAGCACGCGGATGACGCGCCGGCCGGAATCGACGTCCGCTACGTCCAACCCGCACACCTCGCTCACCCGGACTCCGGTGGCGTAGAGCAGTTCCAGCAGCAGCAGATCGCGCAGCCGGACCGGATCGGCCTCGGCGGCCGCGGGACCGGCGGCCTGGGAAGGGCCGGACGGGTGAGCCGTCGCAAGCCCCGCGCCGCCCGTCGGCTCCACCTCCACCGGGGGGGCGTTCGTCGGTCTTGCGTCCGTCGGTCCTGCGTCCGTCGCGGCGGCCTCGACGAGGGCGGCGGCCTGGTCGGCGCGGAGCACGGTGGGCAGCTCCCGGTGCGCCCGAGGGCTGGCCAGGGGTGCGGCCACGTCGATCGGCAGCAGCCCGTGGCGGTGCGCCCAGGTGCTGAAGGTCCGGGCGGCCGCCGCGCGCCGGGCGAGCGTCGACCGGGCGGCCCCCATCGTCCGCTGTCTCGCCAGCCAGCTGCGGACGACGGCGAGGTCGAGATCGGCCGGACTGCTGCCACCGCTTCGTACGGCGTGGTCGAGCAGCGAGACCAGGTCCGTGACGTACGCCCGGACGGTGTGGGCCGAGCGGTTGCGAACCTGCGCCAGGTGGCTGGCGAACTCGTCCACCGCCTCGCGCATCGCCGGCGGCAGCGCCGCGTGCAGGGCACGCGTCGCCCGGCCGTCCCGCCGGCTCACGTGCCAGCCCCGACGGGACCCACCGTGGCCGGGCCGGCCTCACCCCGGTTGACCGCGTCGGTCGCCGCCGCGGCCGGTCGGGCTCCGGGCTGCTTGTCGGCGCGCACCCGTTCAGCTTACGGTCGGTGCATCCGCCGCCGACGGTGCCGGCGGTCGCCGATGGACGCACGTCAAGTGACAGGTGTGTGTCCACCGGGGACTGCGGGCACGGCGTGCCCGCGGTCCGCCAGGGCTTCGGACGCGACGGACGGAGGCACCGGGGTGGGGCTGGATGTCGTTCTCTACCGGGCCCTGCCCGCGGGCCGACGTGTGTCGTACGTCCCGGTGCGTGTCGTGCCGGACAACGACGACACGCTGCTGGGACTGCTCGACCGGATTCGCGGCGCCGGCCGGACACCGCTGCTGGACGGGCTGGACCCGGTCGGCGACCGGGCCTTCGACGCGCGGTCGGTGCCGACCCTTCTCGAAGAGCTGCGGTGCCTGGCGGACGTGGCGGGATCCGAGGCCGAGGCGGCCCGTGTCCGCAGTGTCGTCGCGCTGGCCCGGCGCTGCCTGCGTGAGCCCGGCACCGAGATCCGCTTCGAGGGCGACTGACCGCGCCGACAGTAACGGACCGCCGGCACCGCCGGTCGTCTTCGGGACGTGCAACCACGCCGACGGTCACGGCCCGCCGCCAGTCACGGCCCGCCGGCAGTCACGGCCCGCCGGCACCGCCGCCGGCCTCCTGCGCGGACGCGGAACGCCGCGGCGGTGGCGCGACGACCACGTACCCGCCGTCCCGCCCGACGACCAGGCCCAGTTCCTCCAGCAGGGCCAGTTTGCGCAACGCCGTGCGCACCGCCACGCCCGACCTCGCGACCACCGCGTCGACACCGGTCACGCCCCGCCGGGGCATCGACTCCAGCACGGCCGTCGCGTCGTCGTCGAGCTGGTCCGTCGGCCGCTCGGGCCCCCGGGCCGGCGGTGCGAGGTCGCCGCCGATGCGGCCCACCTCCTCGAGCACGTGCGCCACGCCGGCGACCAACCGCGCGTACGGTTCCTCCCGCAGCAGCTCGTGCGCCCCGACCGACATGACGGAGGTCACCGGGCCCGGTACGACCATGGTCCGCCGGCCGAGCGCCAACGCCCGGCGCGCGGTCTGCCTGGCGCCGCTGCGCGCCGACGCCTCCACGAGGACACTGCCGCGCGTCGCGGCGGCGATGACCCGGTTACGGATCAGGAACCGGGGCCGCAGCGGCTCCGCCCCCGGGGGCCATTCGCTGATCAGCAGCCCGGTTTCAGCGATGCGGTCGAAGAGGGCGGTGTTGCCCACCGGGTATGGCCGGTCCAGGCCGCATGCCAGCACTGCGACGGTCAGCCCACCGGCGTTCAGGGTGCCCCGGTGTGCCGCGGCGTCGATGCCGAACGCCCCGCCGGATACCACCGTCCAGCCCCGCTCGGCCAGCCCGTACGCCAGCTCGGTGCCCACGTGGACGCCGTACCCGGTGGCGGCGCGCGCCCCCACCACCGCGACCGACCGGTCCAGCGCCTCACCCAGCGGCCAGGCGCCCCGGACCCAGAAGCAGAGCGGCGGTGCGGTCTCCCGGTCGACCTTGCGGGTCGCTCCCGCCAGCACGAGGTGGCGCAGGTCGCCGACCGGTGCCGGCCACTCCGTGTCGGCCGGCGTCACCAGGCGGGCGCCGAGCCGTTCCGCCCGACCGAGCGCCTCGTTGGCCACCGCCAGAGGGTCACCGGCCGCCAGGCGGGCCGTCACCGCCTCCCGCAGCGCCTGCTCCGGCGCGCCCCCGTCCAGCAGCAGGGCGAGCGCGGCGACCGCGCCCTGCTGCTCGACCAGGTGGAACACCGACCGGGTGCCCGGCTCGGTGAGCCAGGTCAGCGCCACCCGGGCGAGCTGGTCCGCCTCCCGGCCGGCAGCCGACGGGGGTACGCCGGGTGGTGCGGGGTGGATGGTCATGTCACCTCTCCTGTCCTCGTGTAACGGCCCGGTCCGGTCGCCGCCGGCACGGCCGGCTGGCGGAGCTGCTGACTGCAGGGCCCTCGGCGGGGACCGGCTGGGGGGCGACGCAGAGTCCGGGCGACCGCAACCGGCGGGTGGGATCTCACGGCGTGCACCGGTGCTCACAGCGCCTCCCCGGTGCGTAGCCCGATCGCCTCGCGGACGTCGTCGGCGTCCGGGCGGTCCCGGCCGTCCAGGTCGGCGACGGTCCAGGCGAGCCGGAGCACCCGGTCGAAACCCCGGGCCGAGAGCGAGCCGGCGTCGAGCCGGGCACGCAGCTCCCGCGTGTCCCGGGCCGGTAGGCACCACGGCGGGCGACGCAGCACCGGGCCGGGCAGTTCCGCGTTGATCCGACGGCCGAGGCCCGACCAGCGTGCGGCCGCAGCCGCCCGGGCCGCAGCCACCCGGGCGGCCACGGCCGCCGAGGACTCACCGGGGCCCGCGACCTCCGTCAGTTCGGCCGCGCGGATGGGTTGCACGGTGACCTGCACGTCGATCCGGTCGAGCAACGGGCCGGAGAGCCGGCCCAGGTAGCGCCGACGGGTCAGGGGCGAGCACTCGCAGGTGACGTCCCCGGAGGGTTTCGCGCAGGGGCACGGGTTGGCGGCCAGGACGAGCTGGACGTGGGCCGGGTACTCGGCGGAGCCCCGGGATCGCGCCAACCGGACCCGGCCGTGTTCGAGCGGCTGCCGCAGCGCGTCCAGCGCGCCCTTGGCGAACTCGGGAGCTTCGTCGAGCAATGAACATTGACGCCGTACGGATCAAGGAAGGCCCGGCGGCGCTGCAACGCCCCGGGCCGTGGCCGGGACGGAGCCCCGACATGCACAACCCTACCCGTCGCACTCTGCGCGCCGAGGTGCGCGCCGCTGCCGCCGGACGCCCCGGCTGGCGGCTATCCGCCGCCCTGCCCTACGGGGATGCCGTTGAGGCCACGTTCGCTGTCGGCCCGTGGCGTGCCCTGATCCTCGGCAACCCGCGTGGCTGGTGGTGGTCCCTCTGGCGTGACGGTTCGCCCGTCCGCACGCTGACCACCCCGGAGGCTGGCCCGGACGAGGTGTCCGCCGTTGCCGCTATCGCCCGCGTGCTGGCTGAGATTGCCCGTGGCGGTGCCCGATGAGCCAGGCCGTCAAGGCTGCCCTGTTGGCGTCCAAGGATCTCAAGCCCACTGACCGCCTGGTGCTCGTTGCCATCGCGGCCCACAGCAACCGGGAGGGCCAGGCTTGGCCGTCCGTCCAGACCATCGCGGACTACGCGGGCGTCAGCCCCCGGACCGTTCACCGTGTCCTAGCCAGGCTGGTTCAGCTTGGCCGCCTGGTCGTGAGCAAGGTTGCCGGTATCGCGTCGAACGTCTACCGGCTGGTTGTTGACGCTGTGACGCACGCGGGCCCCGGGTCTGCCATCCCGGGCCCTGACACTGCCAACCAGGCTGCCGGGTCTGCCAACCACAGCGGCGGTTTGGCGGAGGAAGTTCTAGAAGATCAATCCAAGGGGAAGCCCCGCGCTGGCGCGCGGGAGAGTTGGCGTCGATTCCTTCCCAAAACCAAAACCCCTCAGCAGCAGCCGCAGCAGCGGCAGCCCTACGGCCACCCGGAGCGTCGAGGGGCCGCCCTGCCGCCTGAGCGGCACGCTGAGCGGTGTTCCCGGCACCTCGGGGAGCTAGCCCACAACTGCCGTTGCTGCCGCTCTGAGGCTCTGGCGGGTGGCCGATGAACGCCCGCCGCTTTGCCAGCATGTCCGGCACCGTGGCCGTGACCGTGATTGCCGCCGTGGCTTCCTACGACCACATGCGGGAGCTAGCCCTAGAGGCCGGTCAAACCCCTTTGCTGGCAACGCTTTTGCCGCTCTCGGTAGACGGGATGATCCTGGTTGCCACCCTGGCCCTCGGGGACGGCCGGCGGTCCCGGTGGAGTGCCTGGTTGGCCTTCCTGGTGGGCGTAGCCGCCTCCCTGGCCGCCAACGTCCTAGTAGCCGAACCGGACCCGGTGGCCCGTGTGGTGTCCGCCTGGCCCGCCGTGGCCCTCCTGCTCACCGTCGAGGTGTTGGCCCGGTCCGGGAAGGCTCCCCCGGTGGCCCCGGTGGAGGTTGCCGCCCCGGTGGCGGAAACCGTTGTGACGCCTCAGGAAACGCGCCAGGAAGCCCCGGAGGTAGCCGCCCCTGCCGTCACCCCGGAGGTGGCCCACCAGGGGCCCAGGGACGCCCCTAGCGGGCCGGTAGAGCGGTCCCGGAGGGTCCGCCGTCCGGTGGCCGTAACCCGGGCCCTGGCCGTGGACATGCTGGCGGAGCCTGGCACGACGCGGGAGCAGGTAGCCGCCGCCCTCGGGATCACGCCCCGGCGGTTGCGAACCGTGTTGAACGCTGCCGCGTAGCGGCCCCGAGGGGCCGGGGTGGGTAGAGATACCGCCCCGGCCCTCTGTCGCGTCTACGGGCCGTACAGCGGGGCTAGCGGCCCGCTGTCGGCAATCGTTCTAGGGCCGTCTCAAACCGCCATTCCTGGTGCGCAAGGATCAACCGTCACGGCGGCATCCCGCAGCCTTAAACCGCACGTACTCCCGGGCCGGCGCTGTCAGGTGGAGCATTACGAGGATGCCCACCAGTAGGCCCAGGATGACGCCCAGGGCCAGGCCGATAATCAGCGCCGCCGTCACCGCCGGCCCCCGTTCTTAAGGGCCCGGTAGGCACGGGCGTTCTCAACCTGCACAACATGGCAACGCCAGTTTTCCCACATGTGGCACGCACAACGGCTAGCCGTCGCGTACGCCTGCTCAACCTCGCCGGCCGTGCGGCCCTCAACGTGGGCCGCTTGAAAGGCTACCGACTGAGCAGCTAGCCGCTTCGCTTTCTCGCTCGCCTCGTTTCCCCAAACGGTGGTCACTGGCGCGGCTCCCGCTTGGTGTACTCCCAGATAGCCGTATGCTGAACCGACACACAGCGGCGATTGCCGCAGGTGGGCTCTACGAACGAAAAGCCATGCGGCACCGGGTCACCGAACAGCTCTTTCCGCACGTTCAAATCCTGGCCGCCCGCAACGTGGTAATAGCACGCCCCATGCCGCTTGTCGTGAGCGCCAAGCCAGACCACACAATCCGTACCCTTGACCGGATACATAAACCGCCAAAGCTTCTCGGGGATCATCAGTTGCCACCCTCCATTTCCCGGTTCATCTCGGCAAGCAGCTCGGCAAGGGCCGTCCGCCACGCATCCGACATCTCTCGCCGGGTGTTTTCCTTCCGGGAACAGGTCAACAGGTGGGAGGGTCGAACACAGTTGCGGTTGTAACAGAGGTGATCGACGGTCCGCCCGTCGATAGTCATTCCGTGCAGACGAGCCATTACACGGTGAGCGTATTCCTGCTTCCCGTTGAGCCAGATAGCGCCGTAACCCTTCTTAGTGCAACCGCCCATGTAGAGCCAGCAACCGCCATCCACGGCAGGCAGCTTCGCTACCCGCTCCATAATCCTGTCGTAAATCTGCTTATCCATAGCGAACCCCACTCCTTGCAATCCAGTACATGACGGAGGGCCAAAAAGAGAGCGGCAGGGCGTAAACCCTGCCGGCCCCTATCCGCTCCCCCGAGCTACCCACCAAACACGGCCCACCGGACCGACAAACCCCTACGTGCGACGAGGTGGAAGAACACGTAGAGGCATGACGGCCCGGGGACTGTTGAGTCCCCGAACCAGTGACGGCCCGGGATTCCAACGGGAATCCCGAACCACTGACGGTCCGGGGCCCCAGATAGGGGCCCCGGAAACCGTCGTCAATTAGGCAGTCAGCGTAAGAGTCTGGACGCTGGTCGCCTCAGCGACCGCAATCTGAGAACCAACGCGGTACGTAACCCGCCACTGCACCGCGTCCTCAGCGAACGCAACGTCAGTAGACGTGGCGATGTTGACCTGAGAACGCAGCGACGGGAACACACGCGAACTGTCCGCCATGATGACGCCACCCTTGACGCCCGCACCCGCACCCGGAACGGCGGAGGTGACAAACCGGCGGAGGTTCTGAAGCTCCGGCGGCAGGCCAAGCCAAGTGCCCGCAGTGTTGGCCTTGATTGCGGCCAGAGCCTCAGCGGCACCGGGCGACAGCACCAGGACGTCCGGGGTGCCGCCAGTCTGGATAATGTCCGCGTACATCCCCAGCAGGTGGTCATAAGTCAGCGCAGCAATGTTGGCGACCGTCGCGTAACTGGTGTGCTGGCCGGTAGCCAGCAGACCCTTAATGGCGGTAGTGCCGTTGCCCGAACCGAACGCCTGAGTATCGAAGGCGACCGCGCAATCCCGGATCATGTTGCCCGCGATGATGTTCCGGAGCGGAAGCTGCGAATCGGCCAAGATTTCGTTACTCGCCTGACGGCGGGTAGCAATCTTCATCGCCGGAATGCTCTTGCTCGACCACGAATCATCCGCGAGCGGGATGCTCTGAAGCTCGGGAACGATCACAGCGCCACCCGTGGCGGTGAGGTGGGGAATCACCACCTCGGAGCCCTCGAACGGGATCACATTGGGGAACGCCTTGAGAAAAGTGCTCTCCCGAATGAGGACATCAATGTACTTCTTGCTAACCACCTTCGGGGCCAGGTCGGCACCATCGGTCGAAACCGCCAGGGCACGAGCCTCCCCACGGTTGGGCAGCATCGCCCGCCACTCCATAGCGGCACGCTTCTCGCCGCCAGTGGCGGACAGCTTGGCAGCCTTGTTCAGAAGCTCCCGGTTCTCAACCTCGACCTCAGCGGCGCGGATGTTCTGCTCAGCCTCAGCGCCCAGGGCGTCAAGGTCAGCGTTCAGCTTGGCCGCGCGCTCCTGGCGCTCAGCCGGGGTCAGCGAGGTATCCGCGTTGACGTTCTGAAGGTCCATGAAAAGGCGCGAACGCTTCTCAAGGGCAGCGTTAGCCGCAGCGATAAAGTCAGTCATTAGGCAATCTCCGTATCTGTTGGATAGCTCTAGCCCCGGTCACGGATTGCGCCAGGGCGAGGGGGTTGCAGTCGCGCCCGGAAATGGGCACGAAAAAAGGGCCAGCCGGCCCCGGCCGGGGATTGATCCCCGGTAGGGATGAATGGCTGACCCTTGCTCCGCTGGTCGTGGCTAGCGGGAAGTAGTGCCCGTGATTTCATGCCGCACGCTCACGGACTGGCGTGCAATCCCCGGTGAAACAGAGGCAGGGCTACCGGCGTGCCGCCCTGATTAATGGACGCCGGTATTCTTCTCATGAAAGCCGGGGAAACTTGGGTGCCCCTATTTCCACCGCACGCTAGGGGCCGGCGTGCCGAACCCCGGGGAAAGGAGAAACCCCGGGGAAGTCTCTACGGTCGGGCGGTAACCCTCACGACGGTTTCGTACTGGCACTCATACGCGCCGTCAATCGGCCAACTCTTGAGGGACCGTGGCGTAAACGATGACGTGACGCACAGCCCGTCAATCGACGGGTCAATCTCCAACAGGTCTTCAAACTCAGCCGCCAGGGCAACCGCGTACGCCTCCGTTTGCTCGGAGGTGCCGCCGGGCACCTGTACGGAGAAAGCGACCATGACGGAGAAAGCCTCAGTGCGGGCCCGATTGGTTGCCCAATCGGAGCCTTCCCAACTGACCTCACCCACAACCGCCCACTTCCGCTCAGGTGAGCGGCTAGGGAATCCGTAGGTGACCTGTACGTTGTCCGCCGTCACCAAATCCATACCGGCGAGGTAGCCACGTAGGGCTTTTTTGACGTCAACCGCTTTCGTGCTCACGCGACACCAACCGAATTCACGATGTCGGGCCGGTAACCCTTGAGCACAGCGTCAACGTCGGGAAGCCCCGTTTCCGCTCCGCCACGGCCAGGCGTAGACAGCGTGTAGGTTCCGCCGTCCGCCGGCTGAAAGCTGGTGGCCCGGTCCGGGATGGCGGAACGTTCCGCCATCAGCAGCCACCGGGCGTACAGCATCCCTACCCGGTGGATACCGTCCGGGACGGACGGGAACCCGTAGGCCACCTCAACCCCGGTAGCGTCCGCCGGAATCTCCGGGGTGTAGGCGAACTGGCCGACACGTTCCACCGGAACAACGGAACCAGCCTCTAGGCCACCCACAACGGTCACAGAGCGAACGTCAGAGGTCGGCAGTAGTTCACCCGGGGCCGGAAGCTCAGCGACGCTCAGGAACGCCGTACGCGGAACAAACGAGCGGCCCGTGATGCGCTGAAACTCAGACTCCACAACTTCCCGGGCCCGCTTAACGTCAGCGGTCCCGAACCGCTGTGCCGTTAGCTCATCATCCGACGCGCGTAGCTCAGCGATCGTGAACAGGGGCCCGCCGATAACCTCCACCGTCGCCAGGTCCACGGCGGTAGCTCCGCCGTCCCAGCGGACCGAATAGACGCCCTCGGGAAGCATCCCCGCCGAGAATGTGTAAACGGTCCCGGCGGCCGTCGCCGGCCCCGTGGCCGTGGCGGTAGTGGCACCATTCCGGGTAACCGTCACCGTGACGGTTGCCGGGGTCAGTGCGGTTTCATCGTCTAGGAATGTGTGGGCCAGGTTGACGCTACGGCCGCTCATGTAGCGGGCCATCAGGCGGCACGTCCGTAGTGCTCCATACGGAACGCCCTACGTTCCGTGTAATACAGCGCCGCAGTCTGCCGGCCCCGGGAACGGGCGGCCCTCAGCCGCCGTGCCTCCGTACGGCAATCCTCGGAGCAGTAGTGAGGGATGCGGCCGGTAGATGCCGCCCGCGTAATCGGCTGTTCGCATACGAAGCAGAGCAGGCCGTCGCTCATCAGTCACCTACCTTCGCAATCATGGGCGCGGTCTTCCGCGCCTCCACACTTAATAGCCAGGTTTACCGCCGGCTGTGTAAACCAGTGATCCGGGACACGTTCCCGGAACGCTTCCCGCGCCGGTTTCCGTCCCCACCCTTAATAACCACCTACAAACTGCGCTGCCTGTAGGTGTAATCCCGGTCACCGCGGTTTACCAGGGCTTACGCCCTCACCCTTGATAGCCACGGGCTAAGTACGCTGTATGCCCGAGTGATCCGGGCCACGATTCGGTTACGGTTGCCGTCAGCGTTACGGATTTCAGAGAATCCGGACAGATAACCCACAAAGCCGGGAAGATGTGCAGGCGCAAAAACGGGGCTAAAGCCGAGGGTCAGGGAAAGGGTTGCCAGAAAGTTTCGACCCCCCCTCCCCTGCTGGGGGTACCTACCTCGGAATGCCCTGCCGTGCCTGCCTGGCACGTCCTGGCCCTGTCGTCCGTTGTCGCTAGGAACTACTAGGCAGCCCCGGGAAGGGCTGCCGTTGTGGTTGGTGTAGGCCCGCCCCGTAGCCCCTCAGCGGAGGGAAGGGCTGTTAACCCGTGGCTCCGTTGGAACTCCGCCCCGGCAAACAGAAAGGCCGGCCCCCTCAAGGGCCGGCCCTATCCACCATCACTGTTCGGGCCCTCAAGGGCCCGTGTAGTCGACTCATCCCAAAACCTCAGCCAAGGGAACCCCTCTAAAAAGATAGAGAGAGCGTTTACGTTTCCGCAGGTCAAGGGCCATACGGGTAACCCTGGCAGGGTTACCGGGTAACCCTGTGAGGGTTACTAGGGCCCTAAGCCCTGATCCCGTGAACCTTGCAGTCAGCCGAACCGTGGCCGCTCTGTTGCGCCTGGTGCGACGGGAGCACCAGGCAGCGGGCCCCGGAATCCCGGTGGATCAGGTCCAGCTCAATAGCCTTGCGAATCGCCTTGTTGGTGTGTTGCTTCCCGTTCGGGTGGCCGGCGTACCCGAGGATTTCGGCAAGCTTGCCCTCTGAAAACCCGGCATGCCCAACCCGGTTAGTCCAGCCAAGGGCCGCGTAATGAACCCGCAGCCACATCGGGTAACGCTCGCTCTTGGCTTTCGCCTGGCAGTCGAGAGCACTAACGGCCACCCAATGCGACCGTCCGCCAAAGTTGATGCCTGGCTTCATTCGGCATCGGCCCCTACGCGGTTAGCCAGGATCACGGGGAGGTTTGCACGCCAGTAGGCACGCATAGCGGTTAGCTGTTGGCCCGTGATGTCTTGCGAACCGTCCGGGTAGCGCTTCCCTCGGAAGGTCCACATGTCCGGGTAATAGGGCTCCGCCCCGTAGGCCAGGCCAACGGCGGCGACGTAGGCCAGGGCGGCAACGTCATCCCGGGTAAGCCTTACCCGCAGCGTTCCCGGTTGCGTCAGCCGTTCGGCAACCTCGCAACCCTCGGCCATCAGAGCGCCGCTCGGATAGATCACCCCATCCAAATTCAAACCTCCCCGCAGAGGGCAGGCTTTACCGCCTGCCGTTTACACGATTCGTAGAGACGAAACAGGGGCCCTCAAGGGGCCCCGCAGAATTTGCACCCCCGCCGGGGGTGGACATGATCCCACGGCCCCAACAGGGCCAGGGCAGCAAAGAGCCCCGGCTAGGCACCCTTGCCCGGGATACCCAACCGGGGCCGTTCGGCCGTCTACGGCCGTCCTAGAGCGTTCTAGCTGGTCAACCTGGCGGCCCGCTCCAACACCCGTTGCTGTAGGTCCGTGGGCAGCTCTACCGACACCCGGCCCCCGGTGGTGGCGGAAGGCGTGCCAGGGAGCAGGGACCGCGTGTAGACGGGCTGAGCGTGAGCAACCACCCTGACGCCCGCCTCCCGCATCTCCCGGCCCCGGTCGGACGGGGAATCTAAGGACTCCCACCGTTCCCGGTAGGTCTGGCCGGTCGGCTCAAGCCTCCACTCATCCGGCCGGGAAGGCAGCGCCTCCAACGCTTCCCGCCGCGCCTCAAGGGCCCCGTACATGGCCTGAAACTCAGCCGCGCCACGCTCGCCCCGGAACAGGCCGGCGGCCAGGTGGCCGCGTAGCTCCGCTAACGACTCTTCGACTTCCCGGAGGTCGGCCGCATGGTCCGACCCCGGGACGAATACCCGCCGCATCACCTCAAGGTCAGCCACTAGGGCTAGGAAGCTTTCCTCTGCGGCTTCCTCCAACACGGCGGCAGGAATGGAAGACATGCCCTTAGGGCAGTTGCGGCCCGCACGAGCCCGCAAACCACAGCGGTAGTACATGCCGTTACGGCCCCGGTTGCGGTACAGCGGCTCCCCGCACTCACAGAAAGCCACCCGCAGCAAGGGGGAGCCACCCACCCGGTTACCCGCTTTCGGGTTGCTGTTCTTGCGTAGCGCTTCCTGTAGCCGCTCCCAATCGGCGCTACTCACAATCGGCTCAGCGCGCCGCAACGGCAAACCATCCTCGCCACGCACCAGCCGCGTAAATCGTTCCTTGGTTCCGTCAGGCTTGGCGCGGGTTTCCGTCATCTCCGCATAGCCCAGCAGCGTATGAGAGCGGAGCATCTTTAGCAGATTGCCTACGCGCCACTCAGAGTCAGTCGTGGGCTTGCCGGCCCGCTTGCGCTGAGCGTCCAACGGGCTAGGAATGGCGGATTCATTGAGCCAACGAACAACAGAGTTGGCAGAGTCCCCGTCGATGATGCGACGGACAATCTCCCGCGCTACCTGGCTGGTTTCCGGGTCAATCTCAAGCCGCCACCCGTTGCCGGCGTCAGCCTTAACCGCCCGGTAGCCGTACGGGACGAACCCGCCGCGCCAGCGGCCCTGTTTCATCAGGTGGGCGAACGATGAACGGGCCCGCTCCCGGATCGCCTCTAGCTCACCTTCCGCCAGGGCGGCAAGGATGTTGACGAACACAGCCCCCATCGGGCTGTTGATGTCGAACCCCTCGTTGGTGGAGACAAGGGCCCGCCCGGTGGACTTGCACCAGTCGAGCAGTGCCGCCAGATGGAGCACCCGCCGGGACACCCGATCAAGCCGCCACGCACACAGGATGTCGAACCGGGCTACGTCCGCCCTCCCACCGAGCGAGGTCGGTAGCCACTCGCCAAGCTGGGGACGTTCCCACGGCGGCACGCTGCCGCTTACGCCCTCATCCTTGGTCCACCCAACGATCGTGTGGCCGTTCAGGTCGGCCCAAGACTGTATGTACTGGCGCTGCCTGGCAATCGACGTTGACTCTTCCCGTTCTCGGGATAGCCGGAGCACTCCGAGCACTCTCCCCACGGCCCGCCCTCCCTGTTGCTTCCGGATACGTTGGGGAGGCTAGAGCAGCCGAAACACGGCGTCAAAAGTTTGACTTTGCTTCGTCCAAGAAGAGAACGCCGCGGTGGGCCAGCGAGACCGCGCCCGGACGGGCGAGACCGGAGCCACCACCGACCAGAGCCGGGACGGTCGCGGTGTGGTGCGGAGCCTGGAAGGGAGGCCGACGGATCAGCTGCCCACCGGGTGGCATCAGGCCCGCGATCGAATGCAGTGCGGTCACCTCCATCGCCGCCTCGTCGTCCAACTCGGGGAGCACCGACGGGAGCCGTTCGGCGAGCATCGTCTTGCCCGCACCCGGCGGCCCCAGCAGTGCCAGGTGGTGCCCACCGGCGGCGGCCACCTCCAAAGCGCGACGCCCCAGGGCCTGACCGGCCACATCGGCCAGATCGGGTACGGACGGCGCCTCGGCCGGGCCGCCCTGCGGCGGCTCCAGCAACGGGCTCCCCTCGGTGACGAAGGTGACCAACCGGTGCAGCGTGTCGACGGCGCGGACCCGGACCCCGGGGATCACCGCCGCCTCGGCCGCGTTGTCGACCGGCACGATCACCCGGTCGTGGCCGGCGCGCGCCGCGGCGGCGACCATCGGCAGGACTCCGCGGACCGGGCGGACGGTGCCGTCCAGACCCAGCTCGCCGAGGACCACCACCCGCTCCAGGGGCAGCAGCGGCAACTCCCCGGCACTGCCGAGGACCGCCGCCGCGATGGCCAGGTCGAAGGAGGATCCGTACTTGGGCAGGGTCGCCGGGAGCAGGTTGATGGTGATCCGACGGTTCGGCCACGTACGGCCCGAGTTGACCACGGCGGCGCGTACGCGGTCCCGTGCCTCGTACAGGGCGGTGTCCGGCAGGCCGGTGATCGCCACCGTGGGCAGGCCGGGCGCGAGGTCCGCCTCGACCTGCACCACGTGCCCGGTGACACCGACCAGACCCACGCACAGCACCCGGGCGTAGCTCACCGGCGTACCCCCATCTCAGAACGCCCCCTTCACGTGCTCGACGCGGGGCGGGCCGCCGGAGAGGCGGACCGCGACCACGTCGAACCGCACCTCCTGGGCGGTCGTGCCGGTCTCGGCGAGCCAGCGGGCCGCGAGGCCGCGCAGCCGGCGTGCCTTGGCCGGGACGACGGCTTCGGCCGGCGTGCCGAAGTCGTCGGTACGCCGCGTCTTCACCTCGCAGAACGCCAGCACCGGCCCGTCCCAGGCGATGATGTCGATCTCGCCGCGGGGGCAGCGCCAGTTGCGGGCCACGGGCCGCAGGCCCGCCCCGATCAGATGCCGTACGGCACAGCGCTCCCCGTACGCGCCGACCGCCTGGTTCCGTCTGCTCATGCCCGGCACGGTGCCCGGGACCCGGTACCCGCCGCCGCCCCGGCCCGCCGATCTGTGGACAACGAGGTCCCCTGTGGACGGCCGGACGATCATGCCCTCGGCGTGCTATGGCGACGCCGGTCGCCGCAGGTCAGACGTCAGCGGGCGAAGGGCCGTCGACCGCGCCACGGTAAGCCCGGCACGACGACCTACGGGCGGACCGCGCGGCGGAGTTGGACCGGCTACCACTCGGCCACGACGGTGTAGCCGCACGCTTCGCCACCGTGCCCTGGTGAGGTGGTAGCCGGCGAAATGGCGCCCGAGCAGCCGGTCGCATACGGTGCCGACGTGGATGGACGACGGAGCTATTCCGAAGATCAGGAGTCGCGTTGGTACCCCGGTGACCGGGAGCGGGGGTACGGGGAGCCGACCTGGCGTGGCGCGGGCGAGAGCCGCTACCGCGAGGAGGACCTCCGCGTCCCCGAGCAGGGCGGCGCGGACGCCCGCTACGGGGACGGGACAGGGGCCGGCCGGGGACGCTTCCCCAACCCGGAGGACTCCGGGGCGTTCCGGATCGGCGAGGACGACTCGGGGCGTTTCGGTGCCGTGGGCGCGTACGGGGACAGGCCGGCGGAGACCGAGGGATACCGGTCAAGTCGGTCGCGGCGGGCCGACAGTGACCCGGAGGTCTCCGGTGAGCTGCCCACCGGCCGGCGGTCGCGGGAGGGGCGTGATCCTCTGACGTCCTCCAGCGCCGATGCGCTGGCCGGTGCCGGCCCGGTCGCCGACACCGCCCGGCCGGCGGGACTGAGCGGGTACCCGGTCGTCGAGCCCGGCCGCCCGGTCACGGAGCCCGGCCGCCCCGCGGCCGAGGCACCGCACCCGCTGGAGATGCCGACGGGGCCGATGCCGCCGGTCGGACCGCGGAACGACCTCGCGCCCGGTACGGTGATCGCCCCCGCGGCCGGCGACGGGGTCTACCGGACCCGCCGCCCGGCGCTGGCAGCCCTCTTCGCGGTGCTGGTACTGGTCTTCGAGGTGCCGGCGCTGCGGGTGCTGCTCACCGGGGTGACCGGCGACCCGGTCTCGGGGGCGAACGTGGTGGCCGGGACGTTCCTGGTCTGCGGCCTGCCGATCTTCGCGATGGGCCTGTACGGGCTGCGGACCGGTGGGCTCTCGCTGGCCGACGGGAGCCGGGGCTGGCTGCGCCCGCCGACCGCCTACCTGACCGTCGGCCTGGTGCTCTTCGTCGCGGCGGCGCTCGCGGTCGGCTGACCCTGGCTGTTAACAGGGGACCCTTCCACAACGTCAGGCGTTAAGAAGGGGCCCTTCCTTACTCCCGGGGACGGGGTGGTGGGGAAGGGGCGTACACTGGTCGACTGGCGACCGCCTTGCGCGGTCGACCTCGCGCGCCCTCTCCACGGTTCGTCGTGGGGCGGCGGCCTCCCTGGTCCCGATCTTGGTCGGGCCCACCCTGGCCGGCGACCGGGCGCCAGGACGCCCGGCCGCCGGCCGGGCGTGACAACCAGGGACGCAAGGAGTACCCAACCATGGCCGTCGTGACCATGCGCCAGCTGCTGGAGAGCGGTGTCCACTTCGGGCACCAGACCCGGCGCTGGAACCCGAAGATGAAGCGCTTCATCTTCACCGAGCGCAACGGTATCTACATCATCGACCTGCGCCAGACCCTCGACTACATCGAGAAGGCGTACGACTTCGTGCGCGGGACGGTCGCCGAGGGCGGCTCGATCCTCTTCGTCGGCACCAAGAAGCAGGCCCAGGAGGCGATCGCCGAGCAGGCGACGCGGGTCGGCCAGCCGTACGTCAACCACCGCTGGCTCGGCGGCATGCTGACCAACTTCCAGACGGTGTACAAGCGGCTCCAGCGGATGAAGGAGCTGGAGGCCCTGGGTGACCTGAGCGGCACCGCCGCCGGTTACACCAAGAAGGAGACCCTGCAGCTCTCCCGCGAGAAGGAGAAGCTGTCCCGCACCCTCGGCGGTCTGCGGGACATGCAGAAGCTCCCGGCCGCGATCTGGGTGGTCGACACCAAGAAGGAGCACATCGCCGTCGACGAGGCCCGCAAGCTGGGCATTCCGGTCATCGCGGTGCTCGACACCAACTGCGACCCGGACGAGGTCGACTACCCGATCCCGGGCAACGACGACGCGATCCGGTCGGCCGAGCTGCTGACCAAGGTCGTGGCCGCCGCCGTCGCCGACGGCCTGATCGCCCGTTCCGGCCGTCGTCGGGGCACCGACGAGAAGCCGGAGGCGGGTGTCGCCTCGGACGAGCCGCTGGCCGAGTGGGAGCGCGAGCTGCTCGAGGAGCCGAAGAAGGCCGACGAGCAGCCGGCGGCCGCCGCCGCGGAGTGACCGTACGCCGCTGTCCCGTCGTCCGGTCCTTCCGGACGGCGGGGAGCGGCGGGCAGTCCGGGCAGAATCCGCCCGGATCCGGGTAAACCGCCACCTCAGACCATCCCACCCGCAGTCTCAACACCGAAGAGAGAGCCATGTCCAACTTCACCGCCGCGGACGTCAAGAAGCTCCGCGACCTGACCGGCGCCGGCATGATGGACAGCAAGAAGGCGCTGACCGAGGCCGAGGGCGACTTCGACAAGGCCGTCGAGATCCTGCGCGTCAAGGGCGCGAAGGACGTCGGCAAGCGGGCCGGCCGGACCGCCGCGAACGGCCTCGTCGCGCACTCCGGCAAGGCCCTGCTGGAGCTCAACTGCGAGACCGACTTCGTCGCCAAGAACGACAGCTTCATCGCGCTGGCCCAGCAGCTGGTCGAGCACGGCGAGCGCAGCGGCGTGAGCAACGCCGAGGAACTGCTGGCCTCTGAGATCGACGGGAAGACCGTCGCCGACCTGGTCCAGGAGCAGTCCGCCAAGATCGGCGAGAAGCTGGTGCTCAACCGGTTCGCCAAGCTGGACGGCACCGTTGCGGTCTACCTGCACCGCAAGGCGCAGGACCTGCCGCCGGCGGTCGGCGTGCTGGTGCAGTACGCCGGCAAGACCGACGAGGCGGGCGACGCCGACGCGCGCGGCGCGGCCATGCAGATCGCCGCCATGCGGCCGCAGTACCTCACGCGTGACGAGGTGCCGGCCGAGGTCGTCGAGTCCGAGCGGCGCATCGCCGAGCAGACCGCCCGTGAGGAGAACAAGCCCGAGGCGGCGCTGCCGAAGATCGTCGAGGGCCGGGTCAACTCCTTCTTCAAGGACTTCGTCCTGCTGGAGCAGGCGTCGGTCACGGACAACAAGAAGACGGTGCGGCAGGTGCTGGCCGAGGCCGGCATCGAGATCACCCGGTTCGTCCGGTTCGAGGTCGGCCAGGCCTGAGCCGCTCCGCGGGCGCGTGAAGACGCCCGCGGTAGGGAACGTGGACGAGGAGGTCGCCGGTGTACGTGTCAGGCACCGCGGCCTCCTCGTCACATAGGGTCTGTGGCGAGGTCCCGGCGCGGCCGGGCTGCGACCTCGACGCGGGCCCTAGGGTCGGTCACGGCAGTTTCGCGGTACGCGGCGCGGGGCGCCGCATGGGGAAGGGCGGGGCGGATGACGCAGGTTGTTAGTGACCGGAGCCTGGCGGCGGAGGATCCGACGGCGCCACCTCCCGGTCGGGCCCGCCGGGTGGTGCTGAAGCTCTCCGGTGAGGTGTTCGGCGGAGGGGCGATCGGTGTCGACCCGGACGTCGTCCAGGCCATCGCCCGGCAGATCGCCACGGTGGTCCGGCGCGGGGTGCAGGTCTCCGTCGTGGTCGGTGGTGGCAACTTCTTCCGCGGCGCGGAGTTGCAGAAGCGCGGCATGGACCGGGCGCGGGCCGACTACATGGGCATGCTCGGCACCGTGATGAACTGCCTCGCCCTCCAGGACTTCCTGGAGAAGGAGGGCATCGAGACGCGGGTGCAGAGCGCCATCACGATGGCCCAGGTCGCCGAGCCGTACATTCCGCTGCGCGCCATCCGGCACCTCGAGAAGGGCCGCGTGGTGATCTTCGGTGCCGGCGCCGGCATGCCGTACTTCTCCACCGACACCGTCGCCGCCCAGCGTGCCCTGGAGATCCGGGCCGACGTGGTGCTGATGAGCAAGAACGGCGTGGACGGCGTCTACACGGCCGACCCGCGCATCGACCCGACCGCCAGCAAGTTCGACTCGATCACCTTCTCCGAGGTGCTCCGCCGCAACCTGCGGGTGGCCGACGCCGCCGCCTTCAGCCTCTGCATGGAGAACGGCCTGCCGATGCTGGTCTTCGGCGCCCAGGGCGACGACACCATCATCCGGGCCGTGGGTGGCGACAAGATCGGCACCCTGATCACCACCTGAGCAGCCGACCTCAACGGTCCTCCGACACGACCAGCCACGACGAGCACAGAAGGAGGCGAGGAGACCGGTGATCGACGACACCCTCCTCGAGGCCGAGGAGAAGATGGAGCGTGCCATCGAGCACGCCAAGGAGGAGTTCGGCGCCATCCGTACCGGCCGCGCCAACGCCGCCATGTTCTCCAAGATCATTATCGACTACTACGGCAGCCCGACCCCGCTGCCGCAGATGGCGTCCATCGGCGTGCCCGAGCCGCGGATGGTCATCATCAAGCCGTACGACAACTCGCAGATCAACGCCATGGAGAAGGCGATCCGCGACTCCGACCTCGGCGTCAACCCGAACAACGAGGGCAACCAGCTGCGCATCCTGCTCCCGCAGATGACCGAGGAGCGCCGCCGCGAGATGATCAAGGTGGCCCGGCACAAGGGTGAGGAGGCCAAGGTCGCCGTCCGCAACATCCGCCGCAAGGCCAAGGAGGAGCTGGACCGGCTGGTCAAGGACGGCGAGGTCGGCGAGGACGAGGGACGTCGCGCCGAGAAGGAGCTGGACGACCTGACCCATCGCTTCGTCGCCACCGTCGACGAGCTGGTCAAGCACAAGGAAGCCGAGCTGCTGGAGGTCTGACCCCGGCCGCCCGACCGGCGACGTGGCACCGGCGCACGCCCTCGTGGGCGGCGGTACGCCGGTGCCACGACCGTTTGGGCACCGCGCGCTGCCCGTCCGGCGGCAGTGGAGCACCGTCGGCGTGGCCCCGCGGCAGTGGGGCGCCGTCCGCGTGGCTCGGCGGCAGTGGAGCGCCGTCCGCCCGTGCCGTCCGCCCGTGCCGTCCGCCCGTGCCGTCCGCCCGCGCCATCTGCCCGCGCCATCTGCCCGCGCCGTCCGCCGGCAGCGGTCCCGAGTGGCCCGGCGACGGGTGCAGTAGGCTCGGCACGATTCCCGGGCCACCGCGCGGTGAACTGCGGGGATCGGCCGGCCGACGTGCCGGTCAACCGACGGGAAAGTCACTCGGGTAGGGGATGGTTGTGGTTGTGCGTCTGGTCGTCGGTCTCGCACCACGTCCGCGCGGTGCGTGATGTCCCACGTCGACCCCTACGGCAGCGCCGACCCTCGCGGCTGGGACCGGCCGGACCGGCCCAACCTGCCCTGGCCCGACCACGACGTCGAGCCCGGCCCCTGGGCGCGGCGGCCCGCTGTCGCTCCCGACCTCCACGCGGACCCGCGCACCCGGCCCTCGGCCGATCCCGCCGGGACGTACCCCGGGTACGACGACCGCGACCCTGCCCGGCCCTTCCACGGGCCTTCCGGCGCGGGTGACCCGGCGTACGGGGGCCGGCCCGGCCCGGTGAACGGCCGCAACGGGCGCCACGGCCCCGCCGGTGACGATCCGGAGTACCCGACCGCGCAGCTGCAACCCGTCCGAGACGAGGCGCCCCCGTTGTCGGAGTACCCCACCACGCAGCTCACGCCGGTCCGGGACGAGCCGGCCCCGGCCGGGTCGGAGCCGCCGGGTCGGCGCCAGCCGGGCCGGCGCCGGGCGGGCGGGTCCGGGGCCCCGGCGGCGTCGTCGGGCAAGGCCGGCCGCAACCTGCCCGCGGCCATCGGGGTGGGCGTCGCCCTCGGCGCGCTCATCCTCGTGCCACTGTTCCTCTACCCGCCGGCGTTCCTGCTGGTCGTCGCCGGCGCGGTGGCGATCGGCAGCTGGGAGATGGCCCGGGCGGCCGGGCGGGCCGACGCCCACCCGCCGCTGGTCCCGCTGATCGCCGGCGCCGTGCTCACCGTGGGGCTGGCCTGGTTCGCCGGCCCCGACGCGCTGACCCTCGGTCTGGCCGTCACCGTACTGGGCTCGGTCGTGTGGCGCCTCGGGGACGGGCCGGCCGGGTTCCGGCGGGACGTCACCGCCGCCACGCTCATCGCGGTCTACGTGCCGTTCCTCGGCGGTTTCGCGGCGCTGCTGGCCGCGGTGCCGGACGACGGCTCGCTGCGGGTGCTGGCGACCCTGGTCGCCGTGGTGCTCTCCGACACGGGCGGGTACGCGGCCGGCGCCAACTTCGGCAAGCACCCGATGGCCCCCACGATCAGCCCGAAGAAGTCCTGGGAGGGCCTGGCCGGGTCGGTCGGCGCGGCGGCGCTCGGCAGCGCGGTGCTGCTCTGGCTGCTCTTCGACGTCCGCCCCTGGTGGGGCGCCCTGTTCGGGGTGGCGGTCTCCGCCGCGGCCGTGCTCGGCGACCTGGCCGAGTCCATGGTCAAACGTGACCTCGGCGTGAAGGACATGAGCAACCTGTTGCCGGGGCACGGCGGCCTGATGGACCGGCTCGACTCGATCCTGTTCGCCGTCCCGACGGCGTACCTGCTGCTGGCGGTCCTCGTTCCGATGGCTGGTTGAGTCGTGAATCACCCTCCGCAGGTGCTTCCGTCCGTGCGGTCCGGCTCGATTCGGCACCTCCGGACGGGTGCGTCCCGCGCCGGGCGTGACAGACTGGACGCGACATGACGAGCCTGCCCCTGACCCCGGTCAACCTCGACGCCCCCGCACGCCGGGCGGCGATGCCCCCGCAGCACCTCGCCGACCTCGACCTCGCCGGCCGCCAGGCGCTGGTCGCCGAGCTGGGGGAACCCCGGTTCCGGGCCCGACAGGTCTCCACCCACTACTTCGGGCGCCTGGTGCGCGACCCCCGGCAGATGACCGACCTGCCGGCCGCGACCCGTGACAAGCTGGCCGAACGACTGCTGCCCACGCTGCTGACGCCGGTGCGGGAGCTGGCGTGCGACGACGGGGCGACCCGCAAGGCACTCTGGCGGCTGCACGACGGCTCGCTCGTCGAGAGCGTGCTCATGGGCTACCCGGACCGGGTCACGGTCTGCATCTCCAGCCAGGCCGGCTGCGGGATGGCGTGCCCGTTCTGCGCGACCGGCCAGGCCGGGTTGACCCGCAACCTCTCCACCGCCGAGATCGTGGACCAGGCGGTCTACCTGGCGGGCGTGGCCGCCTCCGGCGCGGTGGCCGGGTCCCCGCCGAGGCTGTCGCACGTCGTGTTCATGGGAATGGGCGAGCCGCTGGCCAACTACAACCGGGTCGTGGCCGCGATCCGGCGCCTGGTCGCACCGGCCCCCGAGGGGCTGGGGCTCTCCCAGCGGCACATCACCGTTTCCACGGTCGGGCTGGTGCCGGCCATCCGCCGACTGGCCAGCGAAGACCTCTCAGTGACCCTTGCTTTGTCGCTGCACGCCCCCGATGATGAGCTGCGCGACGAACTCGTGCCCGTGAACCAGCGCTGGAAGGTGTCCGAGGTGCTGGAAGCGGCCTGGGAGTACGCGACCCGCACGGGACGTCGTGTGTCGATCGAATACGCGATGATCAAGGACGTGAACGACCAGCCGTGGAGAGCCGATCTGCTCGGGCGGCTGCTGGCCGGCAAGTTGGCCCACGTGAACCTGATCCCGCTCAACCCCACTCCGGGCAGCCGCTGGGATGCGAGCCCGAAGCCGGTGGAGCGGGAGTTCGTCCGGCGGTTGCGCGACGCCGGAGTGTCCACGACGGTGCGGGACACCCGAGGTCGCGAGATCGACGGGGCGTGTGGTCAGCTCGCCGCCGCGGAGGGCAGTGAGACCGTTGGGACCGGGGAGACACCGTGACCGGGCGTAGCGAACGAGACCAGGAGACATAGTGGCGAGTCAGGGTCAGCGTTTCCGGCGCAAGGCGCTGCGCCGGGGATACAAGGTCGACGAGGTGGACGCCTTCCTCGACCGCGTCGAGGCCACGCTGGCCGGGCAGCCGGTCGGCGCGCCCGTGTCCTCGCAGGAGGTCCACGACGTCGTCTTCCGGGTCCGGTTCAACGGCTACGACGAGTGGCAGGTCGACCTGCACCTCGACCGGGTCGAGCGGCAGCTCGCCGACCTGGAGGAGCGCGGCGGCCTGGGCGGCCGTGGCGGTGACTCCCGCCTGCCGGACCGGCTCGGCCCGCCGGAGCGGATGGGCCCGCCGATGCGCGACGAGCGCGGCATGTCCCCGGTGGCGCAGCCGATGCCCCCCCGCGTCATGCCGGCGCAGCCCGGCCCGCCCGACCGCTACGGCCGGTACGACGAGCCCACCGGAGCCTTCGCCGGCGGCTACGACACGCCCCGCGGCGGCTACGAGCCGCCCCGTGCTGGCCCGGGCGCCCAGATGGGGCACGGCGCGCCGCCCCGCGGTCTGCCCCCGGGGCCGGGTGGCTACGGCCCGGACTCCGGACCGGGTGGCTACGGCCCGGACTCCGGACCGGGTGGCTACGGCCCGGACGAGCGTTTCGACGGCTTCGAGGCCGGCCGGCACGGACGCACCGACATGACCGCCGAGATCCGCATGCCGGACCGGGGCCGCGGCATGGGCGGCCCACCCGCGCAGCCGCAACCGGGCTTCGGTGGTCCGCCCGCGGTTCCCGGCCCGCCCGCGATGGCCGGCCCGCCGATGGCCGGCCCGCCCGGCAGTGACCTGTACCGGGTCGACCAGATCCGCCGCAGCTTCCAGGTACGCCGCTTCGGCAGCGGGTACGACCCGGACCAGGTGGACCGGTTCTTCGAGAGCCTGCTCGGCGGGATGCAGGGGCGGAACGCGATGCCGGTGAACCCCCGCGACCTGGACACCCTGCGCTTCGGTCTGGTGCAGGGCGGATACTTCGAGGCGGAGGTCGACGCCGCCCTCAAGGACGTGCAGGACATCCTGCTCGGTCGCTGACCGCGTACGACGAAAAGGGCCCGCTCCCGGTCGGGAGCGGGCCCTTCGCGCGTGTCCCGCCGGCGCGGGCGCCGGGTCTACGACCGCAGCCCGTTGCGCCGCAGCACGGTGTCGCCGATGACGATGGCCAGCAGCAGGACGGCGAGGCCGATCAGCCAGATGTCCTCGACCCTGCCCTCGTGGTTGCCGCAGAGCATCGCCAGCAGCGCCAGCGCGACGACCACCGCGCCGATCCGCCCGGACTTGCGGTGCCCCGGCTTGTGCTGGTCCGGCGACGTTACCGGCTCGCTTCCTGCCACTGTCGGTCCTTCCCTCGCGATCGGATCTCCGGTTAGTCTGGCACGCCCCGTGCCGCGCCCGGCGCTGGGCCCGACCACCT
The DNA here is from genome assembly GCF_009707425.1 of Micromonospora sp. WMMC415. Lineage (GTDB taxonomy): Bacteria > Actinomycetota > Actinomycetes > Mycobacteriales > Micromonosporaceae > Micromonospora. The sequence continues at coordinate 5,896,351 of NZ_CP046104.1, read as the reverse complement.
GAGGACCAGGCCATGCCGGACGCCGAGGACCGCCACCTGAACCTTCCCCGTCTTCGGCGAGCTGCTGCTGTGGCGGGAGTCGCCGCTGCCCACCAGCAGCGTCCGCATCGTGGCTGCCACGGTCGACGACGTGCACGCCCTGGTGGCGGTCTTCGCCGAGCGTGACTACGGAGCCGAGCCGGCGAGCGGCGTACGGGCGATCTGCGCGTGCTGCAGCGAGGGCAGCGTCGCCGCCGACCCGAACCAAGGGGAGCAGTGGGTGAGCCTCGCCGCGCCGCCGGACGAGATCCCCGGGCTGCTCGACGGCTGGCGTGCGGCCGCGCCCGACCGGCGCTCCTGGGCGCAGCCGACCGGCGCCTGAGCTGCCGCGAGGTGCCTCGTCGCAGTACTCCCGGCGTCGGCGGGCGGCGGTCGGAGCGGCTCCGGTAGCGTTTCCGCGTACACCTTTTCGTCGTTCTTAGGGGGACCTGCGGTGCGAGTGACCGGTACCGGGCACGCGAGCATGCGGATCGACACCCCCGCGGGCAGCATCCTGTGCGACCCGTGGGTCAACCCGGCGTACTTCGCCTCGTGGTTCCCGTTCCCCGACAACTCCCGACTCGACTGGGACACCCTGGGTGACGTCGACTACCTGTACGTCTCGCACCTGCACCGGGACCACTTCGACGCCGCCCACCTCAGGCGGTACGTGTCGAAGAAGGCCACCGTCCTGCTGCCCGCCTTCCCCACCTCGGAGATGGAGGACGAGCTGCGGGAGCTGGGCTTCACGAAGTTCCTGAAGGCGCCGAACGAGGAGGTCGTCGAGCTGGACGGCGGCCTCAAGGTGATGATCCAGGCGCTGACCAGCCCGACCGACGGCCCGATCGGCGACTCGTCGCTGTGGGTGGAGTACGACGGGGTCCGGCTGCTCAACCAGAACGACGCCCGCCCGACCGACCTCAGTCTCTTCGCCGAGCTGGGCCACGTGCACGCGCACATGCTCCAGTTCTCGGGGGCGATCTGGTACCCGATGGTCTACGAGCTGCCGCAGGCCGCCAAGACCGCGTTCGGCAAGCAGAAGCGGGACCGCCAGTTCGACCGCACCTGGCGGTACATCGACGACCTGAAGGCCGACCACGTCTTGCCGATCGCCGGCCCGCCGTGCTTCCTCGACGACGCGCTGTGGCAGTTCAACGACATCCACGGCGACGAGGGCAACATCTTCCCCGACCAGTCGGTCTTCCTCGCCGAGTACGCGAAGGTCGGCGGGACCAACGCCGTCGTCCTGCTGCCCGGCAGCGTCGCCGAGATCACCACCGGGACGTGCGAGACCACCCACCCGGTGCCGGTGGCGGAGTTCTTCGCGAACAAGGTCGCCCACCTGGAGGAGATGCGGGAGCGCAAGCGCCCGATCATCGAGGCGGAGAAGGCGTCCTGGCGGCACCCGGAGATCGACGTCCTCAAGGAGATGCAGCGCCGCATCGAGCCGCTGCTGGACGAGTCGATCTACATCGCCAAGGGGGTCGGCGGTCCGGTCCGCTTCGACCTGGTCGGCTACGACGGCGAGAGCGTCGAGTCGATCGTGGTGGACTTCCCGGGCAAGCAGGTGCGGCCGTACGCGGACGAGAAGGTGCGCTACCGGTTCCGCACCGAGCGGGCGCTGATCGAGCACCTGCTGCACATCGGCGAGGTGGACTGGGTCAACTCGCTCTTCCTGTCGTGCCGGTTCTCGGCGGCGCGCATCGGCCAGTACAACGAGTTCGTCTACTCGTTCTTCAAGTGCCTGTCCGAGGAGCGGCTGCAGTACTCCGAGGGCTGGTACGACGAGCACGAGCGGGCCGTCGACGCGGAGGACATCACCATCGGTGACTGGGTGGTGCAGCGCCGCTGCCCGCACCTGAAGGCCGACCTGAGCCGCTTCGGCGTCGTCGAGGGCGACCAGCTCACCTGCCAGCTGCACGGGTGGCGCTTCGACCTGTCCAGCGGCCGTTGCCTGACCAGCGTGGGCCACAAGATCCGCGCCCACCGCGTCGACGAGCAGTCGCCCGCCCCGGCCGGCGAATCCCTCAGCTGATCCACCTGGTCCGCCCCGGTGGGCGACCATGCAGGTGTGGTGCCTTGGAAGCGGTCCGGAACCGAAGGGACGCTGCGGCCTGGCGAGATGGCGCGGGACCGCTCCCGGGTGGAGTCGTTCAGCGACGGGGTCTTCGCGGTCGTCCTGACGGTGATGGCTGTGGAGCTGCTCCAGAACGGCCCGGCCCGGGCGAACGGGGGGCAGCTTTCCGAGGCGCTCTTCCAGGCCTGGCCGACCTACCTGGCGTACGTGATCACCTTCGTGGTCTCCGGCCAGATCTGGCTCGCCCACCACAACATGTGGCGGTACGTGGTGCGGGTCGACCACACGCTCCTGGTGTTCAACCTGCTTCTGCTGCTCTTCGTGGCCGCGATCCCGTTCACCGCCGACCTGCTCTCGGATCACCTGCGCGGCGAGGTGGCCGAGCAGCGGCTGACCGCCGCCCTCTACCTGGGCACCCTGCTCGGTGAGGCGCTCTTCTTCAACCTGAGCTGGTGGTGGGCCAGCAGCCGGCGGCTGCTCCACGAGGACCTGGATCCCAGGCTGGCCCGGACGCTCGCGCGGCGGATGCGGCTGCGTCCGCTGCTCTTCGTGTTCGCCTTCGCGGTCGTCTTCGTCGACCCGATCCTCAGCCTTCTCCTCTACCTCGTGATCGCCGGCTTCTTCCTCGTGAAGGACCCGGGTGACGACCCGCGGGCCGCCACCCAGCCGGAGAAGGGGTCAGCGGCCTAGATCCGCGAGGACGCGCCGGGCGGCGTTGTGGCCGGCGGCGCCGATGACGCTGCCGGCCGGGTGGCAGCCGGCGCTGCCCGCGTACACGCCGTCGACCCCGGTCGCGTACGGCATCCGGTCGGTGAACGAGACGGTGTTGTCGACGTGGTGGATGTGCCCGCCGGTGATGCCGAAGTGCGCCTCGATGCCGGGCGGGGGCAGGGGCACCGCGTCGGCGATCAGGTCACCGGTGCCCGGGGCGTACCGCTCGCAGATCGCGACCAGCTTCTCCACGTACCCGGGGAGGGCCTCGTCCCAGCTGGTGCCGGCGAGCTCGTACGGCACCGACTGCACGAACAGCGCCGACGAGTGGTGCCCGGCCGCGTCGGACAGCGACGGGTCGACGGTGGTGTGCAGGTACCACTCGATCGTCGGCTCCTCCGGCAGGCGCCCGGCCTGGACGTCGGCCCACATCGCGCGCAGCGCCGCCATCGGCGCCTCGCCGCCCTTGCCGCACAGCGAGGCCGAGCCGGGGAGCAGGTGGATGGTCGACCCGAACGGGCTCGGCGCGTCGGCCGGCAGGCAGGAGAAGCGCGGCAGCCCGGTCAGCGCCAGGTTGAGCTTCAGCGTGGTGCCGGGGCGGCGGACCGCCGCCATCCGGTCGGTGAGCGGCGCCGGGAGCGCGCCGTCGGGCAGCAGGTCCATCAGCCGGTACGGGTCGCACGCCCCCAGCACCACCGACGCGTGGACCTCCCGCCCGTCGGCGAGCACCACGCCGGACGCGGCACCCCCGTCGAGGGTGATCGCGCTGACCGGCGTTCCGGCGAGGATCGTCGCGCCGGCCGCCCGGGCGGCCTCGGCGAAGGTCCGGGAGACGGTGCCCATGCCGCCCTCGGCGATCATCCACGTGCCGTCCGAGCCGGGCAGTCGGCACATGTTGTGCACCAGGAAGTTGTGCCCGGTGCCGGGGTCGTCGGGGCCGGCGTTGAGGCCGGACAGGCCGTCGGTCACCGCGTACATGCTGACCAGCAGCTCGGAGCGGAACTCGAAGCGGGCCAGGTGGTCGGCGACCGACCCGCGGACCAGGTCGACGAAGACCTGCCGCAGCGCCGGCCGCACGTACCGCTCGGCGGTCTCCTCGACCGGCAGCGGCTCGGCCAGCCAGGCCGGTGCCAGGTCCGCGCGCAGCGCGGCGAGTTCGCCCTGGAGGGCGTCGTCGGCGGCGACGTCGGCGGGGGAGAAGAACTCGGCGAGCTGTTTGCGCGTCGCGGCGGTGTCGCTGCCGAAGAGCAGGTACGGCGAGCCGGGCCCGCCCGGAGTGGGCAGGAAGTAGTGCGGGTCGCGGCGCAGCACGGGGATGCGCACGTCGAGCGTGGCGAGCAGCTCCGGCGGCATCAGCCCGAGCAGGTACGACCCGGTGGAGTGCCGCAGCCCCGGGACCTTCGGGAACGGCGTCTCGGTGCGGGTCGCCCCACCGATGACGTCGGCCGCCTCCAGTACGAGCACGTCCAGCCCTGCTCGCGCCAGCAGGATCGCCGACACCAACCCGTTGTGCCCGGCCCCGACGATGACGACGTCGGCCCGCTGCGGAACCCCGTTCCCCTGCTCACCACCCATACCCGGCACCTTAACCGGCGCTCAGCCGCGCCGACACCCCGTCGATCATGAAGTTGGCGGGTGCCGGGGAGATCAACCCACCCGCTCACCTCATGATCAACGAAAGGAGGGAGGGGCGGGGGGCGCGGTCGGGCGCCGAGCAGGCGTCATTTCGCGTTCATCGGATAGTCTTCCGTCGATGCCCCGCCGGCTCTAACGTCGACGGGGCATCGATTGTGAAGCCCGGGAGGTTCTCCGATGGACCGTCGTACCGTCCTGCGCGCCACCGTCGCCGGCGGCGCCGCCTTCGCCGGCAGTCTCTGGGCCGGTGCTGCCCTGGCCGCCCCCGCCCAGCCCGGCCCCGGCCCGTACGGGGACCTGCTCGCCCCCGACGCCAACGGCATCCAGCTCCCCGCCGGCTTCACCAGCCGGGTGATCGCCCGCTCCGGCCAGTTCGTCCCCGGCACCGCGTACCTGTGGCACTTCGCGCCCGACGGTGGGGCCTGCTTCCCGGCCGGCGACGGCTGGATCTACGTGTCCAACTCGGAGATCCCGCTGGTCGGGGGCGCGTCGGCGGTGCGGTTCCGGGCGGACGGCTCGATCGCCGCGGCGTACCGCATCCTCGGCGGGACGAACGTCAACTGCGCCGGCGGCGCCACCCCGTGGGGCACCTGGCTCTCCTGCGAGGAGGTGCCGCTCGGGCGGGTCTTCGAGACGTGGCCGGACGGCAGCCGGTCGGCCGAGGAGCGTACCCGGATGGGGCGGTTCACCCACGAGGCCGCCGCGTGCGACCCGGACCGGCGGGTGGTCTACCTGACCGAGGACGAGGGTGACGGCTGCTTCTACCGGTTCGTCCCGGACACGTGGGGCGACCTGCGCACCGGCCGGCTCCAGGTGCTGTGCGCGCCGGCGGACCAGACCGCCGGGCCGGTGACCTGGCGGGACATTCCGGACCGGGACGGCTTCCCGATCTTCACCCGCTGGCAGGTCGGCGCGGCCAAGCACTTCGACGGCGGCGAGGGCTGCTGGTACGACCGGGGCACCTGCTGGTTCACCACCAAGGGCGACAACCGGGTCTGGGCGTACGACGCGGTCAACCAGCGCCTCGACCTCGCGTACGACGACTCGCTGGTCCCCGCCGGCGCGGCGCCGCTGACCGGGGTGGACAACATCACCGGCACCCCGGGCGGGGACCTGTACGTGGCCGAGGACGGCGGCAACATGGAGATCTGCGTGATCACCCCGACCGGCGTGGTCGCCCCCTTCCTGCGCATCCTGAACCAGAGCGGTTCCGAGATCACCGGCCCGGCGTTCGCCCCGGACGGCACCCGCCTCTACTTCTCCTCCCAGCGCGGCACCAGCGGCGACCGGACGGGCGGCGGCGGGGTGACCTACGAGGTCCGCGGCCCCTTCCGCCACTGACTCCCGCCCGCGCGCCCGAGTCCTGGTTGATCATGAGGTTAGCGGGGTGGGGGAGCGCTTTCCGGCCCGCTAACTTCATGATCAACGCGGTCGCCGCGGTCGCCGCGGTCGCCGCGGTCGGCGCGGTCGCTGCGGCGGATGCGCCAGCGGGAGAGGGCCAGGGTGGCCGAGTAGCCGGCCAGCACGATCACGTGGAACAGGTAGAGCCACAGCAGGACGGCCACGCCGGCGCCGACCGGGTCGAAGCCGCCGAACGGCGCACCCAGGTCGATCGGCAGCGACGCGAACAGCACGAAGCCGTGCAGGAAGCCGGACAGGTTCGCCGCCGTGAACGACCCGACGGCGAGGGTGGAGAGCCAGTCCGGCGACGCCTGACCGACCACCCGGAACACCCACATCAGCACCGGGGTCAGCACCAGCCAGGTCGCCAGGAACGACAGCACCACCCCCAGCGCGCCCACCCAGCCGCCCTCGCGGACCAGCCCGGTGGTGGTCGGCAGCGCGAGCAGGATCGACAACAGCAGAGCCGGGGCGGGCGCCAGCAGCGGGAGCAGCAGCAGCCGCCCCCGCCAGCCGACCAGCGACTCGCCGTTGCGCAGCTGGGCGACCGAGACGAACGCCCGGCGCAGGCCCTCGCCGTACAGCGACGCCGGCAGCAGCGAGGCCAGCGCAAGCCACGGCGTGAGGTTCACCCCGGCCTCGACCAGCGCGGCCACCGCCCGGGGCGCGCCGATCTCGTCCGGCAGGGTCTCCACGGCGTACGACGTGAGCCGGCGCACCCGGTCGGCCCCCGCCACCAGCGCCGTCAGCCAGATGGCCAGCAGGGCCACGGGCACCACGGCGATCGCCCCGTAGAAGGTGATCGCGGCGGCGTGCAGCGACAGGTCCCGCCCGCGTACCGGCCGGAAGGCGGCAGCGACGATCCGCTTCGTCCGCTGCCATCCGCCGTCCATCGGGTTCCTGTTCCCCGCTGGCCACCCCGTCAGTCCTAGACTCGGCCGCCATGACCGTTGTCACCACGGACCGCCTCGTGATCCGGGAGTGGACCGATTCGCCGGCCGACCTGGCCAGGGTCTTCGACATCTACTCCCGGGACGAGGTGATGCGCTGGCTCGGCGGCGGGGCGGGGACCCTCACCGACCCGAACCAGGCCGCCGAGCGGGTACGGGCCTGGCGGGAGCGGTCCGCGTCGTTCGGGGGCCGGTACGGAATCTGGGCGATCGAGGTACGCGACAGCGGCCAGGTGGCCGGCAGCGTACTGGTCAAGCCCCTGCCGGGCGCCGACGGCACCACGCCCACCGACGACATCGAGGTCGGCTGGCACCTGCACCCGGACTCGTGGGGTCACGGCTACGCCACCGAAGCGGCCCGGGCGATGGTCGCCCGTGAGTTCGCCACCGGCACCCGGGAGATCTACGCGGTGGTGACGCCGGGCAACGACCGGTCGGTGGCGGTGTGCCGGCGCCTCGGCATGACCCACGTCGGCCGGCGCACCGACTGGTACGGCGGCACCGAGGTGGAGACCTTCGTCCTGGACGCCCCGCCCGCCTGATCCGGCCGCCACGTCAGCCCACCGGGCGGTCCGGTGCCCGGCCGGTACCGCATCGACGGACGCCGCGTGCGACGTGCCGGTTTCCGGGGCGGCGCGGTTAGGCTGAGCCGAGCAGGATGGTCCGCTGAGGGGGTGAGCCTGCGATGGCCCAGGCCGCGTTCGCGCCCGAGCCGGCGCCGGAGCCCACCGAGCCGTCGTTCGACGTGCTGCGGTGGCACGACGAGCCGTGGACGGCCCAGCTCGCCCTCGACCTCTTGCCGGAGACCAACGGCCCCAAGGTCGAGGTCCTGAGCGGAAGCGTGATCGTGACCCCACACGCCGGATACGACCATCAGGATGCCGAGTTGGACCTGGCCTACCTGCTGAAGCAGGCGGCCCGCCGTGCCAAGCTCTGGCTCTACATCGAGACGAATGTCATCTCTGGTGACGACCTCTTCATCCCCGACATCGTCGTGCTGAAGGTCCCCGGTGGCGGCCGGACGACGATGGACATCTCGCATGCCGTGCTACTCGGGGAGATCGTGTCTCCGCGGAATCGGCGGAAAGACATCATCGACCGGCCGCGCGAGTACGCCAGGGTGGGGGTTCCCTACTTCCTCCGTGTCGATCTGCGGAACCGGGTCCCGACGATCGCGCTGTACGAACTGTTCGAGGGCGAGTACCGGCCGGTGTCGGCGGCGGCCGCGGGCACGACATTCGTCATGCGGGAACCCTTCGAGTTCACCATCGACCCTGCGGACCTGTTGGGCGAGGAGGCGCCGCCGGAGGAGCCGGCCGGCGGCGAGGGCTGAGGCTCCCAGCGGGCGTCCAGGGTCCCTGGGGAAGAATGGCGTCGTGACTTCTCCCCGGGACCTCGTCCTGCTCGGTTCCACCGGCTCGATCGGGACGCAGGCCATCGACATCGTGCGGCGCAACCCGGACCGGTTCCGGGTGGTCGCCCTCGGCGCCGGCGGTGGCAACGTCGAGCTGCTCGCCGCCCAGGCCCTCGAGCTCGGTGTCGAGGCGGTCGGCGTGGCGAAGGCGTCCGCCGCGCAGGACCTCCAGCTCGCCTTCTACGCCGAGGCGAGCCGGCGCGGCTGGGCCAGCGGGGACTTCAAGCTGCCGAAGATCGTCGCCGGGCCGGACGCGATGACCGAGCTGGCGCAGTGGCCCTGCGACGTCGTCCTCAACGGGGTCGTCGGTTCGCTCGGGCTCGCGCCGACCCTCGCCGCGCTGCGCGCGGGCCGTACGCTCGCCCTGGCCAACAAGGAGTCCCTCGTCGCCGGCGGCCCCCTGGTGAAGGCCGCGGTGACGCGGCCGGGGCAGGTCGTCCCGGTGGACTCGGAGCACTCGGCGCTGGCCCAGTGCCTGCGCGGCGGCACCCGGGGCGAGGTGCGGCGGCTGGTCGTCACCGCCAGCGGCGGCCCGTTCCGGGGCCGGCGACGTGACGAGTTGACGCAGGTCACCCCCGAGCAGGCGCTCGCCCACCCGACCTGGAACATGGGGCCGGTCGTCACGATCAACTCCGCGACGATGGTCAACAAGGCGCTGGAGGTGATCGAGGCGCACGAACTGTTCGACGTGCCGTACGCCGACATCACCGTCATGGTCCACCCGCAGTCGGTGATCCACTCGATGGTGGAGTTCACCGACGGCTCGACGCTCGCCCAGGCCAGCCCGCCCGACATGCGGCTGCCGATCGCCCTCGGCCTCGGCTGGCCCGACCGGGTGCCGGACGCCGCCGCTCCGGTCGACTGGACAAAGAGCCACACCTGGGAGTTCCAGCCGCTGGACGACGAGGCGTTCCCGGCGGTCGCGCTCGCCAAGGCGGCCGGTGCGGCGGGCCGCTGCCGGCCGGCGATCTACAACGCGGCCAACGAGGAGTGCGTCGCCGCGTTCGTCGCCGGGCGGCTGCCGTTCCTCGGCATCGTCGACACCCTGGAGCGGGTGCTGGCGGACGCTCCGGACTTCGCCGAACCAGGTACCGTCGAGGACGTGCTCGCGGCGGAGTCGTGGGCCCGTCGGCACGCGCAGGCGATGATCGCGGGATCGGTGGAAGGAGCTTGATGGCCTACCTGCTCGGGGTGACGCTCTTCGCCCTCGCCATCCTGATCTCGGTGAGCCTGCACGAGGCGGGGCACCTGCTCACCGCCAAGGCCTTCGGGATGAAGGTGACCAAGTACTTCGTCGGCTTCGGCCCGACCCTCTGGTCGTTCCGGCGCGGCGAGACGGAGTACGGGATCAAGGGCATCCCGCTCGGCGGCTTCTGCAAGATCGTCGGGATGACGCCGCAGGACGACGACGTGGACCCGGTCGACGAGCCGCGGGCCATGTGGCGGTTCCCGGTGTGGAAGCGGACGATCGTGATGTCCGCGGGGTCGGTCACCCACTTCGCCCTCGCCCTGGTCGCCCTCTGGATCATCGCGGTCACGGCCGGTCTGCCCAACCCGAAGTTCCCGACCACCGAGGCGCAGGTTCGGCAGGAGCCGGCCGTCATCCAGCTCACCGACTGCGTCGTGCCGGAGAACGCCAACCGTGCCTGCACCGCCGCCGACCCGGCCAGCCCCGCCGCGCGGGCCCAGCTGCGCGACGGCGACCGGATCACCGCGGTCAACGGCACGCCGGTCGCCAGCTACGGTGACCTGCTCACCACCCTGCGTGGGCTCAAGCCGGGCGGGACGGCGCAGATCGCGTACGTCCGCGACGGCCAGCCCGGCACCGCGACGGCGACGCTCGCGCAGACCCAGCGCCCGCCGCTGGACGACCCGAAGGGCGCCGTCGGGCCGGTCGCCGCGCTCGGCGTCGGCCTCGTCCCCAGCACGCCCACCCGCATCGAGTACGGCCCGGTGGCCGCGTTCGGCGCGACCGCCGACTTCACCGGGACCATGGCGGTGAACACCTTCGAGGCGATGAAGCGGATCCCGCAGAAGGTTCCGGCGCTGTGGACCGCGATCACCGGCGGGGAGCGGGACGTGGACACCCCGATCAGCGTGGTCGGCGCCAGCCGGCTGGGCGGCGAGGCGGTGGAGAACAACGCGTGGCTGCTGTTCTTCATGCTCTTCGTCTCGCTGAACTTCTTCATCGGCGTGTTCAACCTGCTGCCGCTGCTCCCGCTGGACGGCGGTCACATCGCCATCGCCTGGTTCGAGCGGGCCCGCTCCTGGGTGTACGCGCGGCTGCGCCGCCCCGACCCGGGCCGGGTCGACTACCTCAAGCTCATGCCCTTCACGTACGCGGTGATCCTGATCGGTGGCGCGTTCACGCTGCTGACCATCACCGCGGACGTCGTCAACCCGATCACGCTCTTCTCAAGGTGAGTGCCTGAAGTGACCGCTGTCAGCCTCGGTATCCCCGCCGTACCGCCCCCGCCGCTCGCGCCGCGTCGGGCGAGCCGCCAGATCATGGTCGGCTCGGTGCCGGTCGGCGGCGGTGCGCCGGTGTCCGTGCAGTCGATGACCACCACCCTCACCGCCGACGTCAACGCGACGCTGCAGCAGATCGCCGAGCTGACCGCGTCCGGCTGCCAGATCGTCCGGGTGGCGGTGCCGAGCCAGGACGACGTGGAGGCGTTGCCGGCGATCGCGCGCAAGTCGCAGATCCCCGTCATCGCCGACATCCACTTCCAGCCGAGGTACGTCTTCGCCGCGATCGACGCGGGCTGCGCGGCCGTCCGGGTGAACCCGGGCAACATCCGGCAGTTCGACGACAAGGTCAAGGAGATCGCCAAGGCCGCGGGTGACGCCGGCGTCCCGATCCGGATCGGCGTCAACGCCGGTTCGCTGGACAAGCGGCTGCTGGCGAAGTACGGCAAGGCCACCGCGGAGGCGCTGGTCGAGTCGGCGTTGTGGGAGTGCTCGTTGTTCGAGGAGCACGGCTTCCGGGACATCAAGATCTCCGTGAAGCACAACGATCCGGTGGTGATGATCCGGGCGTACCGGCAGTTGGCCGAGAAGTGCGACTACCCGCTGCACCTCGGTGTCACCGAGGCCGGGCCGGCCTTCCAGGGCACCATCAAGTCCGCGGTGGCCTTCGGGGCGCTGCTCGCGGAGGGCATCGGCGACACCATCCGGGTGTCGCTGTCCGCCCCGCCGGTCGAGGAGATCAAGGTGGGTGCGGCGATCCTCGAGTCGCTCGGCCTGCGCGAGCGTGGCCTGGAGATCGTGTCCTGCCCGTCCTGCGGGCGCGCCCAGGTCGACGTCTACAAGCTCGCCGAGGAGGTCACCGCCGGCCTGGAGGGGCTGCCGGTGCCGCTGCGGGTGGCCGTCATGGGCTGCGTGGTGAACGGCCCCGGCGAGGCCCGCGAGGCCGACCTGGGGGTCGCCTCCGGCAACGGCAAGGGCCAGATCTTCGTCAAGGGCCAGGTCATCAAGACCGTCCCCGAGGGGCAGATCGTGGAGACGCTCATCGAGGAGGCGCTCCGGCTGGCCGAGGAGATGGGTGCCGAACTGCCCGAGGAGCTGCGCGGCCTGACCGGCGGCGCCACCGTGACGGTGCACTGAGCCAGCCGTACCCGTTCTACGGAGGGGGCGTCCCACGCGGGACGCCCCCTTCGCCGTACGCCGGTCACTCGGTTTCGGCGAGGATGGCGTGGAGCTTGCGGCGGGTCTCGTCGAGCACCTGGTCGGCCCGCTCCCGCTGGTCGTCGGTGCCGGTCCCCGGTTCGGCCCGCTGAGCCGGTCGCCCTACGCGGTCCCCGCCGATCTGGCAGGCTGGTAGCCGTGCTGACGGCGCCGGTACGGCAACTCGGGGAATCGGAGCGCCGCGCGGTCGAGCGCCTGCTCGACCTCGACCCGTACGCGGGTGCGCAGGTCGCCGAGCGGGTCGCCGCGCGGGGCCTTGCCTGGTGGCGCGCGGAGGGGCGGGTCCTCGGGTACGGCAACCGCCGCCAGCTGGAGTCGCTCTGCTGGCTGGGCGGCAACCTCACGCCGGTGCTCGCCTCGGAGCCGGCCGTCGCCGCGTTCGCCGACCTGCTCGCCGGTGAGGAGCGGCTCTGCTCCTCGATCGTCGGGCGGGCCGACGCGGTGCTCGGGCTGTGGGACCGTCTCTCCTCGACCTGGGGTCCGGCCCGGGACGTCCGCCCCAACCAGCCGCTGCTCGCCACCGACGAGGTGCCCGGCGTGCCGGTCGACCCGCACGTGCGCCGGGTACGCCGAGGTGAGGTGGACCGGCTCTTCCCGGCGGCGGTGGCGATGTACACCGAGGAGGTGGGTGTCTCGCCGTTGGCCGAGGACGGCGGACGTAGTTACCGTCGCCGGGTGGAGGACCTGGTCCGGGCCGGCCGGGCGTACGCGCGGTTCGTCGACGGCGCCGTCGTGTTCAAGGCCGAGCTGGCGGTGGTCACCCGGCGGACCGCGCAGGTCCAGGGGGTCTGGGTCGCCCCGGAGTGGCGGGGCCGGGGGATCGCCACGGCCGCCATGGCGGCCGTCGTCCGGGACGCGCTGCGTCGCGTCGCGCCGACCGTCAGCCTGTACGTCAACGATTTCAACGTGCCCGCCCGGCGGGTGTACGAGCGCTGCGGCTTCCGCCCGGTGGGCACCCTGGCCACCGTGCTGTTCTGACGCCCGCCACCCGGGGCGCCGGGCCGCATGGCCCGGATCACGTCGGCCGATGAGTTCCGGATCGGACGGCCGGGACTATGCTGGGCATGTTTTTGTACTGACCGGTCAGTTCAAGGAGTGCTTGGTGGGGGATGCGGTCATCGAGGCGCACCAACTCGGCCTGCGTACCCGGCGCGGTTGGGTGTTCCGGGACGTCGACCTGACCGCCGCCCGCGGCGACCTGCACGCCGTCGTCGGGCCCCCGGGCAGCGGACGGACATCGCTGCTGCTCGCCCTCGCCGGGCGCTTCCCCACCACGCACGGGCGGTTGCTGCGACACGGCACCTCCGCACTCGGCCACGTTCCCGACGTGCACGAGCCCGATCCCGCGCTGACCGTCGCCGAGCACGTCCGGGAGCGGCTGCTGCTCCTCGGGCCGGTCCCGCACCGGCGTCGCCAACTGGTGCCGGTGGCGGCCCTGCGGGCCCGGCGCGCGTACCGGCGGGACGCCTTCGCCACCGCGATCGCCGGCGCGGGGCTGACCGACGACGTGCCGTTCGACCCGGCCACCCGGGGCCGGGACCTGACGCCGCTGCAGCGTCAGGTGCTGGGGCTCGTCCTGGCCACGTTGAGCGGCCCGGCGCTGATCGTCGCCGACGACGTGGACGCCGGGTCGGACGCCGCCGAGCGCGCCTGGCTCTGGACGGCGCTCAGCCACCTGGCCGACCGGGGCTACGCCGTCATCGCCACCGCCCGCGCCGTCGAACCGGACAGCCCGGCGATCGTGCACCGCCTCGGTGACCCACCGCCGGTGCCCTCGCTCACCACCGCCCTCACCCGCGACACCCGCGCTCCGCTCCGGCCCGAGCCACCGACCACAGCCGCGCCGTCCGCCAGACCCGCGCCCACCGCCGAGTCCGCCGGGCCCGAGCCGCCCGCCGACGCCCAGCCACCGACCACAGCCGCGCCGTCCGCCGAACCCGCGCCCCGCGACGGCGACCCCTCCGTGACCGACGTCGAGACCGTCGAGGTGACCCCGTGAGCGTGTTCCGACTGGCCCGTTTCGAGCTGCGCCGGATGACGCGGGGCCGGCTGCCCCGGGCCGCGCTGGCCGTGCTCACCGTCATCCCGCTGCTCTACGGTGCCCTCTACCTGTACGCCTTCTGGGACCCGTACACCAAGCTCGACCGCATCCCGGTGGCACTGGTCAACGCCGACCGCCCGGCCACCGCGAGCGACGGAAGCGCCGTGCACGCCGGGCAGGACCTCACCGACGAACTGCTCGACCGGCGGGTGTTCGGCTGGCACGTCACCGACGCCGAGGACGCCGCCGCCGGACTGCGCGGCGGCCGGTACCACCTCGCGTTCACCATCCCGGCTGACTTCTCCGCCACCCTCGCCGCGGGCCCGGACCCCGCGCGGCCGGCCCGGCAGGGGCGGCTGAAGCTGGTCAGCGACGACTCCACCAACTACCTCTCCGGGCTGCTCGCCCGGTCGGCCTTCGCCGAGATCCGGGCGGCCGCCGGGGAGAGCACCGCCGCGGGCTACTTCGCGAAGATGCTGGTCGGCTTCACGGACCTCAAGTCGGAGACGGCCCGCGCTGCCGACGGCGCGGGGAAGGTCGCCGACGGCCTCGGCGGCGCCACGGACGGCGCCGGGACGCTGGCCGGCGGACTGGACCGGAGCGTGGGCGGTGCCGGCCGGCTCGCCGACGGCCTGGACGCGTCCACGGCCGGCGCGGGCCAGCTCTCCGGCGGCCTGGACCGGAGTGCCGACGGCGCCGGTGACCTGGCCGACGGGCTCGGGCAGTTGCGGACCGGCGCGGTGCAGCTCGCCGACGGGACGGCACGGGCGGCCTCCGCCACCCGCGCCGTCGCCGACCGGGTCGACCACGCGGCCGGCCGGGTCGAGCCGGTGCTGCGGGAGAACGCCGAGCTGATCGAGACGTCCGCGACCGCCGTGGCCGAGGGCGCCGAGGCCCTCGCTGCCGGGCTGGACGTGCTGCCCACCCGGGCCGAGGAGGCGGTGACCGCCGCCCGGGCGGTCCGCGACCGGCTCGACGCGCTGGTCGCGGCCCACCCCGAGCTGGCCGACGACCCGGCCGTGGTGGCCGCCCGCCGGGCCGCCGACCAGGCGGTCGCCGCGGCCGAGGCGGTGGTGGCCGGGCTGGAACGGACCGACCTCGCCGCCCTGCGGGAGCGGATGACGGCGGTGGCGGCGACCGCGCGCGAGATCGCGGCGGCCGCCCCGCACCTCGCCGACGACGTCGCCGCCGCCCGCGCGAAGGTGGACGAACTGGCCACCGGCCTGACCACCCTCGCCGAGGGCAGTGCCCGGCTGCGGGACGGCCTGGACACGGCCGCCACCGGCGCGGACGAGCTGCACGGCGGGCTGTTCCGCCTCGCCAGCGGCGCCCGGGAACTGGACGGCGGCCTCCAGCGGCTGGGCGCCGGCAGTGAACGGCTCGCCGACGGACTCGTCCGGCTGGAGGGCGGCGCCGGGGACCTCGCCGACGGGCTGACGCGGCTCGGCACGGGCGCCGGCGACCTCGCCGACGGGCTCACCGCCGGGGCCGGGAAGATCCCCGGGTACGACGACGCCGACGCCCGCGCCGACATCCTCGGGGATCCGGTGGCGCTGGACCGCACCGCGCACAACGCCGCCGGCTCGTACGGCGTGGGCTTCGCCCCGTACTTCCTCGGCCTGGCTCTCTGGGTCGGCGCGATGATCACGTACCTGCTGCTGCGCCCGCTCAACCGGCGGCACGTGATGTCCGGTGCGGCGGCCTGGCGGGTCGCGCTCGCGGGCTGGCTGCCCGCCGCGGCGATCGGCCTGGCCCAGGCCGGGGTGCTCTTCGCGGTGGTGACGCTGGCGCTCGGGCTGGACCCGGCGCGGCCCGCCGCGACCCTCGGGGTGCTGGCGCTGGCCTCGCTCGTCTTCACCGCGACCGTGCAGTGGCTCGGCGCGCAGCTCGGCCCGGCCGGGCGGTTGGCCGCCCTGGCGCTGCTCATGCTGCAGCTCACCTCGTCCGGCGGCACCTACCCGGTGGAGACATCGCCCGGCTTCTTCCAGGTGATCCACCCGTGGCTGCCGATGAGCTACCTGGTCACGGCGCTGCGCCACACCATCAACGGCGGGGCGGTCGGGCCGGTGGTGACCGGCGCGCTCGTGCTGGTCGCGTTCGGGGCGGGCGCGCTCGTGCTCACCGGCCTCGCCGCGCGGCGGGCGCGCCGGCTGACCCCGGCCACCCTCCACCCGGAGCTGGCCATGTGAGGATGCTGGGGGCGGCGCGGAGTGCACGGGGGAGAGCGAGTGGCGGACGGACGGAGCCGGCGGCGGGAGGACACCCGTCAGCGCCTCTTCGAGGCGGCCGTGGAACTCATCGCCGAGCAGGGCTACTCCGCCACCACCGTGGACGACATCGCCGCCCGCGCCGGCGTCGCCAAGGGCACCGTCTACTACAACTTCCAGTCCAAGACGGTCCTCTTCGAGGAGTTGCTGCGGCACGGCATCGGTCTGCTGACCGCCGAGTTCCGCGCCGCCGTGGCCGGGTTGCCGCCCCGCGAGGCGCTGGCCGCCCTGGTGCGCGCCGAACTGGAGTACATCCGCCGCTACCGGGCCTTCGCCCAGTTGCTGCTGTCGGAGATGTGGCGCACCAACCGGGAGTGGCAGCAGACCCTGCGGCTGCTGCGCGGCGAGGCGATCGAGGTGATCGCCGAGACCGTACGGGCCGGCGTGGCCAGCGGGGACCTGCCGGCGGACCTGGACGTGCGGACCGCCTCGTCGGCGCTGTTCGGCGTCGGCCTGGTGGTCGCCGTGGACTGGCTCGTCTTCCAGCCCGACCGCCCCCTCGAGGACGTGCAGGACGCCCTCCTCACCATCGTGCGACGGGTCGCCGAGGTGTAAGGAAGGGCCCCTTGATAACGCCTGCGGTAGAGGAGGGGCCCCCTGTTAACGCGCTACCGCGCGTCACCAGGCGGCGACGCATCGACGGGTAAATGCGTTGATCGCCCGGGTCGACTCGGGCGACGCTGGTCCTACCGCCACCGTCTGCCGTAAGGGGTCTCGCCGTGCGTCTGCTCCGCGACATGTGGGCCACGTCGCCCCGCCGCATGGCGATCGTGACCGTCCTGGTCGTGCTCGGCGCCGGCGGCCAGGCGGCCGCCGCGGCCCTGGCCGGGCCGGTCCTGCTGCACCGGTCCACCGGATACTTCACCGTCCTCGCCGCCGCGCTGGTCGCCGCCGTCGTCAGCGACCTCGTCGTCAGCCTGCTGATGGCGGGCGTGACCGCGGACTGGTCCGCCGCCGTCCGGCGCCGGCTGTGCCGGGTCGCGTTCGGGCAGGACCTGCCCACTCTGGAGACGACGCCGGTTGGTGAGCTGCTCGACCGCATCGACGGCGACGTCTACCAGGTCGCCGCCGCCGTGCGGGCCCAGGGCGTACGCATCGCGCAGATGCTGGCGGTCGGTGTGCTCTCCACCGCCGTCGCGATCGGCGTGTGGTGGCCGGCCGGCGTCACCATGCTGGTGCTGGCCGGTGCGCTCGTCGTCGGCCTGCGCCGGCCCACCGCCCGGATCGTGCCGGCCCGGATGGCGGAGGAGGAGGCCTGGTCCGACCTGGCGGCGGTGATGGAGGAGGCCATCCACGGCCAGGACGACGTCCGCACCAGCCTCGCCCAGCCGTACGTGCTCCGGCTCTACGCCACGCGGGCGGCGGCCGTGCTCTCCCGCGGCCTGCGGGTCTGGCGGATGTCGGCGAAGGTGACGACCGTGGCGGCCGGGGTCACCCGTGCGGGGATCGCGGCGGTGGTGCTCGCCGGGGCGTGGGCACTGGCCACCGGCCGGATGGACGGCGCCCGACTCACCGCGGTGTGGCTGCTCGCCATCGCGTTCGGCGCCACCGTCGAGCACGTCAGCCGGATGGTGCCCGAGCTGCAGTACGCGCTCGGCGCCTGGGGCCGCGTGCAGCTGCTGGAGGACTCGCCGCAGGAGCCCACCGGCGGGCAGGCCCCGCTCGACGGTGACCTCTCGGTCCGGGGGCTCACCTTCCGCTACCCGGTGGCCGACGGTACCCGGGGGCCCGCCCTGCGCGACGTCCACCTGACCTTCACCCGCGGCCGCTCGTACGCGCTGGTCGGCCGCACCGGCTCCGGCAAGTCGACCCTGGCCAAGGTGCTCACCCGGGCCGTCGACGTGCCGGCGGGGACGGTCTTCCTCGGCGGCCGCGACCTGCGCGACCTCGACGTCGAGCAGCTCCGCCGGTGGATCGCCGTGGTGCCGCAGCGCACCGAGATCCTGGCCGGGACGCTCGCCGAGAACGTCGCGCTCTTCGATTCCGGCCTGCTCGACGACGCGGCCCGCGCGCTGCACGAGCTGGGTCTCGCCGCCTGGATCGCCGAGCTGCCCGACGGGCTGCACACCCGGCTCGGCGAGGGCGGGCACGTGCTCTCCGCCGGGCAGGAGCAATTGGTCGCGTTCGCCCGGATCCTGGTGCGGGACCCGCACGTGGTGATCCTGGACGAGGCCACCGCCCGGCTCGACCCGGTCACCGAGGCGCGCGTGCAACGCGCCACCGAGCGGCTGCTGCGCGACCGGATCGGCATCGTCATCGCCCACCGGCTCTCCTCGGTGCGGCACTGCGACGAGGTGGTCGTGCTGGCCGACGGCGCGGTGGTCGAGGCGGGACCGCTGCGGGAGTCGGAGCGCTTCGCCGAACTGCTCGCCACCAGCCACACCGCCGCGTACGCCCGGGGTGGCACGCGCAGCCGCGGCGGCGGGCTCGACCTGCTGGAGGGCCCGGAGCCGGACGCGCCGGGGGACCAAGCTCCGTCCGCCGAGCCCGCCGACCGCACACCACCGGCGGGGGCCGCGCCCGAGGACCGCACGCCACCGCCGACCGCGACGTTCGCGGGCACGCTGCGGGAGATCGTGCGGCTGGTCTTCAACGACCCGCGGTACGGGCTGGCGGCGCTGGCGCTGTTCATGGTGCTGGTGCTGATCGGCCTGGACGGCCCGCTGCTGCCGTGGCTCTGGGCGGACGTGGTCGACGGCGTCGGCGACCCGTGGCTGCCGGCGCTCGGCATCGCCGCCGGGCTGCTGGTGACGCTGCCCGTCCCCTGGTACACGAGCATCTGGTTCCCGGGCTGGTGGGTCCGGCAGATGCTGCGGATCAGCCTGCGCCTCGTGCACGGGCAGACCGGGCCCCGGCGGGTCAGCACGCACACCCCGGCCGAGGTGGTGGCCCAGGGCGGTGACACCGAACGGGTCGTGCAACTGGCCGACAACCTGCTGGACCAGGCGGCCGCACTCGTGCTGCTGGTGGCGATGACGGCGATCTCCGGCAGCGTCGTACCCGGGCTGTTCTTCGCCGGGACGATGCTGGTGTCCGGGCTGGCGGCGACGCTGTTCGGCCCTCGCCTGGAGCGCACCGCGCGGGAGACGGTGGCGGCGCGGGCGGCGTTCGCGACCGCGCTGGTCTCCTCGCTGTCCGCCGCCCGCACGGTGAAGCTGGCCGGCGCGACCCGGCCGGTGCTCACCCACCTCGCCGACCTGGACGTGACGCGCAGCGAGCGGCAGCGGCGGGAGATCTCCGTGCAGGTGTGGTCCCGGTCGACGCCGTCGCTGGTCAGCGGGCTGCTGCCGATCGGCGCCTGGGCGCTGTTCCTGACCGGCACGCTGTCGGCGGGGGCGACCCTGGTCGCCGTGGCCACGCTCGCCGCGGCGCGCTGGTTCGCGTGGACCACGGCGTCGCTGATCTCGCAGGTGCCGTCCGCGCGGGTGTGGACCCGCCGGACGATGGCGATGGCCGGCGTGGCCGCGTACTCGGCTTCCCTGCCCGACGTGGACCTGGCCACCGGGAAGGCACCGGCGCCGGCCGTGCCGCCGCGGCACCCGCTGCGCCGGCTGGAGCTGTCCGGCTTCGGCGTCCGGCACACCGACGGCACGACGGCCGTGCGGGACGTCGACCTGACCGTGGAGCGCGGCCAACTCGTGCTGGTGGTCGGGCCGGTCGGCTCGGGCAAGTCGTCACTGCTGCGGGCTCTGGCCGGGATCGCGCCGCACACGGGTCGTTTGACCTGGAACGGTGAGCCGGTCACCGAACCGGAGCTGTTCCTGCGTCCGCACCAGGTGGGTTACGTCGGCCAGCTGCCCCGGGTGCTGTCCGGGACGGTCGCCGACAACATCACCCTCGGCCATCCGGTCGACGCCGCCGCGGCCGTGTCGACCGCCCAGCTCGACCACGACCTCGCGGCGTCCGGGGCCGGGCTGGGGCTGATGATCGGACACAAGGGCACCCGGCTCTCCGGCGGGCAGCTCCAGCGCCTCGCGCTGGCCCGGGCACTCGCACCGCGTACCGAGCTGCTGGTGGCCGACGACGTGTCGTCCGCGCTGGACGTCACCACCGAGCTGGCGCTCTGGGAGGCGCTGCGCCGGCACGGCGTGACGGTGGTCGGCTCGACGTCGAAACGGGCGGCGCTGGTCCGCGCCGACCACGTCGTGGTGCTGGAGAACGGCCGGGTCGCCGCCCAGGGCCCCTGGCGCGACCTGGAACCAACCTGGTCCCACCTGGCCGGCTGACGCGCCCCCACCCCCCCGCCCCACCCCCCGCCCCACCCCCCGCCCGACGCTGCGTCGATCATGAAGTTAGCGGGGTCAAATCGGGCAGAACCACCCGCTAACCTCATGATCAACCCGGGTGGGGCGGGTGGGGGTGGGTCAGGTGGCGCGGAGGTACTGGGAGGGCCAGGTGGGGGTGGTGCCGAGCTTGGCGGCGGCGCGGTGCGGCCAGTACGGGTCGCGGAGCAGTTCCCGGCCGAGCAGCACCAGGTCGGCCTCTCCGGTCGCCACGATCTGCTCGGCCTGCTCCGGCTCGACGATGAGCCCCACCGCGCCGGTGGCCACGCCGGCCTCCCGCCGGATGCGGGCGGCCAGGGGCACCTGGTAGCCCGGGCCGACGGGCACCGTCGCGTCGGGGGACGCCCCGCCGGAGGAGCAGTCGACGAGGTCGACGCTGGCGGCGGCCAGTTCACCGGCGAGGTCGACGCTGTCGTCGACCGACCAGCCGCCGTCGACCCAGTCGGTGGCGGAGATCCGGGCCAGCACCGGCAGGTCCTCGCCGACGGCGGCGCGGACCGCCCGCGCCACGGCCAGGGTGAGGCGCATCCGGCCCGCGCGGTCGCCGCCCCACCCGTCGGTGCGGTGGTTCGTCAGCGGCGACAGGAACTCGTGCAGCAGGTAGCCGTGCGCGGCGTGGATCTCGACCGCCTGGAAGCCGGCGTCGACGGCGCGACCGGCCGCCGCCGCGAACGCCTCGACCACTGCGGCGATGCCGGACTCGTCCAGCGCGGTCGGACGCCGGTAGTCGGGAACGAAGGGTTCGTTGCCCGGGCCGACGGGGGTCCAGCCACCCTCGGTGTCCGGAACGCCACCCCGTCGCGGCTCCCACGGCCGGTACGTGGAGGCCTTGAATCCGGCGTGCGCCAACTGCACCGCC
This sequence comes from Micromonospora sp. WMMC415, assembly GCF_009707425.1. Taxonomy (GTDB): domain Bacteria; phylum Actinomycetota; class Actinomycetes; order Mycobacteriales; family Micromonosporaceae; genus Micromonospora. The sequence continues at coordinate 5,875,008 of NZ_CP046104.1, read as the reverse complement.
GGCACCGCGCCCTGCGCGGCGACGAACGCGGTGACCGGCCGCCACGCGTCGACGTGCGCGCCGGACCAGAGGCCGGTGTCCTGGGGGCTGATCCGCCCGTCGGGCAGCACCGCGGTGGCCTCGGTCAGGACCAGGCCGGCGCCGCCGACGGCCCGGGTGCCGAGGTGCACGAGGTGCCAGCCGGTCGGCAGGCCGTCCGGGCCGGCGGTGTACTGGCACATCGGCGCGAGGGCCACCCGGTTGGGCAGCGTCACCGCGCGCAGGGCGAGGGGGGTGAACAGGGTGCTCATCTCGTCATCCTCTCGTCAGCGCGACGGAGGACACCGGTGCGGTGCCCTCCGTCGCGGACGGGATGGTCAGGCCGGGACCGGCGCCAGGTCCTCGTCCCGGGCCGGGCGGGGTTCGCGCTCGACGGCGGCGCGCCGGCCGGCCGAGTCGTACGCGGTCCGGTCGAGGGTGCCCTCCCGGGCGGCGACGATCGTCGGCACGAGCGCCTGACCGGCCACGTTGGTGGCGGTCCGGATCATGTCGAGGATCGGGTCGATGGCCAGTAGCAGGCCCGCGCCGGCCAGCGGCAGGCCGAGCGTGCTCAGGGTCAGGGTCAGCATGACGATCGCACCGGTCAGGCCGGCGGTCGCCGCCGAGCCGACCACGGAGACGAATGCGATCAGCAGGTAGTCGGTGACGCCCAGGTCCACCCCGAAGACCTGTGCCACGAAGATCGCGGCCAGGGCCGGGTAGATCGCCGCGCAGCCGTCCATCTTCGTGGTGGCCCCGAAGGGCACCGCGAAGGAGGCGTACTCGCGGGGGACGCCGAGGCGCTCGACCGAGCGCTGGGTCACCGGCATGGTGCCCACCGAGGAGCGGGAGACGAACGCCAGCTCGATCGCCGGCCAGGCGCCGGCGAAGAAGCGCAGCGGGTTGAGCCGGCCGGCGCCGAGAAGCAGCAGCGGGTAGACGACGAACAGCACGATCGCGCAGCCCACGTACACGGCGGTGGTGAAGCGCGCGAGCGGGGCCAGCAGGTCCCAGCCGTACGAGGCGACGGCGTTGCCGATCAGGCCCAGGGTGCCGATCGGGGCGAGCCGGATCACCCACCACAGCGCCTTCTGGACGATCTCCAGCAGCGCGCGGTTGAGCGCGACGAACGGCTCGGCGGCCGGGCCGACGAGCAGTGCGGCGGCGCCGACGACGAGGGCGAGGAAGACGATCTGGAGCACGTTGCCCTCGACGAACGCGCCGACCGGGTTGGTCGGCACGATGCCGGTGAGGAAGTCGGTCCACGAGCCGGTCTTCTTCGGGGCGGTGGCGGCGGCGGTGTCCAGGGTGACGCCGCGGCCGGGGTCGGTGAGGACGCCGAGGCCGATGCCGACGCCCACCGCGACCAGCGCGGTCACGCCGAACCAGAGCAGGGTCTTCAGCGCCAGCCGGGCGGCGTTCGTCACGCCCCGCAAGCTGACCACGCTGACCACGATCGCGGTGAAGACCAGCGGCGGCACGGCCAGCTTGAGCAGCTGGACGAACAGGCCGCCGACGGTGTCGAGGGTGCTGGCGAGCCAGGTCAGGTCGTTGGCGCGGGCCAGGAAGCCGAGCGCCACGCCGAGAACGAGCCCGAGCAGGATCTGCATGGAAAAGGGAACTCTGCGCACGGAAGGTCCAAGTCTGGAGGGGGTCGGTCAGGGCGGCGTCAGGGGAGAAGCCGCGCCGGACAGACGCCGCTGGCCTGCAGTCGGAGGTCGACGTACAGGCGCACGGTGAGGTTCCAGACGTTGGTCATCGTTGGCCGACGCTACTCGCGGCGCACGCACGGCTGGAAGGACCGACTTGGGTGACGCTCCTTACAGCCCGGGTCTCCTCACCGCCGGGCCGCGCCGAGCGCGGCGGCGGTGGCCAGACCCCAGCCGGCGGCCACCGCCAGCAGCAGCCGCTCCAGCACCCCGACCAGGCCGCTCCGGCCGACCGTCAGCATCGCCAGGCCGATCGCCCCGGACAGCGGCAGCGCCAGGGCGACGCCCACGCCGGCGATCCGGCGCAGCGGCCGGTGCGCGGCGGGGGAGAGCAGCACCGCCAGCATCGCGAACACCACCGCCAGCATCGCGAACACCACCGCCGCCGTCGCGGCGATGCTGGCCCCGCCGTGCACCAGGTCGGCCACCGTGGCCCGCTCGAACGGCGGCAACGGGCAGCCGGCGCTGCACGTGACCGCGCCGGAGAGCAGGGTGCAGAGACCACCGGCGGCGAGCAGCGCCGCCGCCGGCCGCAGCGCCGCCGGAAGCGCCGCCGCGAGCAGCAGCAACGCCGTGGCGAGGGCGAAGACCCCGATCCGGTACGCCGGGGCGTACGCGCTGCCGGCCACGCCGGCCTCGCTGACGTACCCGGTCAGACCGGGGCCGGGACCGGCGACCACGGCGACGGTCACCGCGGCGACCCCGGCGACGGTGCTGCCGGCCGCGACCGCCGCGGCAGCCGCCCGGCGAGTGCCCACGGCGGCGGACCCGGCCGGGGGCCGGCGGGCGGTCGCGGTGCCCCGGCGCCGGTCAGCCACGTCCGTGGGGCGTCGTCCAGCCGGCGAGGTCCGGACCCAGCGGCACGATCCCGGTGGGGTTGATCATCTTGTGGGTGGCGTAGTAGTGCCGCTTGATGTGGTCGAAGTCCACCGTCTCGCCGAAGCCCGGCGTCTGGAACAGGTCCCGGGCGTACGCCCACAGCACCGGCATCTCGGTCAGCTTCTGCCGGTTGCACTTGAAGTGCCCGTGGTACGCCACGTCGAAGCGCACCAGCGTGGTGAACAGGCGGACGTCGGCCTCGGTGATCGAGTCGCCCATCAGGTAGCGCCGGTCGGCCAGCCGCTCCGACAGCGCGTCCAGCCGGGCGAAGAGCGCCCGGAACGCCTCGTCGTACGCCGACTGGGAGGTGGCGAACCCGCACCGGTAGACGCCGTTGTTGACGTCCCGGTGGATCTCCGCCATCAGCGCGTCCATCTCCGGGCGCAGCTCCACCGGGTACAGGTCCGGCGCCCCCGGCTTGTGGAAACGTCGCCACTCGGTGGAGAAGTCGAGCGTGAGCTGCGGGTAGTCGTTGGTGACCACCCGACCGGTGAGTGTGTCGACCAGCGCCGGAACGGTGACCCGGCCGGTGTAGTCGGGGTCGGTCGCCAGGTACGCCTCGGAGAGGTAGCCGATCCCGAGCACCGGGTCGAACGCGTCCGGGTCGAGGGTGAACCGCCAACCCCGCTCGTCCCGGATCGGGTCCACGGTGCCGAGGGAGATCACGTCGTCCAGCCCGAGCAGGCTGCGGACGATCCGGGCCCGGTGCGCCCAGGGACAGGCGCGGCACCAGATCAGCCGGTAGCGGCCCGGCTCCACCGGCCAGCGGTCCTGGTCGTCCGGTCCACCACCCGGCGCCGAGGTGGAATGCGGGGTGACCCGACCGGTGAACCGGTTGGGCTGGCGTACGAACTCGCCACCGCGACTGGTCTCTGCGCTGAACTGGGCCCGGGCCATGCCGTCAACCTATCCCGTCCGCGCGCGGATATCCTGGCCCCCGGAACGCCGGCCGCGACCCGGCGGGCGCTCCGACCCCACCCTTCCCACCCCCAGAGGACTCGCGATGACCGTGGCATACCTGGTGGCCGGTGTCCGCACCCCGATCGGCCGGTACGCCGGCGCGCTCGCCGGCGTCCGCCCCGACGACCTGGCCGCACACGTGATCCGCGAGCTGGTCGCCCGCCACCCGTCGGTGGACTGGGCCCGCACCGACGACGTCGTCCTCGGATGCGCGAACCAGGCCGGCGAGGACAACCGCAACGTCGCGCGGATGGCGGCGCTGCTTGGCGGCCTGCCCGAGGAGGTGCCCGGCAGCACCGTCAACCGGCTCTGCGGCTCCGGCCTGGACGCCCTCGCGTCCGCCGCCCGCTCGATCGTCGCCGGCGACGCCGACCTCGTGGTGGCGGGTGGCGTGGAGAGCATGAGCCGGGCGCCGTTCGTGCTGCCCAAGGCGGAGACCGCGTTCGCCCGCACCGCCGAGGTGTACGACACCACCATCGGCTGGCGGCTGGTCAACCCGCTGATGAAGCGGGGCTGGGGCATCGACTCGATGCCGGAGACGGCGGAGAACGTGGCCGCCGAGTACGGCGTCGACCGTGCCGCCCAGGACGGGTTCGCGTACCGGTCCCAGCAGCGGGCCGCGAAGGCGCAGGCCGACGGCCGGTTCGCCGAGGAGATCGTGCCGGTCACCGCCCCCGCCGGCCGGCGGGAGACGAAGCTGGTCGAGGTCGACGAGCACCCTCGGGAGACGTCGCTGGAGAAGCTCGCGGCGCTGCCCACGCCGTTCCGCGAGGGCGGCACGGTGACCGCCGGCAACTCCTCGGGCGTCAACGACGGCGCGGTGGCGCTGCTGGTCGCGTCGGAGGCCGCGGTCGCCCGGTACGGGCTCACCCCGCTGGCCCGGGTTGCGGGCGCCGCCGCGGCCGGCGTACCCCCGCGGATCATGGGGGTGGGTCCGGTGCCGGCCACCCGTAAGCTGCTCGACCGGCGCGGCCTGGCGCTGGGCGACGTGGACGTGGTCGAGCTGAACGAGGCGTTCGCCGCGCAGGCGGTGGCCGTGCTGCGCGAGCTGGGCCTGCCCGAGGACGCCGAGCACGTCAACCCGAACGGCGGCGCGATCGCGCTCGGGCACCCGCTCGGCGCGAGTGGCGCCCGGCTGGCCCTGACCGCCGCGTTGGAGCTGCGTCGCCGCGGCGGCCGGCGCGCGCTGGCCACGATGTGCGTCGGCGTGGGCCAGGGCATCTCGCTGTTGCTGGAGGCCGCCGGCTGAGCCGGCCGTACCGCGTCCGCCGGGCACCGGGGGACGCGGTACGGTGACCCCACCGGCCACTGTGGTCGGTCGGTTCCGCTGGGTGACGGCGGGGGCCGGCGGGCGACGTCGTCCGGCTTGGATCTCCCGTACCGGGTGGGGCGCGCCTAGAGTGGTGGGCACCACACGACCCGCGGGTCGGCCGGTGGGCCTCCGTGTGTCCGCACGCGCCCCGACACCGGTTCCCTCCCGCACCGCGGCGACGACTTGGGGTGCAGCACAGTGCAGATGCCGGACGGACTTCCCGCCGAGATCGACCTCTCCCGGCCCAGCGCGGCACGGGTGTACGACTACTTCCTGGGCGGTGCCCACAACTTCGAGATCGACCGGCAGCTCGCCGAGCAGATCGCCAGCATGACGCCGAACCTGGCGGGCACGATGCGCGCGGGCCGGGAGTTCCTCCGCCGCGCCGTACGCGTGCTGCTGGACGCCGGTATCGACCAGTTCCTCGACATCGGCTCCGGCATCCCGACCGTCGGCAACGTGCACGAGGTGGCCCAGTCCACGAACCCGAAGGCCCGGGTGGTGTACGTGGACATCGACCCGGTGGCCGTGGCGCACAGCCGGGAGCTGCTGGTCGGCAACGACCTGACCGGGGTGGTCCACGCCGACCTGCGGGAGCCGGAGCGCATCCTCGCCGAGTCCCGCGAGTCCGGCCTGCTCGACTTCAACCGGCCGCTCGGCATCCTGCTCGCCGGGGTGGTGCACTTCATCCCGGACGCCGACCGGCCGGGCGACATCCTGGCCACGCTGCGGGCCGCCGCCGCACCGGGCAGCCACCTCGTGATCTCCCACTCCACGTACGAGGACCAGCCGCAGGAGATGCTCGACGCCCAGCGGCTGTCGGCGCGGACCGACACCGAGATCACGCTGCGCTCCCGCGCCGAGATCACCGGCTTCTTCGGGGACTGGACGATCCTCGAGCCGGGCGTCGTCCACATGCCGCTGTGGCGGCCCGACTCGCCGTCCGACGTGGACGACAAGCCGGAGCAGTTCGGCGCGTTCGGCGGTGTGGCCCGGTACGACCGGCCCGCCGGCTGATCGAGGTGGCCGCCGTCCCGGAGCCGGGCGGGCACGACGTCAGCCGGGCCGGCGCCCGGGGGTACGCGGCCGAGTGGGCCCGTGCCGTGCGCCGGCTCGGCTTCGTGCCGCTGAGCGCCGGTGAGACGGAGCGGCTGCTGCACCTGCACACCGTCCGGCTGGCGCGGGCTCTGCTCGCCGAGCCGTTCTCGACCCGCCCGGCCGCCGACGTCGGTCGGGCGCTGGTCGAGGCGCACCTGACCGAGCCGGGTGTGCTCGACTGGTCCGTGCGGGCCCTCGGCGACCGCTTCGTCGCCCAGGTGCTGCCCGACCGGGCGCCCACGGCCGGGACGGCCGACCGCGTCGCCGCGACGCAGGGCGCGCTGGCGGCCGGGTTCGCCCGCGCGCTGCGCGACCGCACCTTCGCCCAGCAGGAGCGGATCGCCCGCTCCGCCTGGCAGGCCCGGGACGAGGTGGAGCAGGCGCTGCGCGACAGTGAGGCCCGCTTCCGTGCGGTGTTCACCGGCGCGGCCATGGGCATCGGCATCGCCGGCGTCGACGGTCGGATCATCGACGTCAACCAGGCCTTCGCCGACATGCTCGGCTACTCCATCGACGAGCTGCGGCAGATCAACGTGGCGTCGCTGTTCCACCCCGACGACGCGGCCGGCATGTGGGAGCTGTACCAGGAGCTGATCGAGGGCAAACACGACTCCGCCCGGGTCGAGAAGCGCTACTACCGCAAGGACGGCAGCGTCGTCTGGACGGACCTGGCCGTCTCGCTGATCCGGTACGACGACGGCCGCCCCCGGTTCACGGTGGCGATGGTCGAGGACATCACCGAGCGGTACGAGCTCCAGCAGCGGCTCCGCTTCCAGGCGTTGCACGACCCGCTCACCGGCCTGCCCAACCGCACCCTCTTCTTCGAGACCCTCGGCCTGGTCCTCGACACCACCGACGCCGAGCGCCGCGTCGGCCTCTGCTTCCTCGACCTGGACGGCTTCAAGGCGGTCAACGACAGCCTCGGCCACGACCTCGGCGACCAGTTGCTGATGGCGATCGCCCGCCGGCTGGCCGACTGCGTCGCCGGTCGCGGCCATCTGGTCGCCCGGATGGGCGGCGACGAGTTCGTCATCCTGGTCGACGACGCGGAGGAGATCGACGACGTGGTGGCGGTGGCCGAGGCCGCCCTGGCCGCTGTCGCCGCCCCGGTCCGCATCGGTGACCACCAGCTCGCGGTCTCGGCGAGTGTCGGTATCGTCGAGTGCCCGGTCGGCGCGACCAGCGCTTCGGAGCTGATGAAGGCCGCCGACACCACGCTGTACTGGGCCAAGGCCGAGGGGCGGAGCCGGTGGGCGGTGTGGGATCCGGAGCGCAGCGCTCGGGACATCGCCCGTTCCGCGCTCGTCGCCGGGCTGCCGGCGGCCCTGGACCGGGGCGAGTTCGTGCTGCACTACCAGCCGATCGTGTCCCTGCTGGAGGGCTCGATGGTGGCCGTCGAGGCGCTCGTCCGCTGGCAGCATCCCGAGCTGGGCCTGGTCGGCCCGGACCGGTTCATCGGCCTGGCCGAGGAGACCGGCCTGATCGTCCAGCTCGGCGAGTGGGTGCTGCGGCGGGCGTGCCGGGACGCGGAGGCGTGGCGGAGCGCGTTCCCCGAGGCCCAGCTGGTGGTGAGTGTCAACCTCGCGGCCCGGCAGGCGGAGGACCCGGCCATCGTGGACACGGTCGCCGACGCGCTGGCGTGCAGCGGTCTCCCCGCCGGGCTGTTGCAGCTGGAGCTGACCGAGAGCGCCGTGATGGGGACCGCCGGGGAGCCGCTGCGGTCGCTGCACCGCCTGGCCGGGTTGGGCGTACGGCTGGCGATCGACGACTTCGGGACCGGGTACTCGAACCTGGCGTACCTGCGCCGGCTGCCGATCCACTGCCTGAAGCTCGCCGGTCCGTTCGTGGAGGGCATCCGTGGCGACGGTCCGGAGGCGGTGGCCGGCCACCGGGACGAGCGGATCGTGGACGCCCTGGTCCGGTTGGCGCACGCCCTGGAGCTGTGGGTGACGGCCGAGGCGGTGGAGACCGAGGTGCAGGCCGAACGGCTGCGGGCGCTGCGCTGCGACACCGGGCAGGGGCGCTGGTTCGGTCCGCCGGCGCCCGCGGCCGAGATCACCGCCCGGCTCCGCGGGGAGGGGACGTGACGGGCGTACGCCCGGGTGGGCGTGGTGGCCGGGTGGCCGGCGCCTCGGCGCGGGGCCTGGCGGGGCGCGGTGGCCGGGTGCCGGGCGCGGCGGCCCGCCCGGCGTGCGGGAGAGTGGCGGCGTGGGGCTGACGGACACGCAGGCGGTGGTCACGCTGGTCGCCGGGCTGGCGATCCTGGCCGGCCTGGCGGGGGTGGTGGTGCCGGGCCTTCCGGCGCTGCCGCTGTGCTGGGGCGGGGTGCTGGTCTGGGCCGTCTTCGGCGGTGCCGGGCCGGGGCGGTGGGTGGTGCTCGCCCTCGCCTCGGTCGTGACGGCCGGCGGGGCGGTGGTCAAGTACGCCTGGCCGGGGCGCAACCTCAAGCAGAGCGGCGTGCCCACGTCGTCGCTGCTGGCGGGCGGCCTGTTGGGGGTGGTGGGCTTCTTCGTGATCCCGGTGGTGGGGCTGCTGCTCGGTTTCGTCGCCGGGGTGTGGGGCGCCGAGCGGCTGCGGCTGGGCAGCAACGCGCTCGCGTGGCCGGCCACGGTGCAGGCGCTCAAGGCGGCCGGGCTCTCGATGCTGGTGGAGTTCCTCGCCGGGTTGACCGTGGCCGGTCTCTGGGTGGCCGGCCTGCTGTTCGCCTGAGCGGCGGGCCGCGGCCGGGAGGGCGGCGGCGCGGGGACCCGTCGGGCACGGCGTAGCGCCGTGCGTGAGAGAGAGATGGTGGGTGCCCCGCGCCGCCGCGGACCGGGCGTTGCCGAGCGCCCGGTGGTGGCCCGTTGTGATCGGGCCTGGTCACGTGGTCAAGCATGCGGTCGCGGCAGCCGGATCGGCAACGTAATTTGGCGGCGGGGCAGGGTGGCCGGCATCGGTTAATGGTCTGGTCCTGAACGATTTTTGGTCGATCTCCATTGACCTGCTTCAGGGCGTGGGCCCATCATCCGGTCAGAAGTGGCGTACGTCACAGCCTTCATTCCGGCGGTCCAAGGAGGCATCGATGAGCTCAACGATCCAGGACGGCGTGCCCCGACCAGCCCCGCTCACCGACGAGGAACGGCTCGCCCAACTGGGCTACCAGCAGGAACTGCGCCGGAAGCTGTCCGGCTTCTCCAACTTCGCGGTCTCGTTCTCGATCATCTCCATCCTGGCCGGCGCGATCACCTCGTACGGCATCGCCATGACGGCCGGCGGCCCGCTGGCGATCACGCTGGGCTGGCTCTTCGTCGGCGTCATGGTGATCTTCGTGGCGCTGGCCATGGCCGAGATCTGCTCGGTCTACCCGACGGCCGGAGCGCTGTACTGGTGGGCCGCCGCGCTGGCCAAACGGAACAAGGCCGCGTGGGCCTGGTTCGTCGGGTGGTTCAACTTCCTGGGCGAGGTGGCGGTGACCGCCGCGATCGACTTCGGGGCGGCGATCACCACGTCGGCGTTCCTGAGCCTCACGTTCGACATGGAGGTGACGGCCGAACGGACCTTCCTGATCTTCCTGGTCATCATCGTCGCCCACGGCCTGCTCAACACCTTCGGCGTCAACCTCGTCCGGGTCCTGTCGGACATCAGCGCCTGGTGGCACCTGGTCGGCGTGGCGGTCATCGTCGCCGTGCTCGCGATCGTGCCGGACCAGCACAAGCCGATCTCCGAGGTCTTCCTCGAGGTGCGCAACGAGACCGGCTTCACCTTCGCCGGCGCGGCCGGGTACGCGGTGCTCATCGGTCTGCTGATGGCCCAGTACACGTACACCGGCTACGACGCCAGCGCCCATGTGGCGGAGGAGACGCACGACGCGGCACGGTCCGCGCCCCGCGGCATCGTGATGTCGGTGGTGGTCTCGGTCATCGCCGGTTTCGTGCTCCTGTTCGCCATCACCTGGTCGATCCAGGACTACGAGGCGCAGCGGACCACCGACTTGGGTCTGCCCCCGGCGCAGATCTTCATCGACGCCGCCGGCGACGACCTCGGCACGTTCCTGCTCTTCATCTGCGTGGTCGCCCAGTTCTTCTGCGGCATGGCGTCGGTCACGGCGAACTCGCGGATGGCGTACGCGTTCAGCCGCGACGGCGCGCTGCCCGGTTCCCGGATCTGGAAGCGCGTCAACCGGCGCACCGGCACGCCGACGAACTCGATCTGGCTCTGTGTCGCCTGCTCGTCGCTGCTGGTCCTGCCGTCGCTCTGGAACACCACGGCGTATCTCGCGGCCACGTCCATCGCGGTGATCGGCCTGTACATCGCGTACGTGGCGCCGGTCTTCCTGCGCCGGCGCACGCCGGACTTCGCGGTCGGCCCGTGGAACCTGGGCCGGTGGAGCGCGGCGGTCGGGTGGATCGCGATCGTCTGGGTCGCGATCATCTGCGTGCTGTTCGTGCTTCCGACCAGCAGCCCCGTCACCGCCACCACCTTCAACTACACGATCGTCGCGGTCGGCGTCGTACTCGGCGGCGCCGGGCTGTGGTGGGTGCTCAGCGCGCGGCACTGGTTCACCGGTCCCCGCCACAACGTGCCGGACCCGGCGATCCCCAGGCCGGCGACCGGCGCGGAGCCCGTCACCGAGCCGACCGAGTAGGGCCTGTGCCGCCCGGGTGGCGGGTGCTCCGGGGCACCCGCCACCCTGGACACGTGGAGGGACGGTTGAGGGCGATCCGTGCCGGCGCCGCCGAGCCGGGCGTCGGTGCGGCGTGGGCGCGGGAGGCGAGGGCGGAGCCCGAGCCGGCGCTGCCGGTGTGGCGGCCGGTACGCGGCGGCAACGCCTTCGAGATCACGGTCGCCCGGCTGGTCCAGGCGATCAAGCTGGGCATGGTACGGGTCGGCGAGCGGCTGCCCGCCGAACGCGAACTGGCGGAGCGGCTCCAGGTCAGCCGGGTGACCCTGCGGGAGGCGATAGCGGCCCTGCGGGACGCCGGATACCTGGAGTCCCGCCGGGGGCGGACCGGCGGAACGTTCGTCCGCTCGACGCAGCCCGCACCCGAGGCCGGCGGCCGGCCGGACGCGGGCGAGCTGGCCCGCGAGATGGGCGACCGGCTGCACGACGCGCTGGACTTCCGGCGGGTGCTGGAGTCGGGTGCGGCGGCCCTGGCCGCCAACCGCAGCCTGGCGGCCACCGAGCGGCAGCACCTCGTCGGCGCCCTGGCCGCCTCCCGGGACCGCGATCCGGCCACCCGCCGGGTGTCGGACTCCCGGCTGCACCTGGTCATCGCCGCGGCCAGCGGCTCGCCGTCGTTGGCCGCGGCCGTCGCCGACGTGCAGTTGACCCTCGACCGGCTCCTCGCCGCGATCCCGGTGATCACCAGGAACCTCGACCACTCCGACGCCCAGCACGCCCGGATCGTCGACGCCATCCTGGCCGGTGACGCGGGCGGCGCCCGGGAGGTGATGGAGGAGCACTGCGACGGCACCGCCGAGCTGCTGCGCGCGCTGCTCACCTGAGACGGCCCGGCCATTGACGAATGCAAAGGTTCGGTAGTAGACCTTTCCTATGGAGGCTCGCAGATGAGGAAGGCTCCGCTCACTCTCGAACAGCTGCGGGTCGCCGTCGCCGACCGGGAGATCGACACCGTCGTGCTGGCCCTGGTCGACATGCAGGGGCGGCTGCAGGGCAAGCGGTTCCACGCGCCGTACTTCCTGGACCAGGTGGTCGCGCACGGCAGCGAGGGCTGCAACTACCTGCTCGCCGTCGACGTCGACATGAACACCGTCGACGGGTACGCCATGTCCAGCTGGGAACGGGGTTACGGCGACTTCGCGATGGTGCCCGACCTGGCGACCCTGCGCCGGGTGCCGTGGCAGCCGGGCACGGCGATGGCCCTGGCCGACCTGGAGTGGCTGGACGGCTCCGGCCCGGTCGTCGCCTCACCCCGACAGATCCTCCGCCGGCAGCTCGACCGGCTGGCCGCGTACGGGCTGACCGCGTACGCGGGCACGGAGCTGGAGTTCGTGCTGTACCGGGACTCGTACGAGGAGGCCTGGCGGCGCGGGTACCGGGACCTCACCCCGGCCAACCAGTACAACGTGGACTACTCGCTGCTCGGCACCGCCCGGGTGGAGCCGCTGCTGCGGCGCATCCGCACCCAGATGGCCGGGGCGGGGCTGACGCCGGAGAGCGCCAAGGGCGAGTGCAACCTCGGCCAGCACGAGATCGCCTTCCGGTACGACGAGGCGGTGACCTGCGCCGACAACCACGTCATCTACAAGAACGGCGCCAAGGAGATCGCCGCCCAGGAGGGCATGTCGATCACCTTCATGGCCAAGCCGAACGCGCGCGAGGGCAACTCCTGTCACATCCACTTCTCGCTGCGGGACACCGACGGACGGTCCGCGATGCTCGGCGACGGGCCGGCCCACCTGTCACCGACCGGGCAGCGGGTGCTCGCCGGGCTGCTGGCCACGATGCGGGAGTTCAGTCTCCTCTTCGCCCCGAACGTCAACTCCTACAAGCGCTACCAGCCGGGGTCGTTCGCCCCGACCGCGCTGCGCTGGGGCACCGACAACCGTACCTGCGCGCTGCGCCTGGTCGGCCACGGCGCGGGGATGCGGGTGGAGAACCGGGTGCCCGGCGCCGACGTCAACCCGTACCTGGCGATCGCCGCGCTGGTCGCGGGCGCGGTGCACGGCCTGGACCAGAAGCTGGAGCTGGGTCCGGAGTGCACCGGCAACGCGTACGACGACATCCGGGCCGAGCGGGTCCCCGGCACCCTCCGGGAGGCCCACGACCTGTGGCGCACCTCCAGCCTGGCGAGGGACGCCTTCGGCGACGAGGTCGTCGCCCACTACGCCAACCAGGCCCGGGTGGAACTGGCGGCGTACGACGCCGCCGTGACGGACTGGGAGCTGTTCCGTGGCTTCGAACGTCTGTAGCCACCCACGGCCCTCCGTGATCTCGCACTGTCGGCCCCCGGTTCGTGACGACGCGCGGCACCCGTCGGGGCGGGAACCGCAAGATCGACGAGGAGAGGAGGGGCGGGGCGCGTGACGGACGTGGTGAACCCGGCAACCGGGGAGCGGATCGCCACTGTTCCCGGGGCGACCCTGGACGAGGTCGACGCGGCGATCGGGCGGGCCGCGGCCGCGTACGAGGCGTGGCGGAACGTCGCGCCGGGGGAGCGGGCGCGGGTGCTGCGGCGGTTCGCGGCGCTCGTCGACGAGCACGTGGAGGAGTTGGCGCGGCTGGAGGTGCGCAACGCCGGGCACACGATCGGCAACGCGCGCTGGGAGGCGGGCAACGTCCGTGACGTGCTCGACTACTACGCGGGCGCGCCGGAGCGGTTGACCGGGCGCCAGATCCCGGTCCCCGGTGGGCTCGACGTGACCTTCCACGAGCCGCTGGGCGTGGTCGGGGTGATCGTGCCGTGGAACTTCCCCATGCCGATCGCCGCCTGGGGCTTCGCACCCGCCCTCGCCGCCGGTAACACCGTCGTGCTCAAGCCGGCCGAGCTGACCCCGCTCACCGCGCTGCGCCTCGCCGAGCTGGGCCGCGAGGCGGGCCTGCCGGAGGGCGTGTTCACCGTCCTGCCGGGCGCCGGCTCGGTGGTCGGGGAGCGGTTCGTCACCCATCCCGCCGTCCGCAAGATCTGCTTCACCGGCTCCACCGAGGTCGGCACCCGGATCATGGCCGGCTGCGCCGCCCAGGTAAAGCGGCTGACGCTCGAGTTGGGCGGGAAGTCCGCCAACCTGGTCTTCGCCGACGCCGACCTGGAGAAGGCGGCGGCGACGGCACCGTACGCCGTCTTCGACAACGCGGGCCAGGACTGCTGCGCCCGGTCGCGGATCCTGGTCCAGCGCCCGGTGTACGACCGGTTCCTGGAACTGCTCGAACCCGCCGTGCGGGCACTGCGGGTGGCGGACCCGGCCGCCGACACCGCCGAGATGGGCCCGCTCATCTCCGCCGGCCAGCGCGACCGGGTCGCCGGGTACGTCGACGGCGCGAAGGTGGCCTTCACCGGCTCCCGACCGGACGGCCCGGGCTTCTGGTACGCCCCGACGGTGCTGCTCGCCGACTCACCAACGGACCGGCACTGGCGGGAGGAGATCTTCGGCCCGGTGGTGTCGGTGCTGCCGTTCGACGACGAGGCCGAGGCGGTCCGGCTGGCCAACGACACCGAGTACGGCCTGTCGGGCTCGATCTGGACCCGGGACGTGGGCCGGGCGATCCGGGTGGCGCGGGCGGTGGAGTCGGGCAACCTCAGCGTCAACTCGCACTCCTCGGTGCGGTACTGGACCCCGTTCGGCGGGATGAAGCGCTCCGGCCTGGGCCGCGAGCTGGGCCCGGACGCGCTGCACTCCTTCACCGACGTCAAGAACGTGTTCATCGCGACGGGAGAGTGACGCCGTGCAGGGACGGTTGACGGACCGGGTGGCCGTGGTCACCGGAGCGGGCAGCGGGATCGGGCTGGCCACCGTGCGGCGGTTCGCCGCCGAGGGCGCCCGGGTCGTCTGCGTGGACATCGACCCCGAGGCGGGCAAGCGGGCCGCGGACGAGGTCGGCGGTGAGTTCGTCGCGGCCGACGTCGCCGACGAGACGGCCGTCCGGGAGCTCTTCGACGGCGTGGTCGCCCGGCACGGGCGGGTGGACGTGGCGTTCAACAACGCCGGCATCTCCCCACCGGACGACGACTCCATCCTGGAGACCGGCCTGGACGCCTGGGAGCGGGTGCTGCGGGTCAACACGACGAGCGTCTACCTGTGCTGCAGGTACGTGATCCCGCACATGCGGCGGCAGGGCAAGGGGTCGATCATCAACACCGCCTCGTTCGTCGCGCTGATGGGGGCGGCCACCTCGCAGATCGCGTACACGGCGAGCAAGGGCGGCGTGCTGGCGATGACCCGGGAGCTGGGTGTGCAGTTCGCCCGGGAGGGGATCCGGGTCAACGCGCTCTGCCCGGGGCCGATCGCCACCCCGCTGCTGCTGGAGCTCTTCGCCAAGGATCCGGAGCGGGCGGCGCGGAGGCTGGTGCACGTGCCGATGGGGCGGTTCGGGAAACCGGAGGAGATCGCCGCCGCGGTCGCCTTCCTGGCCAGCGACGACGCCTCGTTCATGACCGCGGCGCAGTTCGTCGTGGACGGCGGTATCACCGGCGCGTACGTGACGCCGCTGTGACCCGGCCGCTGATCGGCGTCACCGCGTACGTCGAGCCGGCGAGCTGGGCGACGTGGCGGGACGTGCCGGCGGTGCTGGTGCCGGAGGCGTACGTGCGGGCGGTGACCGCGGCCGGCGGCCGGGCGGTGCTGCTGCCCCCGGACGACCTCGACGCGGACGTGCTGGGCGTGCTGGACGGGCTGGTCCTGGCCGGCGGGCCGGACGTCGACCCCGCCCGGTACGGCCAGGTTCCCGCACCGCGCACCGATCCCCGGCCGGCGCGGGACGCCGGGGAGCTGACCCTGCTCACCGGTGCGCTCGCCGTCGACCTGCCGGTGCTGGGCGTCTGCCGGGGGATGCAGCTGCTGGTGGTCGCCGCCGGTGGCGCGCTGCACCAGCACCTACCCGACGTCGTGGGCCACGAGCGCCATCGCCCCGCGCCCGGGGTGTACGGGGCGCATCCCGTGCGGTTCGCGCCCGGCAGCCTGGCGGCGACCGTGATGGCCGGGGTCGACCGGGTGAACTCCTACCACCACCAGGGGGTCGCCGACCCGGGCGGCCTGATGGTGACCGGGTGGTCGGACGACGGCGTCGTGGAGGCGGTGGAGGACCGCCGCCGCTCCTTCCTGCTCGGGGTGCAGTGGCATCCGGAGGAGGAGCCCGACCCCCGGCCGATCACCGCGCTGGTGCGGGCGGCGGCGGGGTCCCGCGTGACGGCCGGCCCCGGTTAGTCCTGCACGCCGTCCCCGGGCGGCCGGCCCATCAGCGTCCGACGCGCCCGGTGCGTTACGTTGCTGGACCGTCGGGGTACCAAGGCGGGCACGCCCGATGGGTCATCGGGCCGAGGCGGGCAACGGCCGGATCGGGAGGCTGCATGAGCTCGGCCCAGGAGGGCGGGAAGCGGGGACACTCCTCCGGGGGTCCCATGGACGGGACTCTGCCCCCGCTGCTCGAGGCGGCCTTCGCGGCGGGTGGCGAGATGGGTGAGCGGCTGCGCCGCTTCGACTGGTCCACCAGCCCGCTCGGCACACCCGACACCTGGCCGTCCGCGTTCAGCCATGCCATCAGCACCATGCTCGCGTCCCGGTCGCAGCTGGTCATCTTCTGGGGCGAGGAGAACCGCGCCTTCTACAACGACGCCTACCGGCCGACCATCGGCGCCAAGCACCCGGACGCGATCGGGCAGCCGGCCCGCGAGCACTGGGCGGAGACGTGGGACGTCCTGGGCCCCGTGCTGGCGGACGTCCGCACGACCGGGGAGCCGTACTACGGCCAGGACCACCCCTTCGTCATCGACCGGCACGGATTCCTGGAGACGGTGTACTTCGACGTCTCCTACGACCCGGTCCGCGACGCCGGCGGGCGCGTGGCCGGGGTCTTCTGCATCGTGTCCGAGACGACCGGTCGGGTGCTGGGCGAGCGGCGCCTGCGGGCCCTCGCCGAACTCGGCGGTGAGCTGACCGAGGTCACCAGCACGGCCGAGCTGGGCCGCAGCGCCGCGGGGGTGCTCGACCGGCACCGGGCGGACATCCCATTCGCCCTGATCCACCTCCGGGACGACGCCGGCCGACTCGAGCTGTCGGGGTGCAGCGGCGTCGACCCGGCGTCGGTGACCCCACCGTCCCCGGTCCTGCTCACCGAGCTCGCCGCCGCGAACCCCCGCGACGGCGTCCCGGTGGCGGACCTGCTCGACGGCGTCACCGCCGCCGACCGGGCGCTGGTGCTGCCGATCACCGCCACCAACGAGATCGTCGGCACACTGGTCGTCGGCATCTCGCGCCGACTCCAGTTCACCGACGAGTACCGCAACTTCTTCGACCTGCTGGCCGGGCAGATCTCGCGGGCGGTCGACAAGCAGCGGGCGTACGAGCAGGAACGCGCCCGCGCCGCCGAACTGGCCGCCCTGGACCGCGCGAAGACCAACTTCTTCGCCAACATCAGCCACGAGTTCCGTACGCCGCTGACGCTGGTGCTCGGCCCGTTGGAGGACCTGCTCGCCGACCGGGCGCTGCCGGAGGCGTACACCGACCGGCTGACGATGATGCACCGCAACGCGCTCCGGTTGCTCAAGCTCGTCAACACGGTCCTCGACTTCTCCCGGCTGGAGTCCGGCCGGATGGCCGCCCGCTACCAGCCGACCGACCTGGCCGGGTACACGTCCCGGTTGGCCAGCACCTTCCGCTCCGCCACCGAGCGGGCCGGCCTGCGGCTGATGGTGGACTGCCCGCCGCTGCCCGCGCCGGTGCACGTCGACCGGGACATGTGGGAGAAGATCGTCCTCAACCTCGTGTCCAACGCCGTCAAGTTCACCTTCGACGGCGAGATCCGGGTCCGGGTCCGGCCGGTCGGCGGCGCGGCCCAACTGGAGGTCGCCGACACCGGCGTGGGGATCGTGCCGGAGGAGCTGCCGCACGTCTTCGAACGGTTCCACCGGGTGCCCGGGGTCCGCTCCCGGACGCACGAGGGCACCGGAATCGGCCTGGCCCTGGTCCGGGAGCTGGTCGAGATGCACGGCGGGCGGGTCGAGGTGCGCAGCGCGGTGGACGAGGGGAGCACCTTCACCGTGACGGTGCCGTTCGGCTCGGCGCACCTGCCCGCCGAGCGGATCGCCGAGGCCGAGGACGCCTTCCCGAGTGAGCTGGCGCAGGCCGAGCTGCACGTGGCCGAGACCGCGCTCTGGGCCGGCGCGCCCGCCGAGGGAACCGGCGCCGCCGCTCCCGGGGCGCCTGCCGCCGGGGCGCGTGCCGGCGGGGCCGCCGCCGGGCGGATCCTGGTGGCCGACGACAACCCCGACCTGCGGGAACACGTCACCCGGCTGCTCGCCCCCTCGTGGGAGGTGGTCACGGCCGCCGACGGCGTGGAGGCGCTGCGGACGGCCGTCGAGAGCCCGTTCGACCTGGTGCTCACCGATGTGATGATGCCCCGCCTGGACGGCTTCGGGCTGGTCGCGGCACTCCGCGCGGACCCGCGTACCCGGCACGTGCCGATCGTGCTGCTGTCCGCCCGGGCCGGCTCCGCCGAGGCGGTGGCCGGCCTGTCCGTCGGCGCCGACGACTACCTGACCAAGCCCTTCTCCGGGCAGGAGCTGATCGCCCGCGTCCGGGCGAACGTCGACCTGGGCCAGCTGCGCGGCCAGATCATCCGCCGGCTCCGAGCGCTGGCCGACGCCGCGGTGGCGGTCAACACCGCCCGCTCCACCAGGGACGTGCTCCAGGTCGCCGCCCGGCACGCGCTCAGCCTCGCCGAGGCCGCCCGGGTCGTGGTCAGCACGCCCGACGCCCGGTACGAGGCCGACGCCGGCGGCGTGACCGCCCTCGACCCGTCGTTCGTCCTGCCGCTGACCGACACCGCCGGTGACCAGCTCGGCGACCTGCGGGTCTGGCGGTCGGACGGCGACGGCGGGGAGACCGACGAGGCGGCGCTCACCCAGCTCGCCCGCCTGGTCGGCGTCCGGTTGGAGAACGCCCAGCTCTACGAGGCCGAACACCGCATCGCCACCACCCTCCAGCACAGCCTGCTGCCCCACTCGCTGCCGCAGCTGCCGGGCGCCGTCGTCGCCAGCCGCTACCTGCCGGGCACCGCCGACGTCGAGGTCGGCGGCGACTGGTACGACGTGGTCCCGCTCGGCGACGACACGCTCGTGCTCGTCATCGGCGACGTCGTCGGCAAGGGCGTCCGGGCGGCCGCCGTCATGGGCCAGCTCCGCAACGCGCTGCGGGCGTACGTGCTGGAGGGGTTCGACCCCGGCGCCTCCCTGACCCGGCTGAACCGGCTGGTGGGCTCCGCCGAGAGCCGCTCCTTCGCGACCGTGGTGTGCCTGTCGTTCAGCCCCCGCACCGGCCGGCTCCGGTACGCCAGCGCCGGCCACCCGTCCCCCCTGCTGATCCGAGGAGACGACGTGGCGTTCCTGCACGACCGGGCCCTGGGGCCGCCGGTCGGAGCGATCCCGGACACGGCGTACCGGACCGTCGACGGTGAGCTGGCCCCGGGCAGCCGGCTGCTGCTGTACACCGACGGCCTCATCGAGGACCGGCACCACGGCATCGACGCGGCGCTGGCGCTGCTGCGGCGGGACGTGGCGACGCCCCGCGAGCACGTCGCCGACCTCGTCGACGCGGTCGTCGAGCGGGTCGCGGAGCGGCCCCGCCGCGACGACGTCGCGGTCCTCGCGCTGGAGGCCGCCGAACTCAACCGGTTCGCCCTGCGGCTCCCGGCCGACCCGACCCGGCTGAGCGTGCTCCGCAAGCGGCTGGAGGACTTCCTCGTCGCCCACTCCGTCGGTGAGACCGACCTGTTCGACCTGACGGTGGCCGTCTCCGAGGCCGCGGCCAACGCCATCGAGCACCCCGTCGAGCCGGCGGAGCGGACGATCGGCGTCGAGGTCACCATCGAGGACCGTACGGTCGTCGCCACGGTCCGCGACAGCGGCCGGTGGCGGGAGTCGAGCGGCTCGGGCTTCCGGGGTCGTGGGCTGTCGCTGATCCGGGCACTGGGGGAGCTGTCGGTCCGCCGTACCGACGAGGGGACGGAAGTGACGCTGCGCCGGCGGCTGCAGAGCTAGGGCCCCGCTTCAGCCCCGGCCACGTCGGGACACGGCGTGGGACCCGCGTCACGGTCCCTGGCCGGGGCGCCTCGTCAGGGGGAGCGGTACCAGGCCTGCCCGCCCAGGCCGGAGATCTCCAGCACCCGGGCGACCTGCCGGGACGGCAGCACGGTGAGCGCGTCCGGGAACTTCTGGGCGAGGCGGACCACCGCGTGGATCGCCGCCGAGTCGAAGAACGTGACGGCCCGCAGGTCGAGCGTCACCCGCCGGGCCGGCTCCCGCAGGGCGGTCTGGAGCATCGTGTCGGCCGTGGCCATGTCGACCTCGCCGGTCACGACCACGTGGAGGTGATCACCGTCGAGCTCCGCGCTCGCGGAGAAGACGGGCGGCGCGCCCCCTTGATCCACGCAGACACCATGGCACAGCCGACCAGGCGGGGCAACAACCGGCCGTGACCGGCGGTGGCGGGGGCCGCCCGACAGCGCGGCGATAGGCTTGCGGCATGACCGCCCGTGCGCCGCTGACCCCAGGCACGCTCTCTCCGTGGCGGCAGGTGCCCGCCCACATCCCCCGGCCCGAGTACGTGGGGAAGAAGCGTCCCCAGGAGTGGCGTGGCTCGCACGTGCAGACCCCGGAGACCATCGAGAAGATGCGGATCGCCGGGCGCCTCGCGGCGCACGCCACCCAGCTCGCGGGCGAGCACTGCAAGCCGGGCGTGACCACCGACGAAATCGACAAGGTGGTGCACGAGTTCCTCTGCGACCACGGCGCCTACCCGTCGACACTGGGCTACAAGGGCTTCCCGAAGTCCTGCTGCACCAGCCTCAACGAGGTGATCTGCCACGGCATCCCCGACTCCACCGTGCTGCAGGACGGTGACATCGTCAACGTCGACGTGACGGCGTACCTCAACGGGGTGCACGGCGACACGGACGCCACCTTCTGCGTCGGCGAGGTGAGCGAGGAGGCCCGGCTTCTGGTCGAGCGCACCCACGAGGCGATGATGCGGGGCATCCGCGCGGTCGCCCCGGGCCGCCAGATCAACGTGATCGGCCGGGTGATCGAGTCGTACGCGAAGCGCTTCGGCTACGGCGTCGTCCGTGACTTCACCGGCCACGGCATCGGGGAGTCCTTCCACAGCGGGCTCTACGTGCCGCACTACGACAGCCCCCGCCCCACCGACGTGATGGAGCCGGGCATGACGTTCACCATCGAGCCGATGATCACCCTCGGCACCTACCAGTACGACATGTGGGACGACGGCTGGACGGTCGTGACGAAGGACCGGAAGTGGACCGCCCAGTTCGAGCACACCATCGTGGTGACCGAGGACGGTCACGAGATCCTGACGTTGCCGTGACCGACACCCCTGCGGCGCTGCGCGAGGCGCACCACGCGGACGTGTCCGGCGGCTGGCTGCGGCCGGCGGTGTTCGGTGCGATGGACGGCCTGGTGACGAACATCGCCCTGATCGCGGGCGTGGGCGGCGGCGGCGTGTCGCCGCGGACCGTCGTGCTCACCGGCACCGCCGGCCTGGTGGCCGGCGCCATCTCCATGGGGCTGGGCGAGTACACGAGCGTCCGCTCCGCCAACGAGCAGGTGGCCGCCGAGGTCGCCAAGGAGCGCCGGGAGCTGGAACGGCACCCCGAGGCCGAGGCGCGGGAACTGGCCGACGCGTGGGTCGCCCGGGGTCTGCCCCGGGATCTCGCGGTGCAGGTCGCCGAGGCCGTACGCCGCAACCCGGAGGAGGCCCTGCGGGTGCACGTCCGGGAGGAGTTGGGCGTCGACCCGGACGACCAGCCCAGCCCGTGGGCGGCGGCGGTCTCGTCGTTCCTGTTCTTCTCGGCCGGTGCGTTGGTGCCGCTGCTGCCGTACCTGCTCGGGCTCACCAGTCTGTGGCTGGCGCTGGGCGTCGGTGGCCTCGGGCTCTTCCTGGCCGGGGCGGTCGTCGCAACGTTCACCAACCGGCCCTGGTGGTCCAGCGGCCTGCGTCAGCTGCTGCTCGGCGGGTTGGCCGCCGCCGCGACGTACGCCATCGGCACGCTGATCGGCGTCCAGGGCGGGCTGTAGGCCGGCGCGCGCCGGCCGGGCCGGCCGGCACCCCCGGTGTCAGCCGTCGCGCCGGCACATCGCGGTGTCAGCCGTCGAGAAGGTCGTCCACCGTGCCGTCCACGGGGCGACCGCGCGCGGCCAGCTCCTCGGCCTGCTTGGCGAGCACGGTGCCCACCTCGGTCATGTCGGCACCGGCGAGCCCGGTCCGGCGCACCGCGTCGCCAGGGTCACGGAAGTAGGTGCGGCTGAGCAGGCCGCTCACCGTCGACGCCGCGAGCCGCGCCTCGCCGAGCATGAGCAGAGCCTGGTCGGTCTCGTACCACTCGGCCAGCCGGAGGGCCCGCGCGTGTGCCGCGCTGCCCCGGTACCAGGCCTGCCGGGCCGCGGTACTGAACTCGGCCGGCCGGGCCCGGGCCAGGCACCCGAGGTGCTCGTCGCGCAGCCTGCGCAACCAGCCGGTCGGGTCGTGCAGGGCGCGCGTGGTCACGTACCGGTCGGCGGTGAGCGGCCAGAGCGGGCTGATCGCCCGAGCCCGGTCGAGGTAGTCGTCGGCGGCGGCGACGGTCAGGTCGACGAGCACGCCGTCCACCCGCCGGGTCGCCGCGGGCGGGCCGCCGGGACGGTACGTGACGACCAGCAGGCCGACCTCGCTGTCCCCGCCACCGTCGTCGTCGCCGTGGGCCAGGGGGCCGTGCACCGCCACCGCGAGGACGTCCGCCGGGAACCGCCGGCGCACCGCCTCCGCCACCCGCTCGGCGACGGTCCACCGTGGATCGTCCCGGTACGCCTCGCCGTCCTCGGAGTGCACGTCGCTCACCTCACGTCCCGCCGGACCTCGGCCACCGCCGGACGGGCACCACCCTAGGCCGTGTCCCGACCTGCCGGCGCGGGACGCGCCGACCGTCGTCGCCGGGGCCCGCCGCAGGCTCGGCCAGGGACGTCGGCACCGGCCCTACGCGCTCCCGTTCGCGCCGGACGGTCCGCCCGGCCCGGTGGGCACGAGCCGGAAGATGCGGATCTCGCGGCCGCCGGCCCGCCGCACGTACGTGCGGTACGCCGGCCACTCGGTCACCAGGAGCTGCCAGAGCCGTTCCCGTTCGGCGCCCTCCGCGACGTCGGCGCGTACCGGGATTCGGCGGCCCTTGACGTCCACCTCGGCAATCGGGTCGGCGAGCAGGTTCAACGCCCAGCCGGGCTGATGGGTCTGCCCCCAGTTCGACCCGATCACCACGTACCCGTCGCCGTCCGGCACGTACAGCAGGGGGTTGCTGCGGGGTTTGCCCGAGCGGCGGCCGGTGGTGGTGATGACCAGCGAGGGGATGAGCCCCAGGGCGACGACGCGCCCCCGGGTGAGGCGTCCGACGACGCGGTCGGCGGGGACGAGCAGGCGGGCGGCGGCGCCGAACCAGCGGTGGTGACCGACGCGGCGGGTGAGGGTTCCCAGTACGGACACGGGAACAGTGTGCCGGTTCGGCGGCCGGGAGGGCACCCCCGGGACCGCCGGCCCCCGCTGCCCGGTGGGTGGCGGGGGCCGCCGTGAGGTGGCGCGGTCACCGCTCAGTCGAGACGGCGTTCGACCGGTAGCCGGGAGCGGGTGAACAGGCCCGCCCCGAGCATCGCCACCAGCGGCACCACCACCAGCACGGCGAGGGTGGTGCCGGGCACGACCAGGGGGTACGGCTCGCCGACCGGCCAACTGTCGGTGTACCGCCGGTTGGTGGCGATCAGGATCATGAGGGCGGATCCGAGGCCGGCGACGATGCCGAGGGCCGAACCGAGGACGGCGATCACCCCGGCCTGGCACAGGGAGAGAATCCGGCGTACCGCCGGTGGCGCGCCCACGGCGGCCAGCGTGGACAGGTCGGCGCGCCCCTCGGCGGCGGCGAGCCCGGTCGCCACCCCGGCGGCACCGAGGGTGATCACGCCCGAGGCCGCGGCGAGCAGCAGCAGGAGGGGACGGGTGTCGCTCGCGGGCGGACCCTCCTCGTAGCCGACCGACACCGTCCCGTGCGGTCGCAGCGCGGCGACGAACCGGTCCCGACGGTCCCGGTCGGCCGCGTGTTCCGTGGCGAACGCCCAGCCGACCGGCTGGGCGGTCACGCCGAGGTGGGTGGTCGCGCCGGGAGAGAGCAGCAGCCGGTCCATCGCCAGTCGGTGGGTGCGTAGTGCGTAACCGGGCACGGTCGCGCGGGTGGAGACGGCGGCGTCGGCGCCGTCGCGCACGACGATCTCCAGCCGTCCGTCCACCAGGTAGCGCGGGTCGGTCACCACCGCGCCGCCGGCGCGCAGCACCGCCGCGGCCTCCGCGGCTTCGGCCGCGGTGGCGTCGGTGAGCAGCGGCAGCGTGCGGCCGTCGTCGACGGTGACGACGACGTGCGGGCCCCAGGGGTCCTCCGGTCCGCGCCGGCAGCGCTCGTCGGCCCGGGCCCGCCGCTGGTCCGCCTCGGTGAGACCGCCGCCCGCCGGCCACGGGCAGGCCCGGTCGGGTGGCAGCACCGGGGCGACCTGGCACGGGTCGGCCGCTGCCGCGCACCCGACCTCCACCAACGGCGCCAGTTGCCGGCCATTGAGGTGGGTCCGGGCCGCGGCGGCGACCGCGCTCTCGAGCGGGCCGACCGCCCCGTCCGGGCCGGTGACCCGGGTGGCGGCCTGCTCCGGCGATTCGACTCTGGTGACCAGCAGGGTCCCGGCCGGCAGGGCCGGGCGCCAGGACTGGTTGCTGCGGGCCTCGTCGCTCGCCAGGTACACGCCGAGGGCGACGCTGCCGGCGACCGCCGCCATCACCGCCGAGATCGCCGGGGCGGCCGACGACCGGTTGCGGCTGGCGTCCCGCAGGGCGATCCGCGGTGCCAGCGGCAGGACGCGGCCGACGCGGGCGAGCAGCCCGACCAGCGTCGGCGTGGCGAGGACCAGCCCCAGCTCGCCGAGGACCAGACCGGCGAGGATCACGGTCGGGTGAGTCCACACGACCGCTCCGGTGGCGGCGAGCACCGCCCCGGCGGCGGTGAGCGTCACCCCCGCGATCAGCCACCGGCGCCGGTACGCCGGTGGCGTACGCCGGCCGGCGAGCCCGGCCACCACGTCCTGCCGGGCGGCCGTCCAGGCCGGCACCAGCGCGGCGAGCACCCCGGCCAGCACGGCGACCGCGGCGATGGCCAGCAGCAGCGCGGGTGGGGTGCGGTAACCGCCGAAGCGTTCCCCGAAGACGTACTCCTCCACCAGCGGTCGGGCGGCGACGGCCGCGGCGACGCCGAGGGCCAGGCCGCCGCCGGCCCCGACGGCTCCGAGCACGATCCCGTCCGCGAGG
Source organism: Micromonospora sp. WMMC415 (assembly GCF_009707425.1). Classification (GTDB taxonomy): domain Bacteria; phylum Actinomycetota; class Actinomycetes; order Mycobacteriales; family Micromonosporaceae; genus Micromonospora. Next base: position 5,850,000 of record NZ_CP046104.1, on the reverse strand, counting down.
ACGATGCGGCGCAGGTGTGCGTCGTCACCGCCGGCCACCGCGACCAGCGCAAGGTCCCGCCGACGCCGCCGGACGCCGACCGCGAAGGCGGGCCCGACCAGGAGTACGACCTCGAGCAGGGCGAGCCCGCCGACCAGCACGATCCCGCTCGCGTCCGCCACGTCCACCGACGCGATCCGGGAGATCCCGCCCGGGGTGCGGCCGTCCTCCGTCGGTGGCCCGGGAACGCGGGCCTGTACCACGTACCCGTGCTCGTTCAGCCGGCGGATCAGGTCCTCGCCGACGGCGCCCGGCAGGTCCACCAGCCAGGTGGCCTCCTCGTCGACCTGCGGACCGGGGGGCAGTACGACCAGGGGGCTCAGCTGGTCGGGGAACTCGACCACGCCGACCACCGTCCAGGTGCGACGGCCGTCCGCGGAGGTGACCGTCCCGCCGAGGCGGGTGTCGAGCCGCCGGAGGGCGGCCGGGTTGGCCGCGATCTCGCCGGGGACGGCCGGCGCGCGGCCGGCGTGGACGCGGGCCAGGCCGCGCCCGAGCGGATCGGTGAGGTCGACGACCCGGCCGGAGACGCCGTCCTCGACGCGGTCCCCCACCCGGGCCTCGAAGAACGCCCACCGCAGGATGGGCAGGACGCGCGCACCGGGTGGGAGCAGGCCGGTGACCTGCTCCGCGGTGACCCGACCGGGTGGGACGAGGTCGTCGCCACGCTGCCCCCACCCGTCGCCCCACGGAGCCTGCGTGACCGGGTTACGGGCCACCGGTAGCAGCTCGGCGTCCGCGGCGCCGAGCTGGCGCGCGGCGCGTTCGGGCCGGGTCAAATTGGACATGTCCCAGGTCGTCGCCGCGAAGGAGAGGACCAGCACGGGCAGCGCGATCATCGCGAGCACCAGCGCGGTCCGGCCCCGGGCGCGGCGCGCCTCCCGCCGGGCGATCCGTAGCGCGACCCACCACGAGCCGGCCGCCGCGACGAGCCGCGCGCCGCGCCGACCGCGGCTCACCGGCCGCTGCCGGTCAGCAGCTGCTCGACGTCACCCAGCGGCGCCGTCGAGTCGACCATCACCCCGTCGCGCAGGAACACCACCCGGTCCGCCCAGGCGGCGTGCCGCGCCTCGTGAGTGACCAGCACCCCCGCCGCTCCCGCGTCGACCCGGCGGCGCAGCAGGTGCAGCACCGCCTCGCCGGTCTGCGAGTCCAGCGCGCCGGTCGGCTCGTCGGCCAGGACGAGCCGTCGTTCGCCGACGAGCGCCCGGGCGATGGCCACCCGCTGCTGCTGCCCGCCGGAGAGCTGGTCCGGGAAGCGGTCGCCCAGCTCCGGCAGGCCCACCTCGGCGAGCGCGTCCAGCGCGAGCCGGCGGGCCCGTCGCACGCCGGCGCCGTCGAGTTCCAGGGGGAGCGCGACGTTCTCGACGGCGGTCAGGCTGCCGAGCAGGTTGAGGTCCTGGAAGATGTAGCCGATGCGGCGCCGCCGCAGCTGGGCCAGGCGCCGCCGATCAAGCCCGCCGAGCCGCTGACCCTCGACGTGGACGTCCCCGGCGGTCGGGCCGTCCAGCCCACCGGCGAGGGCGAGCAGCGTGGACTTGCCCGACCCGGACGGCCCCATCACCGCGACGAGTTCCCCGGCGTGGACGGTGAGGCTCACCCCCCGCAGAGCGTGGACGGCGGCCGGGCCGCTGCCGTGGGTGCGGTGCACGTCGCGGACGTCGAGCACGGGGACGCGCGCCTCGTCCCCCGCCGGGCTCACCGCCGGGCCCTCTCGTCGGTCCGCTCCACCGCCTCGGCGGCGGGGTCGTGCCCGGCCGCCGGTGCCGCCGGCCGGTGCCGCACCAGACTGCTCTCGCAGTGGTCCAGCCAGCGGACCTCGGCCTCGGCCTGGAAGACCATCGCGTCCAGCACCAGACGCCAGGGCAGGTCCTCCGGCCGGTCGCTCGCGTACTTGAGCCGGGTCAGTTCCTGGAGGGTCCGTATGGTGGCGGCGCGCTGGGTCTGCACCACCGACCGCACGTCGACGCCGGGCGTGGTGAGCGCGAGGGCGAGCTTGATGGCGAGCTCGTCGCGGGGCCGGTCGGCCCGGCTGATCGGGGTGGCGAACCAGAGCGCCAGGTCCGCCCGTCCCGCGTCGGTGATCTCGTACGGGCGCTGCCCGGCCTCGCTCTCCGGCAGCGACCGCACCAGCCCGTCCCGTTCCAACCGGGAGAGCGTGGTGTAGACCTGTCCGATGTTCAGCGGCCAGGTGGACCCGGTCGACTCCTCGAACGCCGAGCGCAGCTGGTAGCCGTACATCTGACCGCGTTCGAGCAGGGCGAGCAGCCCGTGACGGATGGACATGGTTCCGGAGTATGCATACCTGGTATGTCAGCGGCAACCGGAGCGCCGGCCGTGGCCACCACCTGTGGCGGACCTGTCAGGCGGGACGGCCCGGAAACGGCACGGTCAGCGGTGTGATCCCGGCGGTCCGGCGCCAGCGGGTGGCCCGTACGGCGCAGTCGACCAGCGCGGCGAGCGCGCGGTCCCGATCGGCGCCGGTGGTGGCGGCCACCGCCGCCCGCCAGAACGCCCCCGTCCGTTCCTCCACCTCGACGGCGAGCCGGAGCGCACTCGCCGGGTCGGTCACCGGGAACGGCAGGGCGTAGCCGGCCCGGTCTGGCGGGACGGTCCCGCCGCCGGTGCTGAGCTTGAGCACGAGGTCGTCGCGGCGCCGCCGGTGCGCCGCCTCCGCGTCCCGCGCCGCCTTCCGGGCGGCGCCGGTGAGGCGTACCCCGATCGGACCGTAGGCCCAGATGGCGGCGTACTCGGCGGTGAGCGCGGCACCGAGCGCGGCGGAGGGCCCGGCGGTGGGGGTCGGTGCGGTCACCGGAGTACCTCCAGATGCGTGGCGCGGGCGGCGGTGACGGACGCGAGCAGCGCGGCCCGTTCGGCCGGTGCCTCCGCACACGCGCGGGTCGCCGTCTGCCGGGCTGTCGTCTCGCGTTCGCGCAGCGCGGCGAGCGCGGTGTCGGGGTCGGCCGCCGGGGCGCCGGGCGGCGCGGTGGCGGTGGCCGACCGCAGGGCCACCCGGGCGACCCGGGCCAGCTCCGCCGCGTGGGCGGCGTGCGCCTCGGCGATCGGCGTCAGCCGCCCGGCCAGCGTGGGGTGCGCGGCGGCCGCCTCCCGGTACGCCGCGGCGAGTGCGAGCGCCTCGTCGACGAGCGGTGCGAGCGGGTCGGGCCCCGGGGCCGGTTCCGCGTCGCGGTCGAATGGATCACAGCCGGTGAGCGGTGCCACGGCAGCACCGAGCGCCAGGAGGGCGCCCGCCCGTATCACGTTTCGCCGGGAATGCCGGGTTGTCCCGTCGCGCTCTGTCGTTCTGCCCGTCGCCACCGGACAAGTCAACACCATCCTGACCGGCCCGGTGGCCATCGGCCTCGGTGCGCCGGCCGGGCCGGTACGCGGAAGGCGCGTTACGCTCTGCGCAACCACCGGCGCGTCCGCCCCGGTGGCGTACCGTCGTGGCGACCGGACCGGGCACCGCGACCAGCAGAAGGGGCGCAGATGACGCAGCGTGGCCGTGCCACCCGGCCGACCGGGCCGACGGGGCGACCGCGGCACCCGGCCGGCACGCGGGGCACCGACCGCGTGGCCCGCGGCGGCGACCTCGCCGCGCGGCGCGCACGCCTGCGCGAGGTCATCGAGCCGGTCGTCACCGACGCCGGGTACGACCTGGAGGACCTGTCGGTGTCCCGGGCCGGCCGGCGGCACGTGGTGCGGGTGATCGTGGACGCCGACGGTGGGATCAACCTGGACGCCGTCGCGGACGTCTCGCGGGCCGTCTCCGCCGCGCTGGACGCCGCCGAGGAGGCGGGCGGGGACATCGTGGCCGGGGAGTACCAGCTGGAGGTCAGCTCGCCCGGCGTGGACCGGCCGCTCACCCTTCCCCGGCACTGGCGGCGCAACACCGGCCGGCTCGTCAAGGTGACTGTGCGCGGCGGCGAGACCGCCGGCGACCGCCAGGTCACCGGGCGGGTGGTCGAGGCCGACGACGAGCGGGTGGTCCTGGAGACCGACGCCGGTCGCGCCGAATGGACGTACGCCGACCTGGGCCCCGGGCGGGTGCAGGTCGAGTTCACCCGCCTCGACGAGATCGACGAAGCGGACGAGTTCGACGGCACGGACCAGGCCGGCGGAGCCGGCGACACCGACGACTTCGACGACGACGATGTGGAGGACGAGGAGAGGTGAACATCGACCTCGCGGCGCTGCGCGCACTGGAGCGCGAGCGGGAGATCCCGTTCGACACGATCCTCGCGGCGATCGAGACCGCGCTGCTGACGGCGTACCGGCACACCGAGGGTGCGGAGCCGCACGCGCGGGTGGAGATCGACCGCAAGACCGGCGCGGCCCTGGTGTACGCGCAGGAGGTGGACTCCGAGGGCAGCGTGGTGCGGGAGTGGGACGACACCCCGCACGACTTCGGCCGGATCGCGGCCATGACGGCCAAGCAGGTGATCCTCCAGCGGCTGCGGGAGGCCACCGACGAGGCCCACTTCGGCGAGTACGTGGGCCGCGACGGCGACCTGGTCACCGGTGTCGTCCAGGCGCACGAGGCGCGCGCCGAGAAGGGCATCGTCACCGTCGACCTGGGCAAGCTGGAGGGCGTCCTGCCCCAGTCGGAGCAGGTGCCCGGCGAGCGGTACGCGCACGGCGAGCGGATCCGCTGCGTGGTGGTGCACGTGGCCAAGGGAATGCGCGGCCCGCAGATCACGTTGTCCCGGTCGCACCCGGCGCTGGTGAAGAAGCTCTTCGCCCTGGAGGTGCCGGAGATCGCCGACGGGACGGTCGAGATCAGCGCGATCGCCCGTGAGGCAGGTCACCGTACGAAGATCGCCGTCCGCTCCACCGCGCCCGGTGTGAACGCCAAGGGGGCGTGCATCGGGCCGATGGGGCAGCGGGTGCGGGCCGTCATGAGCGAACTGCACGGTGAGAAGATCGACATCATCGACTGGTCGGACGACCCGGCGACCTTCGTCGGCAACGCGTTGTCGCCGGCCAAGGCGCTGCGGGTGGACGTGGTGGACCTGGCCACCCGCACGGCCCGGGTGACCGTGCCGGACTTCCAGCTGTCGCTCGCCATCGGCCGGGAGGGGCAGAATGCCCGGCTTGCGGCCCGGTTGACCGGTTGGCGGATCGACATCCGGTCCGACGCCGAGCCGACCGGCCCGGCCGGGGGCGGGGGTGCCGATCACGTCCCGGAGCCGGGCGGCGCGATCTCCGGAAGCTAGGGGTAGACTTTCCCCGGTGGCACGACGCGCGCAGCCGGAGCGCACCTGTGTGGGTTGCCGGCGACGTGCGCCGGCCGGTGAACTGCTGCGGATCGTCGCGATCGGTGACGGGGCTGGACACAGCCTTCGGCCCGATCCGGCCCGCAGGTTGCCGGGTCGGGGGGCGCACTTGCACCCGGATCCGGCCTGCTTCGCGCAGGCGGTGCGGCGTCGCGCCTTCGGGCGGGCGCTGCGCGTCACCGGGGTCCTCGACCACGGTGAGCTCGCGGCGCACCTCGATGCGCCAACCACGACGTCCGGTCAACCCGACCGGGCGCGGGTCGCTAGCAAGGTAGGACGACCGACATGAGCACACGATGAAGTCGCAGAAATGACCAGGCTTCAAGTGCACGAGTGAGGTCGCTGCGGGTGCTGCCCGCACGACCTCGGAGTGAGGAGTGCAGTGGCAGGAAAGGCCCGCGTACACGAGCTTGCCAAGGAGCTCGGGGTCGAAAGCAAGACCGTTCTCGCCAAGCTCAAGGAGATGGGCGAGTTCGTGAAGTCCGCGTCCAGCACCGTCGAGGCGCCCGTCGCCCGACGGCTGCGTGGCGCATTCGTCAACAACGGCGGTGCCCCGGCGCCGGCCGCCCCGCAGGCGGCCGCTCCGACGGCTCCGGCGTCGACCCCGACCCCGTCGCCGGCCCCGGGCGCGCCCCGCGTCTCGGCCAAGCCGATGCCGCCCCGGCGGCCGGGTGCACCGACCCCCGGGCCGAAGCCCAAGGGGCCGGTTCCGGGCCCGCCGCAGCCGGCGGCGCCGGTTGCGAAGCCGGCGAGCGCCCACGACATCGAGGTGGCGGCCGCCGAGGCGCGTGCCGCCGCACTGAAGGCCGAGCAGGAGGCCGCGGTCAAGGCCGCGCAGGCTGCCCGGCAGCAGCAGCGGGAGAACGTCCGTCGGGAACCGCCGACGGAGGGTGGCCCGCGTCCCGGCCCGCGTCCGGGTCCGGGCGGCATGCCGCCCCGGCCGGGCACCCCGGCCGCCGGTCGTCCCGGTGGCCCCACCCCGGGCCCCGGTGGTCGGCCGGGCGGCCGTCCGCCGGCGCGTGGCGCCGGTAACAACCCGTTCGGCATCCAGGGCGGTCAGCAGCAGCGCCCGCCGGCCGCCGGTGCGGGCGGTCCCCGCCCGAGCCCGGCGTCGATGCCGCCGCGGCCCAGCCCGGCGTCCATGCCGCCGCGGCCCAGCCCGGCGTCGATGCCGAGCCAGCGTCCCGCGACCGGTCGCCCCGGCGGTCCCGGTGGCGGTCGTGGCGGCCCCGGTGGCGGCGCAGGTCGTCCCGGCGGCGGTGGCGGTGGCTTCCGCGGCGGTCCCGGTGGCGGCGGCGGTGGCGGTGGCTACCGCGGCGGTCCCGGTGGCGGTGGCGGTGGCTACCGTGGCGGTCCCGGTGGTGGTGGTGGCGGCGGTGCCGGCGGCGGTTTCCGCCCGGGTGCCCCGGCTGGTGGCGCCGGTCGTCCGGGTGGTGGCGGTCGCGGTCGCGGCGGTGGCGCCGCGGGTGCCTTCGGGCGTCCGGGTGGCAAGCCGACCCGTGGTCGCAAGTCCAAGAAGCAGCGCAGACAGGAGTTCGACAACCTGTCGGCCCCGACCATGAGCTCGGGTGCTCCCCGGGGTCAGGGTCAGGTCGTCCGGCTGTCCCGTGGCGCCTCGCTCTCGGACTTCGCCGACAAGATCAACGCCAACCCGGGTTCGCTGGTCCAGGAGATGTTCAACCTGGGCGAGATGGTCACGGCGACCCAGTCCTGCTCCGACGACACCCTGCTGCTGCTGGGTGAGCACCTCGGCTTCAACGTGCAGATCGTCAGCCCGGAGGACGAGGATCGCGAGCTGCTCGCGCAGTTCAACATCGACCTCGACGCCGAGGTGGCGGAGGACCGCCTGGTCAGCCGTGCGCCGGTGGTGACCGTCATGGGTCACGTCGACCACGGTAAGACCAAGCTGCTCGACGCGATCCGCAAGGCGAACGTGGTGGCCGGCGAGGCGGGTGGCATCACCCAGCACATCGGCGCGTACCAGGTCCACGTCCCGCACGAGGGCGAGGACCGGGCGGTGACCTTCATCGACACCCCGGGTCACGAGGCGTTCACCGCCATGCGTGCCCGTGGTGCCCAGGTCACGGACATCGTGGTGCTGGTGGTGGCGGCCGACGACGGCGTCATGCCGCAGACCATCGAGGCGTTGAACCACGCCAAGGCGGCGGACGTGCCGATCGTGGTCGCGGTCAACAAGGTCGACAAGCCGGAGGCCAACCCGGACAAGGTCCGCCAGCAGCTGACCGAGTACGGCCTGGTCGCCGAGGAGTACGGCGGCGACACCATGTTCGTCAACGTGGCCGCCAAGCCGGGCATCGGCATCGAGGATCTGCTCGAGGCCGTCCTGCTGACCGCCGACGCGTCGCTGGAGCTGACCGCTCCGATCGACGGGCCGGCGCAGGGTGTGGCGATCGAGGCGCACCTGGACAAGGGCCGCGGTGCGGTGGCGACGGTGCTGGTGCAGAAGGGCACCCTGCGGGCGGGCGACTCGATCGTCGCCGGCGGGGCGCACGGCCGGGTCCGTGCGATGCTCGACGAGAACGGCAACCAGGTCTCCGAGGCGGGTCCGTCCCGTCCGGTGCTGGTGCTGGGTCTGACCGCGGTGCCGGGGGCGGGCGACACGTTCCTGGCCGCCGAGGACGACCGCACCGTGCGGCAGATCGCCGAGCAGCGCCAGGCGCGGCGGCGGGCGGCGGCATTCGCCAACTCCCGTGGCCGGGCCACCCTCGAGACGCTCATGGAGCAGCTCAAGGAGGGCGAGAAGACCTCGCTCAACCTGGTGCTCAAGGGCGACGTCTCCGGTTCGGTGGAGGCCCTCGAGGACGCCCTGTTCGCCCTCGACATTCCCGAGGAGGTCCAGCTCAGGATCATCCACCGGGGCGTCGGTGCGATCACCGAGAGCGACGTCATGCTGGCGAGCGCCTCGTCCGAGGCGGTCACGATCATCGGCTTCAACGTGCGGGCTGCCAACAAGGTCCGTGAGATGGCCGACCGCGAGGGCGTGGAGATCCGGTACTACACCGTCATCTACCAGGCCATCGAGGAGATCGAGGCGGCGCTCAAGGGCCTGCTCAAGCCGGAGTACGAGGAGGTCGAGCTCGGCGCCGCGGAGGTCCGCGAGGTCTTCCGCTCGTCCAAGATCGGCAACATCTCCGGTTGTATCGTCCGGTCGGGCCTCATCCGGCGCAACGCCAAGGCCCGTCTCCTGCGCGACGGCACGGTGGTGGCGGACAACCTCACCATCAGCTCGCTCAAGCGGTTCAAGGACGACGCGACCGAGGTGCGCGAGGGCTTCGAGTGCGGTCTGACCCTGGCCGGTTACAACAACGTCCAGGTCGGCGACGTGATCGAGACCTTCGAGATGCGGGAGAAGGCACGCGCCTGATCCGCTGAGACACTGATCAAGGGGTTTACGCCGAAAGGCGTAAACCCCTTGATCATGTGTGGGTGTGTCCGGGTATCGTCCGAGGCGATGTTCACCGGAACCGCGGTTTTCGACCTGCTGCTGCCGGGCGACTCCCGGTCGCTCAAGGCCAAGAGGTCCTACGTACGGCCGATCGTGGCGGCGTTGCGCCGCTTCGAGGTGTCGGCCGCCGAGGTGGGAGCGCTCGACCTGCACGGTCGGGCGCTGATCGGGGTGGCCGTGGTGGCGGCCGAGCCGGCCCACGTGCGCGAGGTGCTGGATTCGTGCGAGCGCCTGGTGGCCGCCCGGCCGGAGGCCGAGCTGCTGTCCGTGCGCCGACGGCTGCACGGTGAGGACGACTGAGACCGTCCGTCACCGGGTGTCCGGTACCACCGGCGGCGGCGCACGGCCGCGGTGGCGGCGCGGGTAGTGTTCGAGGTGTTGGCCGGCCGGCCCGGGTGACGTTCCGCGTCCCCCGGCGGCGGCCGGGAGCGGGACGCCGTGGAGGTGGCGAGATGTCGGATCCGGCCAAGGTACGCCGGCACGCGGAGCGGGTGCGTGAACTGGTCGCGTCGGTGGTACGCAGCCAAATCAAGGACCCGCGGCTCGGCATGATCACCATCACCGACGCCCGGATCACCGCCGACCTGCGGGACGCCACGGTCTTCTACACGGTGCTCGGCGACGCGGCGGCCCAGTCGGGCACGGCGGCGGCGCTGGAGAGCGCCAAGGGCATGCTCCGCAGCACGGTGGGCAAGGCCCTCGGGCTCCGCCACTCGCCGACGCTGACCTTCGTCCTCGACGACGTGCAGGACCAGGTCAAGCACATCGACGACCTGCTCGCCCAGGCCCGCCACGCGGACGCCGAGGTGCAGCGCCTCGCCGCCAGGGCCGAGTACGCGGGCGAGGCCCAGCCGTACCGGCTGGAGGACGAGGCGAACGAGGACACCGAGGAGACCGAGGACGCTGACGAGCCGCGGAGCGGGGACCGGCGGTGACCGATCCGTCCGGCGGCGCGCTGACCGACGTGGTGCCCGACGGCGCCGTCGAGACGTCCACCGGGGCCGCCCCGGCGGCGGCCGGGCCGGTCGAGGCCGAGTGGGCGGCCGCCGTCGCCGCCGTACGCGCCGTGCCGGCGGACGGGCGGGTGCTGCTGATCTGCCACGTCAACCCCGACGGCGACGCGCTCGGCAGCATGCTCGGCTTCGGCCTCGCCCTGCGGCGGCTCGGCGTCGGGCGGTTGCAGGCCACCTTTCCCGGCCCGTTCGAGGTGCCCGAGACGCTCCGTGGGTTGCCGGGCGAGGAGCTGCTGGTGCCGGCGGCGGAGGCGTACCCGGATCCGGACCTGGTGGTCTGCTTCGACGCGGCGAGCGAATCCCGCCTGGGCGACCTCGTCGACCGGCTGGCCACCGCCGGCACCGCCCTGGTGCTCGACCACCACGCGTCCAACACCCGGTTCGGCGGGGTCAACCTGGTGGAGCCGGGCGCGGCGGCGACCTCGGTGGTCGTCGACGAGCTGCTGACCCGTCTCGGGGTGCCGCTCGACGCGGGGATCGCGGAGTGCCTGTACGTGGCGCTGACCACCGACACCGGCTCGTTCCGGTTCGAGGCCACCACCCCGGCGGTGCACCGACTCGCGGCCCGGCTGCTCGCCACCGGCATCCGGCCGGGCGACATCTCCCGCCGGATCTTCGACACCCGGCCGTTCGGCGCGGTCCGGCTCTTCGGCGAGGTGCTGGGCCGGGCGCGACTGGAGCCCGCGGCGGCGGGCGGCCGGGGTCTGGTCTGGACGTACGCGACCCTGGACGACCTGGCGCGGCACGGGCAGCGGCCGTACGTGCTGGAGGCGCTCATCGACTCCGTACGGTGCACCGCGGAGGCCGACGTGAGCTGCGTGGTGAAGCAGATCGCGCCCGGGGAGTGGGCGGTGTCGCTGCGTAGCAAGGGTGCGGTGGACGTCAGCCGGGTGGCGGTGGCGCTGGGTGGTGGCGGGCACCGCTTCGCGGCCGGCTTCACCGGGCGGGGCGACGCCGAGCAGGTGGTCGACGCCATCCGCGACCAACTGGACGCGGCGCTGATCGACGTCCGCCGCTGAATGTGGGTCGCCGGGGCCGCCGGCCCGACGCCGGTGCGGGGCTCGACCCGGAAAGATCAGGGTCGGCTCCGGGGAGTGTCCGTCTTTCCGCCGTCGGTGACGGTGGGCAGAATTGCGGGATGGAGCAGCCCCACGACCTCACCGTCGAGGCGCCTCGCGCCTGGGACCGTCCCGCCGTCGCCGTGCCGGTGCTCGTCTGCCTGTCGCTCGTCGGTGGCCGGTTCCCGTCCTTCTCGGTCGAGGCCAACCTCTGGACGCTCGGCACCGGTGGGGTGCTGATCTGGCTCGGCCTGAGCAACCGGGTGCCCCGGCGGCCCGCGCCGCACCGGCTGGATTCGGGTGCGGTGTGGTGGACGCTGCCGGTCGTGGTGTTCGTGGTGTTCGAGGGGGCGACCTTCGTGGCCGCCGCCGGCGACGACTTCCCCACCTTCTCCCGCCTGGCCGATCCGCTGCTGGAGGACCGACTGGTCCGCTCCGCGACCTGGCTGGCCTGGCTGTCGGCGTTCTGGGGGCTGGTGCGGCGATGATGCGGGCGCTGGCCATCGGCGGTTTCCTGGTCTCGTTGGCTCTCTTCGCCGTCGTCGAGTGGGCCGCCCGGCGCGAGGGGTCCCGGATCCCCACCCTCGGCGAGCTCTGCGCGTACGTGATGCGCTACGAGGTGGGGTCGGTGCCGGTCGGCCGGATCGGCGTCTTCGGCTTCTGGTGGTGGCTCGGCTGGCACTTCCTGGCCCGCTGAAGAGGCCGTCGGCGTACCGTCACCGTTGTCCAGATTCCGGGAACACCGCGCAGCATGTGGACCTGAACGATAGCTTGGGAATTGACCGGCGCCGTGCGACGGCGCTGGTCGTGGGCGGTGGTGCCGCACCCGGCGCCGCCTCCCTCCAGGGTCCGATCGACCCGGGCTCGCTGCCCCAGCAGCCGCTCCGGTGACCCCGGATGTGCTGAGGGCGCACAGACCGCCCGTGAGTTCCACCGTCGTGCCGGTGGCTCGCGCCCTGGAAGGGATCACCACTCATGCCGAACAAGCCCAAGCCCGAGACCACGGACGAGGCCCGCGAGCAGATGCGCCGCGCCCTGCAGACCTCGATGGACACCCGTCAGTGACGCCGGCGCGGATCGGTTGATGCCCGGCGGCGTCCCACGCCGGTGTGCCGGGCATCGACCAGCCGGGACGGGAGGACCGCCCGGTAAGTGACGTACGAGGTTGCAGCCCTTACCTCGCACGTGTCAGGATCGGCGGCGATGAGCCAGCCGGTCGCCACCGCCCCCGAGACAGCGTCGCCCCGACGGATCGCGGCGCTCGCCCTGCCCGCACTCGTCGTGCTGGCCGCCGAGCCCCTCTACGTCCTGGTCGACACCGCCGTCGTGGGGCACCTGGGCCGGGTTCCGCTCGCCGCGCTGGCCGTCGGCGGCACCGTCCTCACCCTCATCGCCTGGCTCGGCACGGTCGTCGCGTACGGCACCACCGGCCGGTCCGCCCGCCGGTTCGGTGCCGGTGACCGGGGCGCCGCCGTGGCGGAGGGCGTCCAGGCGTCCTGGCTCGCCCTCGGGGTGGGCGTCGCGGTCGCGGTCGGCATGCAGTTGGGCGGCGGAGCGCTCACGCGTACCCTCGCCGGGGCCGACGGCGACGTGGCCGACGCCGCGGCCCAGTGGCTGCGCGTCGCGGCGCTCGGCGCTCCAGGCCTGCTGCTCGCCGCCGCCGGCAACGGCTGGCTGCGCGGCATCCAGGACACCCGCCGTCCGCTGTGGTTCGTGCTCGGGCCGAACCTGCTCTCCGCGCTGCTCTGCCCGCTGCTGGTCTACCCGGCCGGGCTCGGCCTGGTCGGCTCGGCGGTGGCCAACGTGATCGCGCAGACGATCTCCGGTGCGCTCTTCGTCGGCGCGCTGGTCGCCGAACGGGTGTCCCTGAACCCGCGCCCACGGATGATCGCCCAGCAACTCGTGCTCAGCCGTGACCTGCTGATCCGCGGTCTTGCCTTCCAGGCGAGCTTCCTGTCCGCGACCGCGGTGGCCGCCCGCTTCGGCGCGGCCGCCGTCGGGGCCCACCAGATCGCCCTGCAACTGTGGTTCTTCACGGCGCTGGTGCTCGACGCGCTCGCCATCGCCGCCCAGGCGCTGGTCGGCGCGGCGCTGGGCGCCGGCGACGCCGCCGGGGCGCGCGGCCTGGCCCGCCGGATCGCTCTGCTCGGCGGGGTCTGCGGCGTGGCGTTCGCCGCGCTCATCGCCGCCGGCGCCGGCGTGGTCCCCGGGTGGTTCAGCTCCGATCCGCAGGTACGCGACCAGGCGATGGTGGCCTGGCCGTGGTTCGTGGCGATGCAGCCGCTCGCCGGCGTCGTCTTCGCCCTCGACGGGGTGCTGATCGGCGCCGGGGACGTCCGTTACCTGCGCAACCTGACGATCGTGGCGGCGCTCGGCGGCTTCCTGCCGGCGATCTGGCTGGCGTACGGGCTCGACCTCGGGCTCGGTGGCATCTGGGCCGGGCTCACCCTCTTCGTGGTGCTCCGGCTGGTCGCCCTGCTGCTCCGGCTGCGCTCCGGCGGCTGGGCGGTGGTCGGCGCGGTCCGGGCCTGACCGGGGCACACCCGCCGGCCCGCGCCGCGCATCCCGACCGGCTGTGCGTCACACCATCCCGAAGAGGGCGTTGGCGGCCAGCACCAGAGCCAGCGCCGCCGCGAAGCAGAGGAAGAACGCGGTCACCTTGACCGCGTTCGGGTAGCGCTCGTGTAGCCGGCGCCGGCCCTGCCACGCCCACCACCGCCGGCGGAGCGCGGCGGCGCCCGGCAGTGCGAGGGCGGCGCCGGCCAACCGGTCACCGACGGTGCGGCGCGGAGGCGGCGGGTTGAGCATCCACTCCGGCAAGGAGGAGGGCTGCTGCGGTGTGCGGAGCAGGCGCCGGTCGTCGGCGGTGGGACCGGTCCGGCTGTCGTTCGGAGTGCCCATCGAATCTCCCCGTGGTCCGGACGCCGGACTGCCGGCCGGCGTCACTACCGGACATCGTGGCAGGAAGAGGCGAACAACACATTCCCGTTTTCGGCCCGGCGTCCCGTCGCCGGGGCGCACCGGCCCATCTGGCAGGCTTGGCGGTCGTGAGCGCAGACGGACTGATCGTGGTCGACAAGCCCGGTGGCATGACGTCGCACGACGTGGTGGCGCGCGTACGGCGACTGGCCCGGACGCGACGCGTCGGGCACGGCGGCACCCTCGACCCGATGGCCACCGGCGTGCTGGTGATCGGCGTCGGTCGGGCCACCCGGCTGCTGACGTACGTGATCGGGGCCGGCAAGAGCTACACCGCCACGATCCGCCTCGGCCAGGCGACGGTCACCGACGACGCCGAGGGCGACGTGATCGCGACCACCCCGGCCGGGCGGGTGACCGACGACGCGGTCCGGGCCGCCCTCGCGGCGCTCACCGGTGAGATCGACCAGGTGCCCAGCGCGGTCAGCGCCATCAAGATCGACGGACAGCGGGCGTACAAGCGGGTACGAGAGGGGGAGAGCGTCGAGCTTCCGGCCCGCCGGGTCACCATCTCCCGGCTGGACGTCCTCGCGGTCCGCCGGGACCAGCCCGACGTGGTGGACGTGGACGTCGACGTCACCTGCTCGTCCGGCACGTACATCCGGGCGATCGCCCGGGACGTGGGGCTGGCGTTGGGGGTCGGCGGGCACCTGACCGCGCTGCGGCGTACCGCGGTCGGTGGTTTCACCCTGGCCGAGGCGGCCACCCTCGACGAGCTGGAGCAGCGCGCCCCCGACGTGGTCAACCTGCCGCTCGCCGCCGCGGCCGACCGGTTCTTCCCGCGTCGGGACGCCACCGCCGACGAGCAGCGGGTGCTGTCGCACGGCGGCCCGCTGCAGCCGGTCGGGATCGCCGGCCCGTACGCGGTCTTCGGCCCGGCCGGGGGGTTGATCGCTATCGTCAGCGAGCGGGACGGTCAGGCCCGCGCGGAGATCGTGCTGGCCCCGGCCTGACAGGCGACGGTCGGCCAGCGGCAGGGGAGGAGCGGTATGCAGCGGTGGCGGGGGTACGACGCGGCGCCCGGTGGCTGGGGGCGGTCGGTCGTCACGATCGGCGTCTTCGACGGCGTGCACAAGGGGCACCAGGCGACCATCGGTCACGCCGTGGCGCGGGCCCGGGAGCTGGGCATCAAGTCGGTGGTGGTCACCTTCGACCCGCACCCGGCGGAGGTGGTGCGGCCGGGCTCGCACCCGGCGGTGCTCACCGAGCCGGCCCGCAAGGCCGAGCTGATCGAGGCGCTCGGCGTGGACGTCCTCTGCGTGGTGCCGTTCACACCGGAGTTCTCCCGGCTGCCGGCCGAGGCGTTCGTTCACGACGTGCTGGTCGAGCACCTGCACGCCACCCGGGTCGTGGTGGGTGCCAACTTCCGGTTCGGGCACCGGGCCGCCGGTGACGTGGCGCTGCTGGAACGGCTCGGGCGGACCTTCGGCTTCGCCGTCGAGGGGGCGCCGCTGGTGTCGGAGGCGGGCACCGTCTTCTCCTCCACGTACATCCGCTCGTGCGTCGACGCCGGGGACGTGGTCACCGCCGCTGCCGCGCTGGGCCGGCCGCACCGGCTCGAAGGGGTGGTGGTGCGCGGCGACCAGCGTGGCCGTGAGCTCGGCTTCCCCACGGCCAACCTGCTCTGTCACCGGTACGCCGCGGTCCCCGCCGACGGCGTGTACGCCGCCCGCCTGGTGCGGCGGGGGCACCGGGAGCCGCTGATGGCCGCCGTGTCGGTCGGCACCAATCCGACCTTCTCCGGGCGGGAGCGGCGGGTCGAGGCGTACGTGCTCGACTTCGACGGCGACCTGTACGGCGAGCGGCTGGCCCTGGACTTCGTGGCGCACCTGCGGGGGCAGGTCCGGTACGACTCGGTCGAGCCGCTGGTGGCCCAGATCACCGAGGACGTCGAGCGGACCCGGCGGGCGCTGGCCTGAGGCCGCCCGCGCGGGCCCCGGGCGACGGGAGGTGCGGGCCGTCCACCGGCGGTGGGCTCCGGCGGCCGGTCGACGCCGCCGAGCCGCCCCGCGGCCCTTGACCGGCTCGCCCGACCGGTTGCTGGTAGGCTGACGGGGACGTCGGCTGACCGACGTGGGGCCTCGCGTGCCTGCACGACGCCGCGGGTGCGAGGACCGTCCGTCTCCGTTCGGCGCGACCCGACACGACGGACATCGCCGAACAACCCATCGAAACAGGGAGAACATGGCGCTCGACCAGGAAGCCAAGGCCCAGATCCGCGCGGAGTACGCGACCGTCGAGGGCGACACCGGTTCGCCCGAGGTGCAGGTCGCGGTCCTCACCAAGCGGATCGCGGACCTGACCGAGCACCTGAAGGTGCACAAGCACGACCACCACAGCCGCCGCGGGCTGCTGCTGCTGGTCGGCCGTCGCCGTCGGCTGCTCAACTACGTCCAGAAGAAGGACATCAACCGCTACCGGTCGCTCATCGAGCGGCTCGGTCTGCGCCGGTGACGTGACGGGGGAGTGGCCGACCAGGCCGCTCCCCCGCTTCGGTTCACCACCGGGAACACCGAACAACCAGGACCGCGCGACCACCCGACACCCAGGGAGCCGGTCAGCGTACCGGTCTCCGGTAGTGGCCCCCGGGCAAACGGCACGACGCCGACCGCCCGGGCGCTTCGATCGAAGACCGGCCGTCTGAACAGCTCTGCGTCGCGGGTCCGTTCACGCGAAGGAGCACAACCGCAGATGACCGAGAGCAGTAACCTCGGCACCGAGTCCCGCACCGCCGTGATCGACAACGGGGCCTTCGGCACCCGTGAGGTCACCTTCTCCACCGGTCGGCTGGCCCGTCAGGCCGCCGGCTCCGTCGTCGCCCAGCTGGGCGAGACGGTCGTCCTCTCCGCCACCACCGCCGGCAAGCAGCCGAAGGAGCAGTTCGACTTCTTCCCGCTGACCGTCGACGTCGAGGAGCGGATGTACGCCGCCGGGCGGATCCCCGGCTCGTTCTTCCGTCGTGAGGGGCGGCCCAGCGAGGACGCGATCCTCACCTGCCGCCTGATCGACCGGCCGCTGCGCCCGTCGTTCGTCAAGGGCCTGCGCAACGAGGTCCAGGTCGTCGAGACCGTCCTCGCGCTCGACCCGCAGCACCCGTACGACGTCGTGGCGATCAACGCCGCCTCGATGTCGACCAAGCTCTCCGGCCTGCCGTTCTCCGGGCCGATCGGCGCCACCCGGATGGCGCACGTCGACGGTCAGTGGGTCGCCTTCCCGACCCACGAGGAGCTGGCCCGGGCCACCTTCGACATGGTGGTCGCCGGCCGTGCCCTGCCGGACGGCGACGTCGCGATCATGATGGTCGAGGCGGAGGCCACCGAGCACACCGTGAAGCTGGTCGCCGACGGCGCCCCGGCCCCGACCGAGGAGGTCGTGGCGAGCGGTCTGGAGGCCGCCAAGCCGGCCATCCGCGAGCTGTGCCGCGCACAGAGCGAGCTGGCCGAGGTCGCCGCCAAGCCGGTCCTCGAGTACCCGGTGTTCCTCGACTACCAGGACGACGCGTACGAGGCGGTCGCGGAGTTCGCCCGCGCCGACGTCGCCGAGGCCCTCCAGATCGCCGGCAAGGCGGTGCGTGAGGAGGCCCTGGACGCGATCAAGGCCCGGATGCTGGACGAGCTCGCCCCGCGCTTCGAGGGTCGCGAGAAGGAGCTCTCCGCCGCCCTGCGGTCGCTGACCAAGTCCGAGGTCCGCAGCCGGGTGCTGCGCGAGCAGGTCCGCATCGACGGCCGTGGCCCGCGGGACATCCGCCCGCTGAACGCCGAGGTCGGCGTGCTGCCCCGGGTGCACGGCTCGGCGCTGTTCGAGCGTGGCGAGACCCAGATCCTGGGCGTCACCACGCTGAACATGCTGCGCATGGAGCAGGCGCTGGACACGCTCTCCCCGGAGAAGTCCAAGCGCTACATGCACAACTACAACTTCCCGCCGTACTCGACCGGTGAGACCGGCCGGGTCGGCTCGCCGAAGCGGCGGGAGATCGGCCACGGCGCGCTCGCCGAGCGGGCGCTGATCCCGGTGCTGCCGTCGCGCGAGGAGTTCCCGTACGCCATCCGGCAGGTCTCCGAGGCCCTCGGCTCGAACGGCTCCACGTCGATGGGCTCGGTCTGCGCGTCGACGCTCGGCCTGCTCAGCGCCGGTGTGCCGCTCAAGGCGCCGGTCGCCGGCATCGCCATGGGCCTCATCTCCGACGAGGTCGACGGCAAGACGCAGTACGTGACGCTGACCGACATCCTCGGCGCCGAGGACGCGTTCGGTGACATGGACTTCAAGGTCGCCGGCACCCGGGACTTCGTGACCGCGCTCCAGCTCGACACCAAGCTCGACGGCATCCCGTCGGACGTACTGGCCGCCGCGCTCCAGCAGGCGCACGAGGCCCGGCAGACGATCCTCGACGTGATGCAGCGGGCGATCGAGGCCCCGGCCCCGATGTCGGACTACGCGCCGCGGGTCACCACCGTCAAGATCCCGGTCGACAAGATCGGCATGGTGATCGGCCCCAAGGGTCAGACGATCAACGCCATCCAGGACGAGACCGGCGCCGAGATCTCCATCGAGGACGACGGCACGATCTACGTCGGCGCCACCAACGGCCCGTCGGCCCAGGCGGCGGTGGAGCGGATCAACGCCATCGCCAACCCGACGCTGCCGAAGCTCGGCGACCGGTTCCTCGGGACCGTGGTGAAGACGGCCGCGTTCGGCGCCTTCATCTCGCTGCTCCCGGGCCGCGACGGCCTGCTGCACATCTCGAAGGTGGGCGACGGCAAGCGGGTCGAGAAGGTCGAGGACTTCCTCAACGTCGGCGACAAGGTCGAGGTGGAGATCGCCGACATCGACCAGCGCGGCAAGATCTACCTGGACAAGGTCCGCCCGGAGGGCGCCGAGGCCCCGGCCGAGGCCGAGGCGGGCGCCGAGCGGCCGGCCGGCCGTGACCGGGGCGACCGGGGGCCGCGCGACCGCGGTGACCGCGACCGCGGCGGTGAGCGCGGCAGCCGTGGCCCGGACCGCGGTGACCGTGGCGAGGGCGGCGAGGGCGGCGGCGACTCGCGTCCGCGCCGTCGCACCCGGCACACCTGACCGGTAACCACCGCACCACCCACCCCTCGTCGAACCGGGAGCACCACGTGAGTCGGGCCGCCAGCGCGCCGTTTCCGCCGGATCGACGGGGGGTGGCGGCGTTCCGGGGCACGACCGGGGGCCGCGCCGGCGGCGCCCGTGCGGTGACCCGGACGCTCAGCGACGACCCGCTGGGCGGGACCGTCCGTCGGACGGTTCTGCCCAGCGGCCTGCGCGTGCTCACCGAGGCGATCCCCACGATGCGCAGCGTCTCGTTCGGCATCTGGGTGTCCGTGGGGTCGCGGGACGAGAACGGCCCGCAGGCCGGTGCCGCCCACTTCCTGGAGCACCTGCTGTTCAAGGGCACCCACAAGCGGAACGCCCTGGACATCTCCTCGGCGATCGAGGCGGTCGGCGGCGAGACCAACGCCTTCACGACGAAGGAGTACACCTGCTACTACGCGCGGGTGCTGGACGAGGACCTGCCGCTCGCCATCGACGTGATGTGCGACCTCGTCGCCGACTCGGTGCTCACCCCGGCCGACGTGGAGACCGAGCGGGGTGTGATCCTCGAGGAGATCGCCATGCACGACGACGAGCCCGGCGACGAGGTCCACGACCTCTTCACCCGGGCCGTCTACGGTGACCACCCGCTCGGCCGGCTGATCTCCGGCACCGAGGAGACGGTCACCCCGATGACCCGCCGGCAGATCCAGAGCTTCTACCGGCGGCACTACACCGCCCCCCGGATCGTCATCGCCGCCGCCGGCAACCTCGACCACGCCGCGGTGGTCAAGCTGGTCCGCCAGGCGTTGCGCGGCACTCCGCTGGACACCGACCCGGCGTCGCCGGCGCCGTTCCGGGCCGCCACCCCGGCGGTACGCACGAAGCCCGTCACGACCCTCGTGGAGCCGAAGGAGACCGAGCAGGCGCACGTCGTGCTCGGCTGCCCCGGCATCGACCGGCTGGACGACCGCCGCTTCGCCCTCGGCGTCCTCAACAACGTCCTCGGCGGCGGCATGTCGAGCCGGCTGTTCCAGGAGATCCGCGAGCAGCGCGGCCTCGCGTACTCGGTCTACTCTTACGCCAGCCAGTACGCCGACAGCGGCCTGTTCGCCGTCTACGCCGGCTGCGCTCCGGGCAAGGTGGACGAGGTGCTGGACCTGACCCGCACCGAGCTGGCGCGGGTGGCCGCCGACGGGCTGACCGAGGCCGAGGTGGCCCGTGGCAAGGGCATGTGCAAGGGCTCGTTCGTGCTGGGCCTGGAGGACACCGGCTCCCGGATGAGCCGCCTCGCCAAGGGCGAGCTGCTCTACGGCGACCTGATGCCCGTCGACGAGCTGCTCGCCCGGGTCGACGCGGTCACCGTCGACGACGTCAACGACCTCGCCGCCGAGCTGCTCGGGCGGCCGATGTCCCTGGCCGTGGTCGGCCCGTTCGGCGAGTCCGACTTCGCCGCGTGAGCGACCACCCCACCCCGGCGGTGCCCGCGTCCCGATTGGGATAGGTTGTGCCCCGTGACTGACGAGCAGGACAAGAGCGCGGACGAGCCGATCCGGGTCGGCGTGCTGGGCGCTCGGGGGCGGATGGGTCTCGAGGTGTGCCGAGCGGTGGACGCGGCGCCCGACATGGAGCTGGTGGCCATGATCGACCAGGGCGACTGGCTGTTCAACGCCTCCGACGCCGGGGCCGAGGTGGTCGTCGACTTCACCACCCCCGACGTCGTCATGGACAACCTGCACTGGTGCATCGACCAGGGCATCAGCGCCGTGGTCGGCACGACGGGCTTCACCGAGGCGCGGCTGGAGCGGGTACGCGGCTGGCTCGCCCGCAAGCCCGGCGTGGGCGTGGTGGTCGCCCCCAACTTCGGCGTCGGCGCGGTCCTGATGATGCAGTTCGCCGCCCGGGCGGCCCGGCACTTCGAGTCGGTGGAGATCATCGAGCAGCACCACCCGCGCAAGCTCGACGCCCCGAGCGGCACCGCCACGCACACCGCCCGTCTGATCGCCGAGGCCCGCGCCGCGGCGGGGCTGGGCTCCGTGCCGGACGCCACCAAGGACGAGGTGGCCGGCGCGCGTGGCGCCGACATCGACGGCGTACGCGTGCACGCGGTCCGCGCCACCGGCCTGGTCGCCCACCAGGAGGTGCTCTTCGGCACCACGGGCGAGACGCTGACCATCCGGCACGACTCGTACGACCGGGCGTCCTTCATGCCGGGCGTGCTGCTGGCCGTCCGCGAGGTGCGCAACCGACCGGGCCTCACGGTCGGCCTGGACGCCCTGCTCGACTGAAAGCGGTCGTCAGTCCACCCGGGCCGCTCTAGGCTGCCCGGGTGATCGACTCCCACGTCCACGACCGGCTCGGCCGCCGGGTCACCCTGCGCCCGGTGGACGACGACAACTGGCGTGCGGTGGCGGACGTCGCCCCGCGCGACGACCAGCGCCTCTGGGTGCCCGCTCTCGCCGCCCGCTACCTGCTGCTGACCGACCGGTCCGACGTGTGGACCTCACTCGCGGTGTACGCCGACGAGACCGTCGTCGGCCACGTGATGTGGGGTGTGGACGACGACGGGTCGCGGTGGATCGGCGGCATGCTGGTCGACGCGGCCGAACAGGACCACGGCGTCGGCCGTGCCGCGGTGGTGACCCTGGCGGAGTGGCTGGCCCGGGAGGGCGGCGGAAACCCGGTGCGGCTGTCGTACCACCCGGACAACACCGTCGCCGCCCGTCTCTACAGCAGCCTGGGTTTCGCCCCGACCGGTGCGACGGAGGACGACGAGATCGTCGTCGAACTGGTCGACCCCGCCTGACAACCCGCTGCGCCGGCCGGCCGCGCACGTCCGGCCGCGCACGGTCCGGCCGCGCGGGCCGGGCCGCGGTGGGCTCCGACCCCGGCGGGACCGGCCGCGTCGTCGGGACCGGCCGCGTCGTCGGGCCCGGCCGCGCGGTCGGGTTCGGCTGCCTGACGTCGGGTTCAGCCGACGTCCGAGGTGGCCTCCTCGGCCGCCGGGCGGGGAGCGGGGACCGGCGCGGAGGCGGCCGGTCCGGTCAGCTGGAAGTCCGCCGGCAGGCCGGTGACCGAGGCCGCGCCCGTCCGGTCGACCGCGACGGTGACCGGGCTGCCGCCGACGCGTAGGCCGGCGGCGGACACCGCGCCCAGGTCGGCGCCGGCCAGCGGGGCGAGGTGCACGCTTCCGGCCGGCACGTCGGGGTAGACGCCGGTGGCCGCCTGGAGCAGCAGCACGGCCGCCGCCGCCGACCAGGCCTGCGGGTGGCAGGCCGCCGGGTAGGGCACGGCACGCCCGAGCAGGTCGCGGTCGTCGCCGCCGTACAACTCGGGGAGCCGGTAGTCGAAGGCCTCGGCGGCCGCGAGCAGGCCGTCGGCGAGGCCGAGCGCGGCCTGCCGGAAGCCGGCCCGGGCCAGCCCGGCGAGCACGATCGCCGTGTCGTGGGTCCAGATCGAGCCACAGTGGTACGACAGCGGGCTGAACCCGGCGTCGTCGGTGGACATGGTCCGCAGCCCGAACCCGCCGGTCATCGCGTCGGTGGTGAGGAGCCGGGCCACCTGAGCCTCCTCGCCGGCGGTGAGCAGGCCGGTGCCGAGCAGGTGACCGATGTTGCTGGTCAGCGAGTCCACCGGGCGCTTGTCCCGGTCCAGCGCGAGGGCCGGCTGCGGCCCGTACGGGCCGTCCACCCAGAACGTGGCACGGAACCGCTCGGCGAGCCGGTCGGCGTACGCGCGCCAGCGGTCGGCGCCGGGACGGCCGAACGCGTCGAGCAGGGCCGCTCCCGCGACGGCCGCCTCGTACGCGTACCCCTGCACCTCGGCGAGCACGATCGGCGCGGTCGCGAGCCGGCCGTCGCGGAAGCGGACCGCGTCCCCGGAGTCCTTCCAGCCCTGGTTCGACAGGCCGTGCCCGGTGGTGTCGACGTACTCGATGAGGCCGTCGCCGTCGGCGTCGGCGTGGTCGGCGAGCCAGCCCAGCGCCGCCTCCAGGTGCGGCAGCAGGGGCGCGACCTGGTCGGCGGGCAGTCCCCAACGCCACGCGTCGTGCAGCAGGCACACCCAGAGCATGGTCGCGTCGACCGTGCCGTAGTACGCCGGCGGCAGCCGCAGCCCCCCGTCGGCCAGCGTGAACTCGAGTCGCCGCAGCTCGTGCAGGATCTTGCCGGGAGCCTCACCGGTGGCGGGGTCGAGGCGGGTGCCCTGGCGGCGGGCCAGCACCCGCAGCGTCCCGGCGGCGAGGTCGGTGCCGAGCGGCAGCATCATCCGCGCGGCCCAGAGGCTGTCGCGGCCGAAGAGGGTGAGAAACCAGGGCACCCCGGCGCCGAGGAAGACGTCCTGTGGCGCGTCCGGGTCGGCGAGGCGCAGCCCACGCAGGTCGGCGAGGGACCGGTCGAGCAGCCGGGTCAGCCGGCGGTCGTCGGCGTGGACGCGCGGCTCGGCCCAGGACGTCTCGACCGCCGGGGTGGCCACGACCGCGCGTGGGTCGGTGACGGTGAGCCGCCAGCGCAGGGTGACGGCGCCGCGGGACGGCAGCTCCACCGGCCAGCGCAGGGCCGGCGCGTCGGCCCGGTCGGCGCGCACCTCGGCGCCCTCGGCGGTGAGGTGGACCGTGACGCCCTCGCCGGACCAGGTGAGGCCGCCGGTGGCGCCGACCTCCGCCGCGACCGGCGTGGTGGCGCCGCCGGACTTGACCAGTTCGATCGGTGCCAGGTCGCACGCCAGGTCGACGTCGATCGTGGCCCGCACCGGCACCGACGCGCTGGAGACGAGCCGTACCTCCTCGGTCAGGCCGCCGGGGTGCAGGTGGCGGGTGCGCTCCACGCGTACCGTCGGGTCGGGACCCGGATCGCCCAGCCAGCGGGCGAGGCCGACGAACCGTGCGCCGTGCGGGCCCGCCGCCCCGCGCGCCAGCGCCTCCGGCTCGCGGCCGTCGACGCGCAGTTCGGCGCGGCTGAGCACGCGGGCGTCGGCGTGGAACACGCCCTGGACCCCGGTCGGGCGGATCTGCCCGGCCGCGTCCCCCAGCGCGCTGGTCGGGGCGAGCGCGACCCCCACCAGATCGTGCAGCAGGGGTTGCAGGTGGCGTTCGGTCACGATGCGGCTCCAGATCCTTCTCGGCGGGGCGCGGATGTCTTGACAGACCGTCCCCGGGCGGTGCAGAGTGCGAAACATTCCAGCAACTTGAACGATCCAATCCTGCCGTATCCAAATTGGATCGTTCAAGACCGCGAGAGGGATCAAGTGGCCGAAAAGGTGACCATCGCGACGGTGGCGCGGCACGCCCGGGTCAGCCGGCAGACGGTGTCCAACGTGCTCAACGCGCCGCACATCGTGCGCGAGGAGACCCGGCTCCGCGTGCAGGAGGCCATCGACGCGCTGGGCTACCGGGCCAACCAGGCCGCCCGCCAGATGCGGACCGGCCGGTCCCGGCTCATCGCGGCCCGCATCGAGCCCACCCGGGACGGAATCAACGGCTCGGTGCTCGACCGGTTCCTGCACGGCCTCACCGAGGCCGCCGAAGCGGCCGGATACCGCGTCATGCTCTACACCGCCACCGACACCGACCGCGAGATCGCGACGTACGACGACCTGCTCGGGGCGTACGACCTCGACGCCTTCGTGCTCACCGGCACCGATCACGGTGACCCGCGGACGGAGTGGCTGGCGCGGCGTGGGGTGCCGTTCGTGACCTTCGGCCGGCCGTGGGACGCGCCCGACGCGTACCCCTGGGTCGACGTCGACGGTGCGGCCGGCACGGCCGAGGCCACGACCCACCTGCTCGCGGCCGGCCACCGCCGGATCGGCTTCCTCGGCTGGCCGGCCGGCTCCGGCGTCGGCGACGACCGGCGCGCCGGCTGGCGGCGCACCCTCGCCGCCGCCGGCGTGGACCCGGCCGGGCTGGACCGCGAGACGGTGGACGGCATCGCCGAGGGCGAACGCCACGCGCGCGGCCTGCTCGCCGAGGCGGCGCCGACCGCGCTGCTGTGCGCCAGCGACTCGCTCGCCCTGGGGGCCCTCCAGGCCGTCCGCGCCGACGCCCCGGACGTGGCGGTGATCGGCTTCGACGACACCCCGGTCGCCGCCGCGGTGGGCCTCACCAGCGTCAGCCAACCCCTCGGCGAGGCGGCCGCCCGCTGCGTCGACCTGCTCACCGCCGTTCTCGACGGTCCTCACCGCACCACCGACCAGGTGCTGCTCCAGCCCTCGCTGGTGCGGCGCCACACCGCATGATCCCCCGTCCCCCACAGGAGAATCCGATGGCACCTCGCTCCCTCGCCCGGGCGGCGCTGGCCGGCCTCACCGCCGCCGCCCTTCTCGGTTCCGCCGCCTGCGGCAGCGGTTTCGACGACAGCTCCGGCGACGCCGCCCAGTCCAGCGGACCCGCCAACCTCCAGATCCTGATCGGCTCCTCCGGCGACGCCGAGACCAAGGCCGTCCAGGACGCCGCCGCCAAGTGGGCGTCGTCCTCCGGCAACCAGGCGACGGTCACCCCGGCCCAGGACCTCACCCAGCAACTCGGGCAGGCCCTCGCCGGCGGCACCCCGCCCGACGTGTTCTACGTCGACGCGGCGCGGTTCGCCGACTACGCCAGCGTCGGCGCCCTCGAACCGTACGGTGACAAGATCAGCAACACCGGGGACTTCTACGAGAGCCTGCGCACCACGTTCACCTACGACGGCAAGCTCTACTGCGCCCCGAAGGACTTCTCCACCCTGGCCCTCCAGATCAACACCGACCTGTGGGCGAAGGCCGGGCTGACCGACGCCGACGTCCCGACCACCTGGGACCAGCTCACCGCCACCTCCCGCAAGATCAAGGCCAAGGGGATGGTGCCGCTCGCGCTCGGTGACACCCGCGACCGCATCGGCGCGTTCCTGGTGCAGAACGGCGGCTGGCTGCTCAGCGAGGACGGCAAGCAGCCCACGGCCGACACCGCGGAGAACGTCGCCGCCCTGACGTACGTCAAGTCGCTGGTCACCGAGGGCCTGGCCCGCTTCCCCAAGCAACTTGACGCGGGCTGGTCCGGCGAGGCGTTCGGCAAGGGCGCGGCCGTGATGACCATCGAGGGCAACTGGATCAAGGGTGCCCTCAAGAACGACTTCCCGACCGTGAAGTACAAGGTCGTCGAGCTGCCCGCCGGCCCGAAGGGCAAGGGCACCCTCTCCTTCACCCAGTGCTGGGGGATCGCGGCGAAGTCGACGTACAAGGACCAGGCGATCAAGTTCGTCGAGGCGATGACCTCGGGTGAGCAGCAGATGGCCTTCGCCACGGCGTTCGGCGTGATGCCGTCCCGCCAGTCGGTCCGCGACCAGTACACCGGCGCCTTCCCGGCGGACAAGCCGTTCATCGACGGCGCCGCGTACGCGCAGGGCCCGGTGAACGCGCCGAAGATGGACAGCGTCCTGCAGGACCTGGAAGCGAGCCTGCAGGGCCTGGCGGGCGGCGACCCGAAGACCATCCTGGCGAACTTCGACAAGAACGCCAAGGCGGCCCTGGGCGGCTGAGGTGCGAGGAAGGGCCCCTGGTTCGTCGACCGGGGCCCTTCCTTCCACCTCCGACCGGAGGAAGGAGAGGACATGGCGATCGACGCCGTGGCCGCCCCGGCCACCGCGACCGCCCGACCGCCGCGGCGCGGCGGCGGGGGCGTGCGGGGAAACGAGAACGTCGCCGGCTGGCTCTTCGTCGCGCCGATCATCGTCATCCTCGGGCTGTTCATGCTGCTGCCGATCCTGATGGCGTTCTGGGTGAGCCTCACCGACTGGAACGGGCAGGGAAGCCCGTTCACCTCGGAGGTGCCGGTCGTCGGCGCCGAGAACTACACCCGGCTCTTCACCGAGGACGGGCTGGACCGTCGCGACTTCATGACCAGCATCCGGAACAACATCTACTACGTGGCGCTCGTCGTGCCGGCGCAGACCGTACTGGCGCTCGGCCTCGCGCTGATCGTCAACAACCGGCTGCTCAGGGGGAAGAGTTTCTTCCGCAGCGCCTTCTACTTCCCGTCGGTCACCAGCTCGGTCGCGATCAGCGTCGTCTTCCTCTTCCTCTTCGCCAACTCCGGAGCCGTCAACGGCCTGCTCCGGCTCTTCGGGATCGACGGGCCGCAGTGGTTCGCCGACCCACGGGGTGTCCTGCACCTGCTGTTGGGTGCGGTCGGTGTGGACGCTCCGCCCGCCGCCCTGGCCGAGGGCGGTCCGTTCGGGCTGAGCTGGTGGGACTGGCTCTCCGGGCCGAGCGTCGCGATGATGTCGATCATCACGCTGGTCGTGTGGACCACCTCCGGCACCTTCATGCTGATGTTCCTGGCCGCGCTGCAGCAGGTCCCGGTCGTCCTGGACGAAGCGAGCACGATCGACGGCGCCTCGCGCTGGCAGCGGTTCCGGCACGTCACCCTGCCGCTGATCAAGCCGACCACGTTCCTGGTGCTCACCCTCGGCCTGATCGGGTCCTGGCAGGTCTTCGACCAGGTGTACGTCATGAGCCAGGGCGACCCGGCCAAGACCACGCTCACGCCGGCGTACCTGTCGTACCGCACCGCCTTCCGGGACTTCGACTACGGCTCCGGCGCGGCGATCTCGTTCGTGCTGTTCCTGATCATCATCGTGCTCACCCTGCTCCAGCGCCGGATCATGGCTGACCGGGACTCCGCCGGGCGCCGCTCGTGGCGCCGGACCGTACGCCGGGGAGGCCGGTCGTGACCACCCTGACCGAGCGATCCGCGCCGGCGGCGCCCGCGCCCGTCAGCCGCCGTCGCGCCCGCGACGGCCGCGCGCTGGCCAGCCGCATCCTGGGGTACGCCGTCCTGATCTTCTTCGGGCTGGTGTTCCTCTACCCGTTCGTCATCCAGATCGGCAACTCGCTCAAGACCGAGCCGGACGCGGCGGCCAACCCGCTCTCGCCGATCCCCGACCCGCTGGTGCTGGACGGCTTCGAGCGGATCTTCGCCGGCACCAACTTCCCGCTCTGGCTCGGCAACTCGCTGCTGGTGACCGTGCTGGTCACGCTCGGGCGGGTGTTCTTCGACTCCCTCGCCGGGTACGCCCTGGCCCGGCTCCGCTTCCACGGGCGGCGGTGGCTCTTCGCCGCGGTCGTCGCCGTGATGGCGGTACCCCCCGTCGTGCTGCTGATCCCGAAGTTCCTGGTACTCAACCAGTTGGGCATCTACAACAGCTACCCGGGGCTGGTCGTGCCGCTGCTCGCCGACGCGGCCGGCATCTTCATCATGAAACAGTTCTTCGAGTCCGTCCCGGTCAGCGTGGAGGAGGCCGCCCGGATCGACGGGGCCGGCGTCTTCCGCACCTTCTGGTCGGTGGTCCTGCCGATGGCGAAGCCCGCGCTCATCACGCTGACCATCCTGTCCTTCCAGGGCTCGTGGAACGAGTTCCCGCACAGCCTGGTGTCGGTGCAGGACCCGGACCTGTTCACCCTGCCGCGCGGCCTGGCCGACCTGGTCAGCGGCTCGCTCGGCAAGGGCACGCAGTATCCGCTCAAGCTCGGCGCCGCGCTGCTCGCCACCATCCCGGTGGCGGTCATCTTCGTGATCTTCCAGCGCTACTTCGTCCGGGACGCCGCCGAGGGCGCGGAGAAGGGCTGACGCGGAATGGTTCCCGGGCCGCGGGATCGCGGGAACCACCCCGTTCGTCGGTCGCCTCACAGTCAGGGCAGCCGGTCGGGCAGCCCGAACAGCGGGAAGAGCCGGGGCTCCAGGAAGTGGGTGATCGCGGTGATCCCGGCCCCGTCGGTCGACACGAGCTGAACCGAGAACGGCCGGTGCCCGCCGGCCGGGTCGGGCCGGTACTGCCCGAAGCCGGACCCGCCGTTGGCCGCGATGGGCAGCAGCCGCGACCCCCGGCACTCGGCGCCCGGGCCGAGCATCCACCGCCCGATGTCCCGCGGCCCCCGTAGCCACAGCGCGTACGGCGGCATGCTGTGCACCGCGTCCGCCTGCAGCAGGGCGACCAGCGCGTCGACGTCGTACCGTTCGAACAGGTCGACGTAGCGGTCGAGGAGCTCGCGGTGGGCCGCGTCCAGCTCCGCGGCGGGCGCCGTGCCGGCGCGGCCGGCCATCGTGGCCCGGGCCCGTTGCAGGGCGCTGTTGACCGAGGCGACCGTGGCGTCGAGCAGGCCGGCCACCTCGTCGGCCCGCCAGCGCAGCACGTCGCGCAGGATCAGCACGGCGCGCTGCCGGGGCGGCAGGTGTTGCAGCGCGGCCACGAACGCCAGCCGCACCGACTCGCGCGCGACGGCGACCTCCGCCGGGTCGTCCGTCGCCGGCAGCACCGCCGCGTCGGGCGCCGGCTCGACCCAGCCCGGCTCGGGTGCGCCGAGCAGCGCGAGGACCGGCGGGGAGGGCTCACCGAGATCCACCGGGAGAGCCCGCCGCGCACGACCGCGCAGCAGATCCAGGCAGACGTTGGTGGCGATCCGGAAGAGCCAGGTGCGCACGGAGGCCCGGCCGGCGAAGTCGTCCCGCGCCCGCCACGCCCGCAGCAGCGTCTCCTGCACCGCGTCCTCGGCGTCGAAGATCGACCCGAGCATTCGGTAGCAGTAGCCGGTCAGCTCGGCGCGGTGGGCCGCGGAGACCGCCGGCCAGGGCTCGCCGGTAAACGGGTGGCCGCGATCCTCGCCGGCCGGGACCTGCGCGTGCGCCACCGTCATGGCGTCACCGTAGGCGGGGCCTCCGACAGTCCCGAACGACCCGCCGGCTACCCCTCCGCGCCGTTCGGCGGAGGCGGGACGGCTACGTGCAGGCGTACCTGCGGGACCAGCATGTCGTCCACGTCCAGCGCGCGGGCCGCCCCGTCCGGCTCCCAGCCGGTGCCGGTGAGGAACCCCCGGGTCGCCGCGTCGCCGTCGAACGCCCAGGCCACCGCCCGGCCGAACCCGTCCTCGCGCCAGTGGTCCACGCTCGCCGCGAGCAGCCGGCTGCCGTGCCCCCGCCGGCCCCACCGTGGCTCCACCAGCAGGTCGGTCACCGCGACGACGTCCGGCCCGAGCGCCTCGGCCGGCTCGCCGGGGGCCAGGGCCTCGGCGTCGGCCGGACCGGAGGCGGCGAACCCCACCAGATACGATTGCTCGGCCTGTTCGACGGCGACCAGCACCCGGTGCGAGCCGGAGGGCGGCTCCTGCACCGCCGCGCTCCACCGCCGGGCCAGCCACGCCTCGTCCAGGTTGTCGAGCACGTGCCGGGGCAGGATGCGGCGGTACGCGACCCGCCAGGTCGCGAGCTGGATGCGGGCGATCTCGCCGGCGTCTTCCGGACGCGCCGGGCGGACGTATCCGAGGGCCATGGCACGGAAGCCTACGCAGGGCGAGGGAGGCGACGGTGGCGCAGGGTGCCGGGCGGACGGTCGGGCAGGTCGTCGGCGTGGCCGGCCTCGCCGTCGCGGTGGCTCTCTTCCTGTCGGTGGCCGCCGTGCGGCACGGCTTCTTCGACCTCCAGGTGTACTACGGCGCGCTGCGCCACTGGGTGCACGACGGCGGGGAGATCTACGACTACCTGCGCCCGTTCACCCAGTACGGCTTCACGTACCCGCCCTTCGCCGCGCTGGTCATGCTGCCGATGGCGTACCTGCCCTGGACGGCGGCGATCGTGGTGAGCGTGGCCGCCAGCGTGGTGGTCACCGTGGTCCTGTTCCACTGGTTGATCGACCCGATCTCCCGGCGGGCCGGGTGGACCCGCTGGTTCGCTCTCGCGGTGGCGCTCTGTCTGGCCGCCGCGTACGAGCCGATGCGCGAGACGGTCAACTTCGGCCAGGTCAACATGCTGCTGCTGTTCCTGGTGGCGGTCGACCTGCTCCGGTTGCTGCCGGGCGGCAGCCGTTGGGCGGGGGTGGGCATCGGCCTCGCGACCGCGATCAAGCTGACCCCCGGCATCTTCATCGTGTACCTGCTGGTGACCGGCCGCTGGCGGGCGGCGGTGACCGCGATGGGCACCGCGGCCGCCGCCACCGTGTTCGCCGGCGCGCTGTTCCCGGACGCGTCCCGCGAGTTCTGGACCGAGGCGCTCTGGAACACCAACCGGGTGGGCGAGCTGGCGTTCGTCTCCAACCAGTCGCTGCGGGGGGTGGTGGCCCGGCTGGACCCGCAGGAGCCGAGCACCGTGGCCTGGCTGGCGCTGGTGGTGGCGACGCTGGCGCTGTGGGTGTGGCGATCCCGGAGGGCCGCCGCCGCCGGTGACGAGGCGACCGGGCTGGCGCTGACCGGCGCGGTGATGTGCCTGGTCAGCCCGGTCACCTGGGTGCACCACCTGGTCTGGCTGCTGCCGGCGCTGATCCTCCTGGTGGACAGCGGGATGGCCGCCCCCGCGGGCAGCCGCCGGCGCCGCGCGCTGCTGGTCGCCGCGGCCGTCGCGTACGCCTTCCTGATCAGCCGGATCGTCTGGGTGTGGGAGCGGGACTTCACCGGCATCGGCGGTTTCCTCGGCAGCAACACCTACGTCTGGATCAGCCTGGCGCTGCTCGCCTTCCTGCCGGTCCGGCCGCCGTCGGTGCGGGCACCGGCCGGTAGGGGCGCCGCGTCGCGCCCGGGTGACGTCGACGGGCGGGCGCACAGCGGTGTCGTACCGCTGAACTAGGGTGCCCGCGATGGTCGCACCGGAATCGCTCTCGCTCGCCCAGGCCCGGCGGATCGCGCTCGCCGCCCAGGGCTTCGCCGACCCGGCGCCCACCGGCGTGCCGACGCGGCGGCACCTGCGTCGCGTGCTCGACCGGGTCGGGCTGATCCAGATGGATTCGGTCAACGTACTCCAGCGGGCGCACTACCTGCCGCTCTACAGCCGGCTCGGGCCCTACCCGACCGCGCTGCTCGACACGGCGGCCTACCGCCGTCCCCGCGACCTCTTCGAGTACTGGGGGCACGAGGCGTCGCTGGTGCCGGTCGATCTGCACGCTGCGCTGCGTTGGCGGATGGCCCGCGCGCGGGCCGAGGCCTGGGGTGGCATGCGCCGCATCGCCGAGGAGCAGCCCGGCCTGGTGGCGTGGGTCCGCGACGAGGTGGCCGCCCGCGGCCCGCTGACCGCCGCCGAGATCGAGCACGACGCCCCTCGGGAGACCGGCAACTGGGGGTGGAACTGGTCGGCGGTGAAACGGGCGCTGGAGTTCCTGTTCTGGGCCGGTGAGGTGACCGCGGCCGACCGCACCACCTCGTTCGCCCGCCGCTACGACCTCCCCGAGCGGGTCCTGCCGGCCGCCGTGCTGGCCGCGCCGACCCCGACCGACGCCGAGGCGTACCGGACGCTGGTCGCCGTGGCGGCCCGGTCGCTCGGGGTGGCCGCCGAACCGGAGCTGCGGGACTACTTCCGGCTGCCGCTGGCCGGGGCCCGGACGGCGATCGCCGAGCTGGCGGAGGCGGGGGAGCTGCTGCCGGTGACGGTGCAGGGCTGGCGGCAGCGGGCCTGGCTGCATGCGCAGGCACGGCTGCCCCGCTGGGTGCGCGGCAACACGCTGGTCAGCCCGTTCGACCCGCTGGTGTGGGAGCGAGGCCGCACCGAGCGGCTGTTCGACTTCAGCTACCGCATCGAGATCTACGTGCCGGCGCCGCAGCGGGTGCACGGCTACTACGTGCTGCCGTTCCTCCAGGGGGAACGGTTCACCGCCCGGGTCGACCTGAAGGCAGACCGCAGGGCGGGCGTGCTCCTGGTGCCCGCGGCCTGGCTCGAGCCCGGCGCCGACCCGGGCGAGACCGCGCTCGCGCTCGCCGCCGAGCTGCAGCGGCTCGCCGGCTGGCTGGGCCTGGACGCCGTGGCGCCCCCGGCGGCGGGCGACCTGGCGGGTCCGCTGGCCGCCGCGCTGACGAGCCCGGCCGGTGTACCGTGATCGGCGTGACGAGCGTTGAGGGGCCCCGGGGCGACGCCGCGCCGCACCCGGTCCCGCCGCACCCGGTGGCGACGTCTCCGGCCCCGCCGGACCCGGCCGTGCCGGGCGCCCGGGTCGATCCCCACGGGGGGTGGCCCGCCGGGCAGGTCCCGCCCTACCCGGTGTCCGAGCCGGACCGGCTGACCCGCTTCGTGGTCCGGCTCTACGAGCGCTCGCCGCGCTGGGCGGTGCCACTGGCCGCGCTCGGCTGCGTCGCCGCCGGCATCGGCTACACGCTGATCAGCGACCCGACCCGGTCCGCGCCCGACGCGGCGCCGACCTGCCTGCTCAAGCTCACCACCGGGCTGGACTGCCCGGGCTGCGGCGGCACCCGCGCACTCTGGTACGTGCTGCACGGCGACCTGCCGGCCGCCGCCCGCCACCATTTCCTCTTCGTGTTCGCCCTGCCCTTCCTGGCGTACTTCTTCGTGGCGTGGGCGGGGAAGCAGGCGTTCGGCTGGCGGCTCCCCGAGCCGCGGATCGACACCCGGGTGATCGGCGTCTTCCTGGCCGCGTGGTTCGCCTTCTCGGTGCTGCGCAACCTGCCCTGGGCGCCGTTCACCTCCCTGTACGTCTGATCCGGTCCGGCTCCGGCGCGACGTGCCCGCCGGGGTGCCGCGCGGAGCGTGAGCCGGCCAACTGCCCGCGAGCCCAACTTTCCCGCAGGCCTGAGCGGCCACTACAGTCCCAGGAATGCCGGACATGGTGCAGCCCCAGGTCAAGCTCATCGCGTGGACCCACTTCGCGGCCCCGGACGACGTGCCGTGGTCGACCGACGCCGACGGCGGCCAGGCGCTCGCCGAGTTCGCCGGTCGGGCCTGCTACCAGAGCTGGAAGAAGCCGAACCCGGCCACCGCGACCAACGCCGGCTACCTGGCGCACATCCTCGAGGTGGGCCACCTGAGCGTGCTGGAGCACGGCTCGGTGAGTTTCTACTTCACCGGTGTGTCCCGGTCGTTCACGCACGAGCTGATCCGGCACCGGCACTTCTCGTACTCCCAGCTGTCCCAGCGGTACGTGCCGGAGCGGGACGCGGCGATGGTCGAGCCGACGGTGATCGCCGAGGACCCGGAGCTGCACAAGAGGTTCGTGGAGGCGGCCGAGGCGAGCGTCCGTGCGTACACCGAGCTGCTGGAGGGGCTGGAGCAGCGGTTCACCGACGAGCCCAACCCCACGCTGCGGCGCAAGCGGGCCCGGCAGGCGGCCCGGGCGGTGCTGCCCAACGCGACCGAGACCCGGATCGTGGTCACCGGCAACTACCGGGCGTGGCGGCACTTCGTCGCGATGCGCGCGACCGAGCACGCCGACGTGGAGATCCGGGAGCTGGCCGTGGAGTGCCTGCGCCAGCTCCAGGGGGTCGCGCCAAACGTGTTCAACGACTTCGTGATCTCGACGCTGCCCGACGGCACCGAGGTGGCGGCCAGCCCGCACGCCGAGGTGTCCTGAGCCCTTCCCCGGCAGCGGCTCGGCGGTCGTCCGCTAGGTTGGACCCATGACGCACGACCACCCTGACACCGTCGCCCCGGCCGCGTCCCGGCCGTTCGGGCGTGTGCTCACGGCCATGGTGACGCCGCTGCACGCCGACGGGTCGCTCGACCTCGACGGGGCGGCCCGGCTGGCCAACCACCTGGTGGACGAGCAGGGCAACGACGCGCTGGTGGTCAACGGCACCACCGGTGAGTCGCCGACCACCACCGACGCGGAGAAGGAGCGCCTGATCCGGGCCGTCGTGGAGGCCGTCGGCGACCGCGCGAAGGTGGTGGCCGGGGTCGGCACCAACGACACCCGGCACACCATCGAGTTGGCCGCCGCCGCCGAGAAGGCCGGCGCCCACGGCCTGCTGGTGGTGACCCCGTACTACAACAAGCCGCCGCAGGCGGGCCTGCTGCGGCACTTCACCGCCGTGGCGGACGCGAGCGGGCTGCCGGTGATGCTGTACGACATCCCGCACCGCGCCGGTGTGCCGATCGAGACCGAGACGCTGGTGCGACTCGCCGACCACGGGCGGATCGTCGCGGTGAAGGACGCCAAGGGCGACCTGACCGCCACCAGTTGGGTCACCAGCCGGACCGGTCTCGCCTTCTACAGCGGCGAGGACTCCCTCACCCTGCCCGCGCTGGCCGTGGGCGCGGTCGGCGTGGTCGGCACCTCGACCCACTTCACCGGCGTGCAGACCCAGCAGATGATCCAGGCGTACGACGCGGGCGACACCGCCACGGCGCTCGCCCTGCACCGGCGGCTGCTGCCGCTGTACACGGGCATCTTCCGCACCCAGGGCACGATCCTGGTCAAGGCGGGGCTCGCGGCCAAGGGGCTGCCGGCCGGTCCGGTGCGCCCACCGCTGGTCGACGCGACGGCCGAGCAGCTCGCCCAGCTCCGCGCCGACTGCGCGGCGGCCGGGCTGGACCTTCCCTGATGATCGAACGAATTGACGGGCGCCGGGTGACGGCGCCGCAGAATGAGGTGAACGCGTGACCGAGGCGCACTTCGAGGCTGAATTTCCGCCGCCGCTGCCGGAGGGTGGACTGCGGATCATCCCGCTCGGCGGGCTCGGCGCCATCGGTCGGAACATGACCGTCTTCGAGTACGACGGCAAGCTGCTGATCGTCGACTGTGGGGTGCTCTTCCCCGACGTGGAGCAGCCCGGCGTCGACCTGATCCTGCCCGACTTCGGCCCGATCCTGGACCGGCTCGGCGACGTGCAGGCGATCGTGCTCACCCACGGTCACGAGGACCACATCGGGGCGGTGCCGTACCTGCTCGCCCACAAGCCGGACATCCCGCTGGTCGGCTCGCAGTTCACCCTCGCCCTGGTCGAGGCGAAGCTCGCGGAGCGGCGGATCCAGCCGTACACGCTGACCGTGCGGGAGGGCGGCCGGGAGCGGCTCGGCCCGTTCGAGTGCGAGTTCTTCGCGGTCAACCACTCGATCCCGGACGCGCTCGCGGTCGCCATCCGCACCCCGGCCGGTCTGGTGCTGCACACCGGCGACTTCAAGATGGACCAGCTCCCGCTGGACGGGCGGATCACCGACCTGGCCGGCTTCGCGCGGCTCGGCGCCGAGGGCGTGGACCTGCTGCTGTCCGACTCCACCAACGCCGAGATCCCCGGCTTCGTCACGCCGGAGCGGGAGATCGGGCCGGTGCTCGATTCCATCTTCCAGAAGGCCCGGGGCCGGATCATCGTGGCCTCGTTCGCCTCGCACGTGCACCGGGTGCAGCAGGTCTTCGACTCCGCCGTCGAGCACGGCCGCAAGGTCGCCCTGATCGGCCGTTCGATGGTCCGCAACATGGGCATCGCCCGGGACCTGGGCCTGCTGAACATCCCGCCGGGCCTGGTCGTCGGCATCGAAGAGGCCACCACCATGCCGCCCGAGCAGATCGTGCTGATGTCGACGGGCAGCCAGGGCGAGCCGATGAGTGCCCTCGGCCGGATGGCCAGCGGCGACCATCGGCACATCACGATCGCCCCCGGCGACACCGTGGTGCTCGCGTCCTCGCTGGTGCCCGGCAACGAGACCTCGGTCTACCGGGTGATCAACCGGCTGGCCCGGGCCGGTGCCGTGGTCGTGCACAAGGACGTGGCGAAGGTGCACGTCTCCGGTCACGCCCCGGCCGGCGAGCTGCTCTACCTGCTCAACGTGGTCCGGCCGAGCAACCTGATGCCGGTGCACGGCGAGTGGCGGCACCTGCGTGCCCACGCCCGGCTCGGCATCGAGTCCGGCGTCGCGCCGGACCGGGTGGTGCTCTGCGAGGACGGCGACGTGGTCGACCTGGTCGAGGGCCGCGCCAGCCTGGTCGGGCACGTCAAGAGCCGGTACGTCTACGTGGACGGCCTGGCCGTCGGCGACGTGAGCGAGTCGCTGCTGACCGAGCGCCGGATCCTGGGGGACGGCGGCTTCATCGCCGCGACGGTGGTGGTCGACTCGGTGACCGGGAAGGTCGTCGGCGGGCCCACCGTCTCCGCCAAGGGCTTCTCGGAGGACCCGGAGGCGTTCAACCCGGTGGTGCCGCTGGTCACCGAGGCCCTCAACCGGGCGGCCTCGGACGGCATCACCGATCCGCACCAGCTCCAGCAGATCGTCCGGCGCACCGTGGGGCGGTGGGTGAACGACGCGTACCGGCGCCGGCCCATGATCGTGCCGACCGTCGTCGAGGTCTGATTCTCCTACGCTCCGACGCCCGCCGGTCACTCCCGGCGGGCGTCGCCGTATTCGCAGCATCGTTTTCCGTCGATCCTTCAACCGTCCCGGCGCCGCTCCCGTACTCCGTCGTGGCGGGCGTGACCGCGCCGGCCGGGAGGAGCGTGACGGATGGACCGCAGACGATTGACAGCCATCGGCGTGATGGTGGCGACGGTGGGTGCGGCGGCGGCAGTGACACTGCCGTCCTTCGCGGGGGAGGAGCCCACCCCCCGCGGCGGTACGGCCGCCCCGGCGGCCGGTGACGTCGCGCCGGAGGTGGTCGACGCGATGCGGCGGGACCTGTCGCTCAGCCCGGGCCAGGTCACGGAGCGGCTCGCCACCGAGCGCTGGGCGACCGGGGTGGTCAGCGAACTGCGGAACGATCTCGGCGCCGACTACGGCGGCAGTTGGCTCGGCGCGGACGGTCGGACCCTCAACGTCGCGGTCGCCGACCGGGCGCAGGCCGAGCGGGTCCGCGCCGCCGGGGCGGTGCCGAAGGTGGTGGCCCGGGGCGTCGGGCAGCTCGACACGTTCAAGACCCGGCTGGACCGGGCCGGCGGATCGGCGTCCGACGCGGTGTCCGGCTGGTACGTCGACGTCGCCGACAACTCGCTGGTCGTGCTCGCCCGCCCCGGTTCGGAGGAGGCGGCCTGGCGGCTGGTCGACCGCACCCGCGTACCGCGGCAGGCGGTCCGGGTGGACGCGTCCGCCGAGGAGCCCCGGCTGCTGTTCGACGTCCGCGGCGGCGACCCCTTCACGATCGACGGCGCGGGCCGCTGCTCGGTGGGCTTCTCCGTGGTCGGCGGATTCGTGACCGCCGGCCACTGCGGCCGGGTGGGCTCCCGGACCGACGGGGCGAACGGCGTCGGTCAGGGCGTCTTCCGGGCCTCGTCGTTCCCCGGTGACGACTGGGCGGTCGTCGAGGTCAACAACGCGTGGACGCCGCAGCCGGTGGTCAACGACTTCAACGGCGGGACGGTTCCGGTGGCCGGTGCGCAGGAGGTGCCGGTCGGGGCGTCGATCTGCCGATCCGGCTCCACCACCGGCGCCCGCTGCGGCGTCGTCCAGGCCCGCAACGCCACCGTCCGCTACCCGGAGGGGACGGTGACCGGGCTGGTCCGGACGAACGTGTGCGCCGAGCCGGGCGACTCGGGCGGCTCCTGGATCTCCGGCGACCAGGCGCAGGGCGTCACCTCCGGCGGCTCCGGCGACTGCACCGTGGGCGGCACCACGTTCTTCCAACCGCTGCGCGAGATCCTCGACGTCAACGGGCTGACCCTGGTGACCACGGGCAACACCCGGTAGTGGTCGCCGACCCCGCCGGGTCCGGGACCACCGGGCCCGGCGGGGTCAGGGCAGGGCGGGGTCAGGGCAGGGCGGCCACCGCGTCGGCGTACGCCGAGCCGGTGCGTACCGCCGACTCCAGCAGCACGTCCAGTTGGACCGGGGCCACCCCGTGCGACAGGTCCGTGCTGACGTCCCCGGCCAGCACCAGCTCGTCCCCGGAGTCGTGCACGTACGCGGTCGGCAGCAGCCGGTCCTGGTTCCAGGAGTTGCAGAACGCGTACGCCTCGGCCCGCCGCGACGCCGGGAGCCGGCGGCTGGCCACGGTGCGGACGTGCAGGATCTCGCCACGTTCGCCGGCCCGCCGCACCTGGATGAGCGCCTCGCCCCAGCGCCCCACGACGGTGTCGGCGGCGTCCACGACGTACCTGTCGCCGCGCCGCTCCAGGGCGGCGGTGACGAGCGCCAGGCTGAGCGGGACCGGCGCGTCGTCCGGCGGGTCGTCGGCCGGGCCGTCGTCCGGCGGATCGTCGTCCCCGACCCAGTCGGGAGGCCACGGCACCGGAGCGACCAGCGCCTGCCCGGCCCTCGCCCGCTCGGCCAACCAGGACGCGATCCGACCGGACTGGTGACCGGTGCCGTTGCGGGCGTCGAAGCTGCCGGCCAGGCCGGTGGCCAGGTCCAGCAGGGCGGCGCCGAGCGCCTCGACGTCCAGGTCGGCGGCGGGCCGCGACCCGGACGCCGGCCGGTGCACCGTCCGCCCGCCCAGTCCCGCGTCCGTCGCGACGGCACACACCAGAGCGCCGGCCGCCGCGAACTCCATCGCGGACAGCTCGTCGTCGGCGTGGTCGAGCCTCGTCAGCTGCTCGGCGAGGATGTCCAGCCCGCGGCCGGGATGCCCGGCGAGGGCGCAGAGGCGCAGGTGGGCCGCGAGGTACGGGAAGGCGGCCCGCTCGCGCCGGTGCCGCCGGTACGCCTGGACGTGCGCCGCCGCGGCCCGCTCCGGCTCGCCGGCCCGCAGCCACGGCAGCATGCCGGCGGCGAGCGCCCGCTCGGGCGCCTCGGTGCAGTCCGACCGGCCGGCGCCGGCGAGCTCGTCCAGCGCCGCCCGCCAGTCGCCCCACCCGGCGAGCAGGTCCGCCCGTCGTACCCGGGCGCACTCGGCGCAGCCGTCCGTCGGGTCGGGGGCGGCGGCCACCCAGCGGTCGTACCAGGACCGGGCGGCCGGCTCGTCGCCGAGGTGGTCGGCGATCCGGCAGCGGAGTTCGGCGACCACCGGGGCGTCGGCGGCGGCGAGGTCGTCGAGGAGGGCACGGGCCTGGTCCAGCCCGACGCGGGGGCTGCCCAGCAGGGCCTCCACGGCGTACCGCTGGTAGCGCGACAGCAGCTCCCGGCCCCCGGCTGGTAGCAGGTCCGGTCGGCGATCGGCGGCGGCGAGGCAGCGGCGGACCGGCTCGACCAGCCGCCACCGCTGACCGTGCAGCAGGTACGACTCGATCAGGGCGAGCCGGGCGTCCAGCGCCGACCGGTCGTCACCGGTTGCGTCGGCGCGCGCCGCGATCCGTTCCAGCTCGGCGCCGCGTGTCTCGCCGTCGGGGGAGTCCCGGACGTCGGCCAGCTCTTCGGCGAGCGCGCGGTGGTCCCGTTCCGGCCGGCGGCGTCCGGGCAGCCAGCCCGGCCAGCCGAACTCCTCCAGCCCCCGGCCGCCGGGCTGCCCGGTCACGGCAGCATCCCGCCGGGCAGGCGGGCGACCTCGGCGGCGAGCTGGCAGCCGGCGGAGATGCCGCAGTGGAGGAGCCGGTCGAGCTGGTGCGGGGTCACGCCGTGCTCCAGGTCGGTGATGACCTCGCCGCAGACGCGGGCGCGCCCGTCGTCCTCGACGTGCACGAACGCCTTCGGCCAGAGCCGGTCGTGGTTCCACGCGTTGCAGAAGGCGTGCAGAGCCGGGACGTACTCGATGGCGAACGTCGGCGCCGACACCGTGCGTACCTGGAGCAGCTCCCCGGCGGTGCCCGGGCGGAGGAACCAGATCAGGCTGTCGGCCCACCGGCCGACCAGGTCGCCGGCCGGGTCGGTCTCGACCGCGTACCCGCGACCGGCGAGCACCGTGGCGATCAGCTCGCCGGTCAGCGGGCGCAGCGCACCCGGGTACCCGGCCTGGGGGCGGTCCGCACCGTCCGCGATCGGCGACGCCATGGGGCATCCCTTCTGAGGCGGATATCACGACCGGCGGCGGATTCGCGCGACGACGCGCGGACACGACCCGGAAAAGCGGCGATCTGCCGGGTACCGCCGTTAAGTTGATGCTATGGCGGGCCGTACCTCTCAGGCGAGCCGGCGGCGCGGCGCGTCGCCGCGTGGCACCACGAACAGTCGTGCCCGTCAGCCGGCGAAGAAGACTCGTACGCCGGCCCGGCGCCGCACCACGGCCACCCGTCCGGGCCCCGCCGTCTATCTCGGCCGTGCTCTCGGTGCGCTGTGGATGGGCCTGGCGCACGGCGTGGGCTGGGGGGTCCGCGCGGTGGGCCGGCAGGCCGCCTCGGCCCGTGACCTCGACCCGGAGCACCGGCGCGACG
This sequence comes from Micromonospora sp. WMMC415, assembly GCF_009707425.1. Lineage (GTDB taxonomy): Bacteria > Actinomycetota > Actinomycetes > Mycobacteriales > Micromonosporaceae > Micromonospora. The sequence goes on along the minus strand of NZ_CP046104.1, from coordinate 5,809,217 downwards.
GGGCCGGGCTGCTGGTGCTCGGGCTCGCCCTGCTCAGCGCCGTCGGCATCTGGTTCTCCGGGGCGGGGCCGGTGGGCCAGCGGCTGGCCGACAGCGTCCGGCTCTTCCTGGGCGCCATCGCCATCGTGGTGCCGGTGCTGCTGATGATCGGCGCCTGGCGGTTGATGCGGCAGCCCGCCGATCCCGAGCACCGCGGTCGTGGCCTGGTCGGCTGGGGGTCCATGCTGGTCGCCACCGCCGCGATGCTGCACATCGGGCAGGACCCGGTGGACCCGGTCCAGCGGGACTTCGCCGGCGGCCTGGTCGGCGCGGGTGTCGGCAGCCTGCTGGAGCGGGCCGTGACCGCCTGGGTGGCGGTTCCGCTGCTCGTCCTGCTGCTGGTCTTCGGGCTGCTGGTGGTCACCGCCACGCCGATCAACAAGATCCCCGAGCGGCTGGGCCTGCTGGCCGGCGCGGTGGTCGGCACGCCGCCGGCCGAGGAGACGGACGAGGCGGCCGACAAGCCGGCCCGCCGCCGCCCGGCGAAGCGGATGCCGCCCCCGCTGGATCCGGAGGACTTCGACGGCGACCTGGAGGGCGCCGACCTCCAGGAGACCCTCGTGCTGCCCCGCAAGCCGCCGGCCAAGGTGCCCGCCAGCCGCAAGCCGGCCGAGCCGCCCGAGCACTCGCCGCTGCCCACGCGGGCCGAGCAGCTCGCCCTGACCGGGCTGGCCGGCGACTACACGCTGCCGCCGGCGAACCTGTTGGGCAGCGGCGCCGCCCCGAAGACCCGGAGCAAGGCCAACGACGAGGTGATCGCCGCGCTGACCGGCGTCTTCGACCAGTTCGACGTGGACGCCGCGGTCACCGGCTTCACCCGGGGCCCGACGGTCACCCGGTACGAGGTGGAGCTCGGCCCGGGTGTGAAGGTCGAGCGGATCACCCAGCTCTCCCGCAACATCGCGTACGCGGTGAAGTCGCCGGACGTCCGGATCCTCAGCCCGATCCCGGGCAAGAGCGCGGTCGGCGTGGAGATCCCGAACACCGACCCGGAGAACGTGGCGCTCGGCGACGTGCTGCGCTCCCGGACGGCCACCAGCGACCACCATCCGATGGTCGTCGCGCTCGGCAAGGACATCGAGGGCGGTTACGTGGTGGCCAACCTCGCGAAGATGCCGCACATCCTCATCGCGGGGGCCACCGGCGCCGGCAAGTCGAGTTGCCTGAATTCATTGCTTGTGTCCATTTTGACCCGCGCAACTCCTGACGAGGTTCGGCTGCTGCTCATCGACCCGAAACGGGTCGAGATGACCGGCTACGAGGGGATCCCGCACCTGGTCACGCCGATCGTGACCAACGCCAAGAAGGCCGCCGACTCGCTGGAGTGGGTGGTCCGCGAGATGGACATGCGGTACGACGACCTCGCCGCCAACGGGGTCCGGCACATCGACGACTTCAACCGTAAGGTCCGCAACGGCGAGATCAAGGCGCCGCCGGGCAGTGAGCGGGAGCTGCGGCCGTACCCGTACCTGCTGGTGATCGTCGACGAGTTGGCCGACCTGATGATGGTCGCCCCCCGCGACGTGGAGGACTCGATCGTCCGGATCACCCAGCTCGCCCGGGCCGCCGGCATCCACCTGGTGCTCGCCACCCAGCGGCCGTCGGTCGACGTCGTCACCGGCCTGATCAAGGCCAACGTCCCGTCCCGGCTGGCCTTCGCGACCTCCTCCCTCGCGGACTCCCGGGTCATCCTCGACCAGCCCGGCGCGGAGAAGCTGCTCGGCCGCGGTGACGGCCTCTTCCTGCCGATGGGCGCGTCGAAGCCGATTCGCATCCAGGGCGCGTGGGTGACCGAGCGCGAGATCACCGACGTGGTGAAGTTCTGCAAGGACCAGCGCGAGCCGGAGTTCCGGCCGGACGTGCTGACCGTCGCGCAGGAGAGCAAGAAGAAGATCGACGAGGACATCGGCGAGGACCTGGACCTGCTGGTCCAGGCGGTCGAGCTGGTGGTGACCTCCCAGTTCGGCTCGACGTCGATGCTCCAGCGCAAGCTGCGGGTGGGCTTCGCCAAGGCCGGCCGGCTGATGGACCTGATGGAGACGCGCGGCGTCGTGGGTCCCTCCGAGGGCTCCAAGGCCCGCGACGTGCTCGTCAAGCCGGACGAGCTGGAGGAGGTCCTGACCGGCCTGCGTGGCGGCGATGAGTGACGACGGCTCCGGGTCGCCTACCGGACGACGCCACGGGCCTGCCGGTACGGCGGGCCCGTGGCGTCGGGGGAGCGGAGTGGGTCAGGAGCTGTAGAGCGCCGCTCCGATCAGCATGCCGATGATCATGCCGGCCAGGCTGGCGCCGGCCGCGTACCAGCCGAGTGGCTTGTCGCCGAGGACCGCGCCCACGACGCCCAGGGCGATGCCCGCCAGGCCGAACAGCGGCGGCAGGAACAGGATCGCGATGACGGCGAAGACGAAACTCAGGATGGTGCAGACGCGGGCCGCGCCGCTGCGGGGGCGCGCGGTGCTGTGGATGTCGGCCATGGTGTCCTCCGTGGTGGGTGAGATGTCCTCGGTGCTGGCCGATCTCTACCCGCTGTGGTCATCCGCTACGCCTGGCGGCGTCAGTGGTAGATCTTCAACCCGACCACGCCGGCGACCACCAGCAGCAGGCAGATGATCCGGGGGAGGCTGGCCGACTCGTTCAGCGCGACCATGCCGACGACGGCGGTGCCGACCGCGCCGATGCCGACCCAGACCGCGTACCCGGTCCCGACGGGGATGTCGCGCAACGCGTACGCGAGGCCGGCCATGCTGAGCACGAGGGTGACGGCGAAGACCGCCGACGGGACGGGCCGGCTGAAGCCCGCGCTGCGGTCGAGGGCGATCGCCCACGCCGTCTCCAGGAGTCCGGAGATCACCAGAACGATCCAGGCCATCGGGTCACCTCTGTGCGGGCCGCCCGAACCGCCGGGGGCCGGGACGAGTCGATTCTGCGGGTCACGCGGGGCGTCTTGGCCTGACCGGGTACGCCCACCACTCGTCCGGGGCGGCCGGAGCCGCCGTCGACGACCGTAGCACCGGCGGTGGGCACGGGAGCCCGGGCCGAGCAGCGAGCCGCGAACCGCGTGCGGTGATCCCGACCACCACGAGTGGACCTCAACCTGAATTCAACTTGCAGTATGACCGGTATGCCACTGCTCTTCGCCGACCCCGAGGTCACCGCCGCGCTCGACGCACCGACGACCGTCGCGGCGATGCGGGACGCGCTCCGGGCCGCGCACGAGGGTCGGCTGGTCGCCCCGCCCCGGGCCGCCGCCACGCTCGACGGGGGGCGGATGGTGCTCACCGCCGGGCATCTCGTGGGCGAGTGGTACGGGTACCGCTCCTACGACACCTTCGGGCATCCGGAGAGCGAGCAGGTCGTGGTGCTGCACGACGGGCGGACCGGCGCCGTCCGGGCGGTCGCGGTCGGGGAGGAGCTGGGGTCCCGGCGTACCGGGGGACTCGGTGGGGTCGCCGTCGACGCGCTGGCCCGCCCCGACGCGGCGACCCTCGGCGTGGTCGGCTCCGGCCGGCAGGCGTGGACCCAGGTGTGGGCCGCCGCCGCCGTGCGGCCGCTGCGGGAGGTGACCGTGCACAGCCGCTCCGCCGCCCGGCGGGAGGCGTTCGCCGCCCGCGTCCGCGCCGAGTTGGGCGTTCCCGCCCGCGCGGTCGGATCGGCCGGGGCCGCCGTGGCCGGCCGCGACGTCGTGGTGCTCGCCACGACGAGTACCACGCCGGTGCTCGACGCCGCCGACCTCGCCCCGGGCGCGCACGTCAACGCCGTGGGTTTCAAGCAGGTCGACCGCCACGAGTTCGGCGCCGACCTGCTCGACCGGGCGGACGTGCTGGTCACCGACTCGCCCGCGCAGGCGACCGCGTACGCCCCGCCGATGCTCGCCGCGCTGCCCCCGTACGCCGGTCGGTTGCGTGATCTGGGCGCGGTGCTGGCGGGGGCCGTCCCCGGCCGGACCGCCGCGGACCAGGTGTCGGTCTTCTGCTCGACCGGGCTGGCCGGCACCGAGGTCTTCCTGCTCGACCGCCTGGTCCGCGTGGCGATCCCGGCCTGACCGGCCCCGCCGGCGGTCGCCCCGCCGCGCGATGCGGCATCTCGCGCCCTCCGGACGGTCGGATCCCGCGACCTGCCGCACGTCGCGCGCCGACGGACGGACGGGTGAGCTGGCCGATGCCGGCGGCCCGCCGTCACGGCGACCGCCCGCCGGCCCGGTACCCTCGGATGGTGTCTGCCACCTCCCCTTCACCCGCCGACGGCCGTCGCGTCGCCCTGCTGACCCTGGGCTGCGCCCGCAACGAGGTCGACTCGGAGGAGTTGGCTGCCCGCCTGCACGCCGACGGGTGGCAGGTCACGACCGACGGTGAGGGCGCCGACGTGGTCGTCGTGAACACCTGCGGGTTCGTCGAGAAGGCCAAGCAGGACTCGATCCAGACCCTCCTCGCCGCCGCCGACACCGGCGCCAAGGTGGTGGCGGCCGGGTGCATGGCCGAGCGGTACGGGCGGGAACTGGCCGACAGCCTGCCCGAGGCGCAGGCGGTGCTGAGCTTCGACGACTACCCCGACATCTCCGCGCGGCTGGGTTCGGTGCTCGCCGGTGACGCGGTCGACGCACACACTCCGCGCGACCGCCGCGAGCTGCTGCCGCTCACCCCGGTCAAGCGCCGGGAGGCGGCGGTGTCGCTGCCCGGGCACGGCACCCGCGCCGCCGTCGAGACCGACGAGCACACCCCGGCGCACCTGCGGCCGGTGCTGCGGCGCCGGCTCGACACCGGCCCGGTCGCCTCCCTCAAGCTGGCCAGCGGTTGCGACCGGCGCTGCGCGTTCTGCGCCATCCCCGCCTTCCGCGGCGCGTTCGTCTCCCGTACGCCGGATGAGCTGCTCGCCGAGGCCGAGTGGCTGGCCAAGACCGGGGTGCGCGAGCTGGTGCTGGTCAGCGAGAACTCCACCTCGTACGGCAAGGACCTCGGCGACCCGCGGGCGCTGGAGAAGCTGCTGCCGCAGCTCGCCGCCATCGACGGCATCGTCCGGGTGCGGGCGAGCTACCTCCAGCCCGCCGAGACCCGGCCCGGCCTGGTCGAGGTGATCGCCACGACGCCGGGCGTCGCCGCGTACTTCGACCTGTCCTTCCAGCATTCGAGCGAGCCGGTCCTGCGCCGGATGCGCCGTTTCGGTTCCTCCGACCGCTTCCTGGAGCTGCTGGGCAGCGCCCGCGCCCTGGCCCCGGAGGCCGGCGCCCGCAGCAACTTCATCGTCGGCTTCCCCGGGGAGACCCGGGCCGACGTGGCCGAGCTGGTCCGCTTCCTGAGCGAGGCGCGCCTGGACGCGATCGGCGTGTTCGACTACAGCGACGAGGACGGCACCGAGGCCGCCGGCTTCCCGGGCAAGGTGTCGGCCGCCACCGTCAAGCGGCGGTACGACAAGCTCAGCGCCCTGGCCGACGAGCTGTGCGCCCAGCGGGCCGAGGAGCGGCTCGGTTCGACGGTCGAGGTCCTGGTCGACTCGGTCGACGAGGGCGTGGTCGAGGGGCGTGCCGCGCACCAGGCGCCCGAGGTCGACGGCTCGACCACCCTGGTCGCGCCGCCCGGCGGCGGGGTGGATCTGGCCGCGTTGCGCCCCGGTGACCTGGTCCGCGCGACGGTCACCGCGACCGAGGGAGTCGACCTGGTCGCCGTACCGGATGAGATGATCTCGGCGGCGCCCGGCGCGGAACGGTGACGGCGGGCCCGGACGGAGCGAGGGAGCCACGTGGTGAGGTGCCAGGTCGGCCACGGCGGTCGGAGCGGGGTGCCGCGGTGACCGGGGCGGCGGAGCCGGCCTCGGCCCCGGTGGTCGCCCGGGTGTCCGTGCTGAACGCGGCCAACGGGCTGACGCTGCTGCGGCTGGTGCTGGTGCCGGTGTTCGCGGCGTCCGTGGTCGTCTCCGCGATGAGCCACCCGGGCTGGCGGATCGCCGCCTGCACGATCTTCGCGGTGGCCTCGGTCACCGACCTGGTGGACGGGTGGATCGCCCGCCGGTTCGGCATGGTCACGTCGGTCGGCAAGGTGGCCGACCCGATCGCGGACAAGGCGCTCACCGGCGCCGCCCTGCTGCTGCTCTCCTGGTACGACCGGCTGCCCTGGTGGGTGACGGTCGTGATCCTCGCGCGGGAGCTGGGCATCACGGCGCTGCGGTTCTGGGTGATCCGCCGCGGCGTGATCGCCGCCAGTCGGGGTGGCAAGATCAAGACCGCCCTCCAGATCCTGGCGATCGCCTGGTACCTGTTGCCGATGCCCGCCGCCCTGGCCGCGGTCGGCCCCTGGATCATGGGTGCCGCCGTGGCGGTGACGGTCGTCACCGGCTTCGACTACGTCGCCCAGGCCGTTCGCCTGCGCCGGCGCACCGGCTGAGCGGTGCGCGTCCGGCCCGACGAGTACCGCGGCCGGGCCGGGGGAAGGAAGGTCGGCATGGAGATCGAGACGGACGCCCACGGCGATCGGCCGGTCGGCAGCCCCGCGGCCGGCGCGGTGCACAGCCTCGCCGAGCGGCAGCAGACCCTCGCCACCGTCGAGTCGCTGACCGGCGGCCTGCTCGCCGGGGCGATCGTGGAGATCGCCGGTGTCAGCAGCGTCTACCGCGGCGGTCTCGTGGTCTACGCCACCGAGTTGAAGTCGGGGCTGGCCGGCGTACCGGAGGACCTGCTGGCCGAGCGCGGGCCGGTCGACCCGGACGTCGCGGTGGCGCTCGCGGAGGGCGGGCGGCGGCGGTGCGGGGCCGACTGGGCCCTCGCCACGACCGGGGTGGCCGGGCCGGAACCGCAGGACGGCAAGCCCGTCGGGCTGGTGTACGTGGCCGTGGCGGGCCCGTCCGGCAGCGCGGTGCGCGAGCTGGACCTGGACGGTGGCCGCGACCACATCCGGTCGGCCGCCGTCGTGGAGGCGCTGCGGCTGCTGGCCGACCGGCTCCACGACGCCGACGGTGGCAGCCCGGTCGACTCCGCTTCCGCCGGGCGCGACCCGGCCGGTGCCGCCCCGCGGTGAGGGATCGTCCGATTCCGACGGGCGGGGCGGGATGTCGGCCGGGCGCGCAACGGGTACGGTTGCGGGAAGGCTTTGGTGGCCCGGGGCCGGAGGGTCCGGGCCGTCGGTGCGGGAGTGGTGTTCCCCAGGGGAGGTGCGATGGTCCTGCTACGCCGGGTGATCGGTGACGCGCTGCGGGCACGCCGGCAGGGGCAGCACCGCACCCTGCGCGAGGTCTCCTCCGCCGCCAACGTCAGCCTCGGCTACCTCTCCGAGATCGAGCGCGGCCAGAAGGAGCCGTCGAGCGAGCTGTTGGCCGCCATCTGCGACGCGCTGGGCGCGCGCCTGTCCGAGCTGCTGCGCGAGGTGAGCGACACGGTCGCCCTCGCCGAACAGATGCCGGGCGTGCTGGTTCCCGTCCAGGACGAGCCGGTCGAGCAGTCCACCCCGGTGCCGCCGCCGGCCGTGCGCAAGGCCGCCGGGCGCGGTGTCCGTCAGGTCTCCTCCGACGGCACGGTCTCCGTCCAGGTCCGGCAGGATTCGCCGCTCAAGGCCACCCTGCGCAGCACCCGGGTGCGCCCCGCCGACCGCGACGTGGTCTGCGCCGCCTGACCCACCGGCCGGCGTCCGCGCCCCGGGCCCACCTGCGGGCGACCCTGGCTCGACCCTGGTTTACCGGCTCTCGTCATGGCCGGTCACCCGTACGCCGCGTAGGGTTGATCGCGACGGTGGCGACCCCGCTCGTCACGTAGGGATGCCGCACTGGCATCCGCCTGGGACGATGGAGCCACTGCCGCACCGCGGACGGACGGCCACGGGCGGCGCGACGCTACTGAGGGGATACCGCGGAGATGGCGAACCCGTTCGTCAAGGGTTGGAAGTATCTGATGGCGCTCTTCGGCGCCAAGATCGACGAGCACGCCGATCCGAAGGTGCAGATCCAGCAGGCGATCGAGGAGGCCCAGCGCCAGCACCAGGCGCTCGTCCAGCAGGCCGCCGCGGTGATCGGCAACCAGCGGCAGCTGGAGATGAAGCTGTCCCGTCAGATGTCCGAGGTCGAGCGGTTGCAGGCGAACGCCCGCCAGGCCCTGGTGCTGACCGACCAGGCCCGCGCGAAGGGCGACGAGGCCGAGGCGTCGCGCTACGAGCAGTCCGCCCAGACGCTCGCCACCCAGCTGGTCTCGGCCGAGCAGGCCACCGAGGACCTGAAGACCCTGCACGACCAGGCGCTCGGTGCGGCGGCGCAGGCCCGCAAGGCCGTCGAGAACAACTCGATGATCCTCCAGCAGAAGCTCGCCGAGCGGGCGAAGCTCCTCAGCCAGCTGGAGCAGGCGAAGATGCAGGAGAGCGTCGCCGCCTCGCTGGAGTCGATGTCCGCGATCACCGCGCCCGGCACCACCCCCACCCTGGACGAGGTCCGCGACCGGATCGAGCGGCGGTACGCCACCGCGATGGGCCGCGCCGAGCTGGCCGGCAACTCGGTCGAGGGACGCATGCTGGAGATCCAGAAGGCGACGCTGGATTCGGCCGGTTCCGCCCGGCTGGAACAGATTCGCGCCAGCATGGCGGGGGAGAAGCTCGGCGGTGCCGCCGAGCGGCCGGCCGTGGCCCGGCCCGAGCAGGCCGCCCCGGCGGCACCGGCCGCCGACCCGGCGGCCGCCGCCCGGCTCGACGAGATCCGGGCCAGCATCAGCCGCGAACGCGGCAGCGGGGACACCACAGCCGCCGGCTGAGCGGGCGGGTCGAGGAGGCGACGTGGCAGACGAGCGTACGCGGTACTTCCGGCGGCTCGGCCGGTTGCGGCGGTCCGCCCGCCGGTGGAGCGTGCTGGCCGGTGGCCTCGGCGGCGCCGCCGCCGTGCTCACGCCGTATGCCGGTCTGGGCCTGCCGGACGCGGCGTGGGCCGCCGGCGCGGGCGGCGCCGTGGCGTTGGCGGCGTGGCGGTGGATCGACCTGCGGGCGCTGGCCGCCCGGCCGGCCCCGCCCCCACTCGACCCGGCCGAGGCGGCGGCCCGCTCCCGGGCCCGGCTGGTCGCCGCGGTGGAGCGGCTCCCCGTCGGGCCGGGCGTGCTCGCCGAGGTCCGCCGGATGCGGTCGCGGGTGGCGCTGCGCGGCACCAGCGCCGCCGAGCCGTTCGCCCGGCTGGACCGGGCCGCACTCACCTTCGCCGGCATGACGACGCGCCTGACCGGGCTGGCGGAGCCGGCCGTTTCCGAGGCCGCCGCGGCCGACCGGTCGCTGCGGGACCTCGCCGCCCGGGTCGCCAGCGTCGAACGTGCGCTGCGGCTCGCGCCGCCCGACGCGCGGGCGCCGCTGGCCGAGGCCCACGCGGCGCTCAGCGCTCAGCTGGAGAGCGGCGTCGCGGCGTACGAGCGGCTGGTCGTGGCCGCCGCCGGCTACGTGGCGGAGAACGCGCGACCGGGCACCGAACACCCGGCGGCGGCCCGGCTGACCGAGGCGACCGACCTGCTGCACGGGGTCGCCTCGGCCCTCGCCGAGCTGCGCGGCGTCGGCAACCTGAGCACCACTACCCGCTGAGCGACCGAACCACTGATCAACACGAAACGGAGGAGGCTTGACAGCGGTCGCTGCCGAGGCAGTCCCCTATCAGGCATCTGGTCTCGCCCTCACCTGCGGTCTGATCATGACAGCCGCTTCGTGGCTCGTCGCTGAGAAATCCCTGATAGCTCTCACGTTGGCGTCGGCAGCGTCGGTCGCAACGATTTACTGGTTCAATCGGCCTCGACTTCTGGTCCCTGCCCGCTGCCGCCGTGATCGTGGGCGATGGGCGGATCGTGTCGCCAGACGCGGACGCTAGCAAGTGGCTGTCGGCAGCGGTGCTGGCTGTTCGGACTCAAGACCCCCGAGGGCCACGTGAACCTGGATCACAGTCGTGGCAGAGGCGAGACGGTGATTCGGCGTCTGGACAAGCTCGCCTTCATGGGTATGGTGATACTGGCGGCGGCCGGGGTGTGGTCTCTGACGGAGATCACGGATGAGAACGCCAGGGTGATAGTTGGCTTTTTTCCGTTCCTGGCAACTGGAATCGCGCTCTTCTACCTAGCTGGTCCGGCGGCGTACATTGCGGTGACCAAAACGCATGTCGTGGTGGCCAACCCGATGGTCAGATACGACGTGCCGCGGTCGCTCGTCGATGGAGTTCAGGGTCATTCGCGACTCAACATCGAGTTGCGGGTGCTGGGGCATTCCCCCATCGATATGAGCGCACTGATACCTGGAGTGGGTGGCGGTCATACGTTGAGTGTCGCCGAATACGAACGAAGGCTGAGGGCGATACTGAGGCTCATGGAGGAAACGCCGATGGTAACGACCGCCGGTTCCGTGGCGCGCAGTTGGCGGCCGGTGCACGTAGCACTGCTGGTCCTCTGTCTGGCGTGCATGATTGCATCAGTGGTCTACCTGGGCGGAGGCTCACCGTCCGCGGCGTAGGGAGCCGGGTATCGCCACCAGCGCCGATCTGAGTTCACGCGATAGCGGCGCAACCGGGTGCCGACGCACCGACCACGATGGCCCGTGCGGGACCACGGATTGAGGCCGCCAAGTCACTGGGGCGTCGTCACCGCCACGGGCGTGCTGAACGCGGACGTGCCCACGACGTTGAACGAGCGGATGCGGTAGTGGTACGTGACGCCGCGGACCAGGCCCGTGTTGGTGAAGCCCCGCCCGCTCACGGTGAAGGTGGCCACCTCCCGGGTGAACGCGGCATCCAGGGCCCGCTGCACGGTGAACCCGGCGCCCTGCCCCGCCGGGGTGCTGGCCGTCCAGCCCAGGATCACCGACGCCGTGTCCGGGGCCGGCGCCGTGGCGGTGACGCTGACCGAGGTCGGCACACCCGGCCGCGGCGGGGTGGTCACCTGCGCCACAGTGGACCACGGTGAGGCCGCGCCGAGGTACGTGGTGCGCACCCGGTAGTAGTAGATGGTGTCCGGTGCCACGGCGGTGTCCAGGTGGGTGTCGCCGACGCCGATCGCGGTGGTGCCCGGCCCGCTGGTGAACGTCGGGTTGGTGGCCCGCTGGACGTCGATGCCGGTGGCGAAGGACCGGTTGCGCCACCGCAGCGCCACCCGCAGCGGAGCCGCCGGCGGCACCGCCGCGGCGAGCCCGGCCGGCGCCGCGAGCTGGACCGACGCGGGCACGCTGTTCGACCAGGCCGAGCAGCTCACCGAGTTCTCCGCCCGGATCCGGTAGTGGTAGGTGACGCCGGGGGTGACCGTGGCGTCGGTGTACCGGGTGGCGGTGGCGGCCACCGTGATCCCGGTGAGCCCCTCGGTGAAGGTCGGATCGGTGGCCCGCTGGAGCAGGTGGCTCGCGGCCGCCGGCCGGCTGCCGTTGCCGGTCCAGGCGAGCGTGATCGCCGGTAACGCGGTGGCCGACCCCGGTGCCGGAGTCGCGGTCAGGCCGGTGGGCGCCTTCGGGGCGACCCGCAGCACGAGGGGCCGGCTCATGCCCTGGTCCCGGTGGCCGGCGAGCTGGCTGTGCCAGCGGTACTCCCAGCCCAGGTTCACCAACTGGTTGACAACCAGCGCCGGCCGGCCGTCCACCGGGCTCACCGGTGTGGAGCCGGTACGCGCGCCGGCGGGCCGGCCGGGGTCCAGCAGCCGTACGCTGTCGCCGATCTTGAACGGTAGGGATGGCGCGACCGGGCGCAGCGCGACGATGACGTCCTCCCGGGGGTTCACCCGGACCACCTGCTTCCAGCCCAGCTCGTTCTCGTCGGGCGGTCGCAGCGTGCCGTCCCACCCCGCCCGGTTGACCAGTTGCAGGTCGACACCGTCCAGCCGGACCGGCTGGGTCTGCCGGCTGGCCCCGCGGATCCGCCAGAGCTGCGTGCCGTCGCCTGGTGCGCCGACCGGCGCCGCCGGGTCGCTGACCTGCACCACCTCGGTGGCCGGATCGGTCGGGCCGAGCGGCAGCACGGCGGGCCCCAGCGGGCCGCCGTGCGGGTGCCCGACGCCGAGCCGCCCGGCGAGCCGGCCGTGACCGGGCTCGAAGACCTGCTGGACCGCCTTCACGGCGAGCGGCAGCAGCACCGGCGAGCCGCCACCGATCGGGGTGAAGCTCACCGTGGTGGCGTGGACGGGCACCACCGTCTCGCGGGCGGTGCGGGTGCCGAGCGCCGCGTCGTACGCGGGCTGCGGCACGATCGGCGGGCGCTGGCTGGCCGCGTACGCGCGAGGCAGCCGCTCGCGCAGCCGGGCCAGGTCGTACCGGGGTGCCGGCGTGCCGCTCACCCGGAACTGGAGCAGCGTCCGCGTGTTCGGGCCGTAACCGGGGCGGCTCGGCGGCGTCCCGCCCTCCGCACGGAGGTCCGGCGCGTCGGTGTGGTGGTCGTACCGGGGGTCGAAGCCGGGCAGCGGCGCCGGGGCGTCGTTGTAGAGGATCAGCGTGCCGCCCGGGGCGACCGTGGAGAAGTCGACCAGTACGTCGGCCTGCTCCCCGGGGGCGAGCAGCAGGGCGTGCCCGTCGACGTTGAGCACCGTGGGGTCGCGCCGGTCGTACCGGTAGGTCACCGGCTGGTTCGGGATGACCACCGGGGCCGGCAGCAGGCCACCCTCGTTGCCGATCTGCACCAGCTCCGGACCGGCGGCGCGGGGGTCCGGCACCCCGCCCTCACGCCCGTCCGCCGGCCAGCCGGCCGGGCGGTCCGGCGTCCGGACCGCCTCGACCATCGGCACCTCGCCGGCTCCCGGGTCGGCGAGCGCGCCGTCCGGATCCCACAACGGACCGGCGGCGCGGGCACGGTAGAGCTGGAGGTTCAGGCTGCGGTCCGGGCACGCGTTGAGGATGCGGAAGCGGTAGGCGCGCGGCTCGACCGCGAGCCACGGGTACGCCACGCCGTTGACCAGCACCGTGTCGCCGTACGCGGCCGGCACCGCCGACGGGTGCGGAACGCCCGGCGTCACCGGCGGCTCGTCCGGCGCGGTGACCGGGTCGTGGTGGGGGTTCGGCACCGGGCCGGGGCCGGTGGCCGGTGCCGCGCCGTTCGGCCACGACTCGCCGTCCGGGCCGGTCTCCTCGGCGGTACGCGACCACGGCCCGTAGTCCCAGCGCCCGGTCGGGTTTCCGCCGCCGCTGCGGTGCGGGTTCTGCCGGGGCTGGTAGACGTGCGGATGCCAGAGGCTGCCGCGGGCGCCCCACCGGTCCCGGTCCCAGGTCGGGTCCTCACCGGCCAGCTGGGTGTCGTCGGGCACGAAGGTCCTGTCCTCGAACACCAGCGGGATCTGGTCGGCGGGGAGCACCCCGTCGGCGACCAGCCGCTCCTCGGCCGGGTCGGTGAGCAGGTAGAGCGCGAGCTGCCCGGTGTAGACGGTCAGCCGGGCCAGGCCGACGGTGTTGTCCTGGAACGTGAGTAGCCGTCCGCTCTGGTCGTTCGGGTAGTAGAGCGTGGTGGCCCCGGCGCCGGGGTGGGGCATGTCGGGCACGTGGGTCAGCCCCACCCCGGTCGGGTAGGGGGTGATCTCCCCGGCCGGGGTGATCCACTGCCACGGGTTGCCCGCGCTGATCCAGCCGGTCTGCGCCCCCGCCAGGTGCAGCACGGCCCGGTTCTGCGGGTACGGCGCCGGCCCGTCGAGCGGCCCGGTGCCCGCTCCCTCGATCGTCGGGTCGACGGGGAGGAACAGCTCGCCGGCCCGCCCGGTGGGGAGCTGGTTGATGAACTTCACCCGTACCGGCCGGCCCCGCCGGGCTACGATCACCGGGCCGAGGTGGACGGGGCGCTCCGGCGGCGCGAGCGTGTTGTGCCCGGTCGGGTCGGTGCCGAGGTTGAGCTGCCGGTAGCCGCGCAGCCGGGTCGCCGGGAGGTCGCGGTGCAGTCGTTGCGCGTACTCGCGGAGCCCGATCTCGTAGTAGTCGCAACCGGGATAGGTGATGGTGTCGGGGGCCGCGATCGGCAGGCCGTCGACGGGCCCGCCGCCGGTCGGTGACGCCCCGGTGGCATCGGTGGTCCCGGTCGAGCCGGCGGCGCGCAGGGTGGGCAGCGGGTCGACGAACTTCCGGATCCCGGTGCCGGGCACCACCTGGCCGTCGGCGTCGAGGACCGGCAGCGGGCTGTGCGCGTGGTTGGGCACCGGCCCGAAGCAGCGGGGGAGCGCAGCCGGGTCGAGGCTCGCGGGTGCCGGCGTGGCGTCGTCCGCGCTCCGGGCCGCCGGGACCGTCGGGCCGGCGGCGGCGCGGCCGGGATTACCGGTGCCGTCGGGACGGTCGGCGGCCGGTCGGTCCGCCCACGGGATCCGGAGTCTGCGGAACAGGTCCATGGCTCTCCCGGCGTCGGGCGCGGGGCCGCTACCTCGGCGTGGCGGCGCGGCGCGCTGAGCTGACGGTGTGTGAGCACTCAACCGCAGCATGCGACCCGGGACGGTGGTTAGGAAGTACCCAATCGTCCCTATCTGGGTCGGCGCGCCGATTCCTGCCGCCGTCCCCGGAGTGTCCCGCCCGACACGCCGTCCCGGCGCTAGGCTTCGGCGTGCCCTTCGATCTTCAGCCGGTCCTGACCGGTGCGCTGGTCGCCGTCCGGCCGCTACGGGCCGACGACGCCGACCTGCTCTATGCGGTGGCGAGAGATCCGCTCATCTGGGCACAGCATCCGGTCTCCGACCGGCACCACCGGGACGTCTTCGCGGCCTTCTTCACCGAGTCGCTCGCCTCCGGCGGGGCGCTCGCCGTCACCACTCCGTCGGGCGACGTCATCGGCTCGTCGCGCTACCACGGCTTGGACGAGCAGCGCGGTGAGGTCGAGATCGGCTGGACGTTCCTGTCCCGCGCGTACTGGGGCGGGGTGGTCAACGGCGAGCTGAAAGCGCTCATGCTGGCCCACGCGTTCCGCTTTGTGCCACGCGTGGTCTTCCTGGTCGGGCCGGGCAACCTCCGATCGCAGCGCGCGTTGACAAAGATCGGCGCGGTTCCGGCCGGCACCCGTCGCGACGGCAGCGGCCGGGAGAATTTTCTCTTCGAGGTGAGCCGCGACTCCTGGGCCGCCGTCTGGTAGCGACACCTACTCAGGCTCGGCTGCGCCGGCCCTGACGTACATGCCGCGACCAGGAACGCCGTACACCCGGCCTTCGTCGACCAGCACCTGTACGGCCTTGATGACGGTCCCGCGCGCCAACCCGTACTCCTGCTGTAGCCGCACGATCGACGGGATTGGCCGGTTTGGCGGTAGATCGCCACGCAGGATCTGCTCGCGCAGGATCTCCGCGAGCTGCCGATAGACCGGCACGGGGCCCTCGTGGTCGATCATGAGAAGACCGTATGTGACCATGCCTCGCCGCGTCTTTGCAAGGCAGGCCATGGACCACCATGTAAGGGTATGGCACGGCGGGGGAAGGCCGGCTCAAGAATTCGGCCGTCCGGCGAAGCGATGCAGACGCTGACCATGGATCAAGGAGGTCGACCTATGTGCGCCCTACCGGTTGCGCTCCCTCGATGCGGGGAGAGTGCCACCCTCCGTCTGGAGATCTACTCAGCCAGCGGTGGCGAGCGGTGCGGCTCGCTCGACGCGTCGGCGTACACCTGCGGCCAGCACGGCATCCCCATGATGTCGGCCTTCGAGCTGGCCGGTCTCACCGCCCGCCGAGTACCGCTGGCACCCGATGTCTGGCGGCCCTGCGGTTACGTGTACGTCTATCAAACCGGCGCGCTCGCCGCCCCCGCCGGCATCGCGCACCCGCACTGGTGCGACCGTCACGGCTGCGACCAGAGCGGCCGCCATCGTTCGATACGGCTACCCGTCAACAGCGGCCATCCCGACCCGGTGATCGTGGATGTGGCCCTTACGCACTCGCTCGGTGGCGCGACGCAGCCAACGCTGTCGGTAACCGCCGTTCACGACCGGGGACAGGAGATCGTGCTGTCTCTTGGGCAGGCCCGCGTCTTGTGCCACCAGGTTCGGCGCTTGCTCAATCTCGCCAGGATCGGTCGTCGGTTGTGACTGCGCGCAGCACCGCTACTGGCTGGGTGGTTGGCAGACCGGGCACCAGTAGGTGACACGCTCGCCCAGCTCGTCCTTGCGGATCGCGGTGCCGCAGCGGCGGCAGGGCTGGGCCCGCCGGCCGTACACATAACTGGTCTGCCCCCGGTGCAGTGCCCCGGTGGTGCTCTGCGTCCACCGTCCCCGGTTCGCGGCGAGCAGCCTCTGCGCCAGGGTGACCGTGCCGGCGAGGTCGGGGACGGCGCCGACCGGCGTCCACGGCGACACCCCGCGCAGGAACAGCACCTCGCACTTGTAGAGGTTGCCGATGCCGGCGAGGTTGCGCTGGTCGAGCAGGGCCTCGCCGATGGTGGTGTCCGGGTGGGCGGCGAGTCGCCGAACCGCCTCCGCCGGGTCCCAGTCCGGGCCGAGCAGGTCGGGGCCGAGGTGACCGACGAGGTGGCCCTCCGCCGCGGTCGGGACCAGCGCCAGGTCGTGCAGGTGGTAGCCGACGGCCACCGCGTGCGGGCTGCGCAGCACCACCCGGATCAGGTGCGCCGGGCGCGCGGCCCAGCGCTCGCCCGGCGCGTACGCCCGCCAGGCGCCGTCCATCCGCAGGTGCGAGTGCAACGTCCACCGGGTGCCGGTGTCCGGCTCGGTTGGCGAACCGTCGGCGGCGGACGGGCGCCCGGGAGCCGACGCGCCCGGCGGGGATTCGAGGCGCAGCAGCAGGTGCTTGCCGCGGCTGGCCGACTCGCGCACCGTCCAGCCGGTGAGGTCGGTGCCGGCGAGCTGGGGGACCCGGAAGTCGCTGCCGGTCAGCCGGGCATCGGCGAGCGCCCGCTGGAGGACGCGGGCGGTGTTCCAGACGGTGTCGCCTTCGGGCACCTTCCCATCCTCCCTCCCGCGAGCGCGCGTCGTCAGGCGGCGCTCACGTGCAGCCGGTCGCCCGGCCCGACCGCCAGCAGGTCGGCGGCCCGGCCGCCGTTCACCGACACCGCGACCAGGCCGGCCGAGTCGACATGGACGACCAGTTCACCGGGTGGCGCGTCACCGAAGGTCCGGCCGTGCACCGCGGGCTGGTGCCCGACCTGGACGGCGGCGGGCAGCGGCTCCAGCAGCGCGGCCGGTGCGGCGAGCTGCACGTTGCCGAAGTGGTCCACGGTCAGTACCTCGGCGGTGAAACCGTCCGCCTCCGGGCGCACCAGCGGTGCCGGCAGCGCCACCAGGGTGCCCGGCTCGACCGCCGGGCCGGCGTCCGCCAGCGGCGCGCCGAGCGCCAGCCGGGCCGCCACCGGCGCGAACACGTCCCGGCCGTGGAACGTGGCCGACACCCGCGGCCCGAGCCACTCCGGGTTCGTCAGCTCCACCGCCACCCGGACGCCGCCGAGCGCCACCGCGGCGTCCAGCAGCAGCCCGTTGTCCGGCCCGACCAGCAGGGCGTCGCCGGCGGCCAGGGCGATCCCCCGCCGCGCCGTGCCCACACCCGGGTCGACGACCGCGACGTGGACGCCCGCCGGCAGGTGCGGCACGGTCTGCGCGAGCACCGCCGCGCCCCGCCGCACGTCGCCCGGCGGCACCAGATGGGTCACGTCGATGACCCGGGCCGCCGGCGCCAGCCGGGCGATCACGCCGTGGCAGGCCGCCACGAAACCGTCGGCGAGGCCGTAGTCGGTGGTGAAGGAGATCCAGGGCGTCGGCGCCATGGGACGAAAGGCTAGTCCCGCTCGGTGAGCCGCAGTTCGAGAACCAGCTCGTCGTGCAGCGGGATGCCGTCCTCCCCGACCTCGGGGATGGTGGGCTTGAGGCGGCGGGCGCGGTCGACGGCACCCGCGTCGACGCGCACCAGGCGCAGCCCACGCCGCTGGTAGAAGCGCAGCGCCCGCAGGTTGTCGTTGGTGGTGACGAGCCACAGCCGGGCTCGCCCCTCGGCCCGCGCGACCTCCGTCGCGGCGGCGACCAGTGCGGTGCCCACGCCGCCGCCCGGCATCGCGGCGACCACGCTCACCACCTCCAGCCCGTCGCCGTCGCCGTGGTGGGCGAGCGCTCCGACGACCGTGCCGGCGCCGTCCACCGCGACCAGGGTCGGCAGGGTACGCAGGTCGTAGCGGGTGTCGTGGGCGACGACGTACGGGCCGCCCCACTCGCGCTCGTGCAGTGCGTCCACCGCCGACCGGTCACCGGCCCCCGCCGGCCGGATGATGATCGCGTCCATGTCCCGCCTCCCGGGTCGACGCCGTGCCGCGGCGGATCGTACCCGCAGGTCGAGTGGCGTGCGGCGGCCCGGCTCGGCGGATGTCGGACAGTCCACTGGCCGACCGGCCCATGCCACCGGCGGCCGGGATTGGCAGACTGCCAGGGTGACCAACCGGACCCTGCCCGCCGTCGCGGTGCTCGCCATCGCCACCGCTCTGACCGCCGCCTGCGGCGACGACAACGACAAGGCCTCGGGAGGAGCCTGGGGGGACGGCTCGCGCCCGTCGGCCGCCGCCGCCGCCTCCGCGCCCTCCGGTGACGCGTCGGCGCCGGGCGACCCGGCGGCGCCGGGTGCGACCGGCACCACCGAGCGCCGGCCGTCGAGCGCGCCGAAGGCCGTGCTGCCGTCCCGCATGCGCGCCGCACCCGGGGCGCGGGAGGTCGTCGCCGCGTTCAAGGCGGCCGGGCTCAAGGTCACCGACGCGAAGGACCGGTCCGTCGACTGCGGACCGGACGGGCTCGGTCTGGGCTGCTCGGAGCTGATCGCCACCGACGGCGTGACGGTGTACGTGTTCCCCGACGAGGTCAGCGCCAAGGAGATCGCCGAGACCTGGAGCGGCCAGTCGTTCCAGCGGGGTGCCGTGGTGCTCAACTACCTGGAGGCGAAGACGCCGGCCGCCGACCGTCCGAAGTACGAGAAGGTGCTCACCGACCTGCGCTGACCGGTGCGACACCCTGATCCGTCAGCCGGGTGGCCGCAGGCCGTCGCCGGCATCCGGCGAGGCGTGGCCCGGCAGCCGTCAGCCGCGTAGCCGGAGCCCGCGGGGGGTGGCCCGGAAGCCGGCGGCGGTCAGCGCGTCGCGCAGCGGCGACGAGTGCACCGCCTCGCCGTCGGCCCGCTCCACCGAGATCGCCCCGAGCGCTCCGGAGTGGACCACGTCGGCGAGCGCCTTGCCGGCGGCGGCCAGCGTGTCGGCCTCGTCGGTGAAGGAGAGCAGCGTCCGGCCACCCCGCTCGACGTAGAGCACGAGGTCACCGGCGACCAGCACCACCAGGGCGCCGGCCTTGCGGCCGGCCCGGTGCCCGGTGGCCGGCGCCGCGCCGTCGCCCGAGTCGACCACCCGCTCCGGCCAGGGCAGTGCCGCGCCGTACGGGTTGGCCGGGTCGGTCGCGGCGAGGACCAGGGCCGGCCCGCCACGGCCCCGCCCCCCGTCGGCGGGGTCGGCGAGCGCGCGCAGCCGGTCGACCGCGCCGGGCACCGCGAACTGGGCGGCGCCGAGCCCTTCGACGAAGTAGCCGCGGCGGGCCGCCCCCCGCTCCTCCAGCGCGGACAGCACCGGGTAGACGGCGGCGAAGCCGCCACTGACCTGCTCGGCGACGACCGCGCCCCGGGTCACCACCCCGTGTCGTTCGAGCAGCACGTCGGCGAGGGCCGCCGCGCGGCGGGTCGGATCGGTGTCCCGTTCCGGGAGCCGCGACCACCGCCCGGCGACCGTGGGCGGGCCGCCGCGGGTGGGCAGCGCGACCCGCCCCGGACGCCGGTACCGGGTGCGTGGCGTGGCCGGGCGGGACCGGTGCGCCCCACCGCCACCGAGCACCGCCCGCAGCGGGGCGAGCGTGTCGTTGGTGAGGTGGCCGGCCCACACCAGGTCCCACACGGCGGCGGTCAGGGCGGCGTCGTCGGTGGAGCCGACGCGGTCGGACAGGGACCGGAAGAACAGCGCCTGCCCGTCGTCGAGGGCGTCGAGCACCGCGTCGTGCAGCGGGGTGCGGCTGAGCGAGTCGTCCGGCGGGGGAAGCAGCAGCGGGGCGGTGTCCGCGTACGCGAGGGCGACCCAGCCGTCGCCGCCGGAGATCGCGCCGGAACCGGCCCACACCACCTCACCGCTGGCGCACAGCTCGTCGAGCTGGGCGGGGGAGTAGTCGGCGACCCGCGCCGGCAGCACCAGCCGTTCCAGTGCGGACGCGGGCACCGCCACGCCCTGCAACTGCTCGACGGCCGCGGCGACCGCCTCCACCCCGCGCGCCGAGGAGCCGACCTGCTGCCAGCGGGGCAGGAACGTGGCCAGCGCCCGCGGCGGCACCGGCTCGATCTCCCGGCGCAGCGCCGCGAGGGACCGACGGCGCAGTATCCGCAGCACCTCGGCGTCGCACCACTGGGAGCCGGCCGTGTCGGGCGCGAACTCCCCGGACACCACCCGGCCCGCCGCCGCGAGCCGGCGCAGCGCCTGCTCGACCACGAACACGCCGAGCCCGAACCGGGCCGCGCAGGTGGCGGCGGCGAACGGGCCGTGGGTGCGTGCGTACCGGGCGACGAGGTCGCCGAGCGGGTCGGCCACCGGCACCAGGTACGCCTCGGCCACGCCGACCGGCAGCGCCACACCGAGCGCGTCGCGCAGGCGGGCCGCGTCCTCCACGACGACCCAGCGTTCCTCCCCGGCGATGCGGACCGACAGCACCCGCCGCGCGGCCGCCAGCCCGGTCAGCCACTCCGCCGGCACCCCGCGCGTCGCCAGCTCCTCGGCGGTGAGGTCACCGACGACCCGCAGCAGCTCGACCACGTCCTCCGCGTCGCGCGGGCGGCGCTGCTCGGTCAGCCATCGCAGCTGGCGTCCGGTCTCGGCGAGCACCGCCGGGTCGAGCAGCTCCCGCAGGTCGACCCGGCCGAGCAGTTCCCCGAGCAGCGCCGAGTCCAGCGCGAGGGCGGCGGCGCGCCGCTCGGCGAGGGGGGCGTCGCCCTCGTAGAGGAAGGCTCCGACGTAGCCGAAGAGCAGGGACCGCGCGAACGGCGACGGCTGCGGGGTCTCCACCTCGACCAGGCGCACCTTCCGGGCGGCCAGCTCCCACATCAGCGCGGCGAGGGACGGCTGGTCGAAGACATCCTGGAGGCATTCGCGTGCCGCCTCCAGGGTGACCGGGAAGTCCGCGTACTCCCGGGCGACGTCGAGCAGTTGCGCCGCGCGCTGCCGCTGCTGCCACAGCGGCTGACGGCGGCGCGGATCCCGGCGGGGCAGCAGCAGCGACCGGGCGGCGCACTCCCGGAACCGGGCGGCGAACAGCGCCGACGTGCCGACCGACTCCTCGACCAGCTGGGCGATCTCGTCGGGCTCGAAGACGACCACGTCGGCGCCGGGCGGCTCCTCCGCGGTGTCGGGCAGGCGGACGACGATGCCGTCGTCGGAGGGCATCACCTGGGCGTCCACCCCGTACCGCTCGGTGAGCCGGCGGCCGATCGCGAGCGCCCACGGCGCGTTGACGCGGGCGCCGAGCACGCTGTGGACGGCGAGCCGCCAGTCGCCCAGCTCGTCACGGAACCGCTCCACCACCACCGTGCGGTCGTCCGGCAGCGCCCGGGTCGCCGCCTGCTGCTCGCGCAGGTACGCCATCAGGTTGCCGGCGGCCCAGTCGTCCAGCCCGCCGGCGCGCAGCGCGGCGGCGGCGTCGTCGTCGCCCTGGCGCAGCAGCGCGCGGACCCGGGCGCCGATGGCCCGGCCCAGCTCCACCGGGCGGCCCGGCTGGTCGCCCTTCCAGAAGGGCATCTTGGCCGCCTGGCCGGGCGCGGGGGAGACGAGCACCCGGTCGGGGGTGATGTCCTCGATGCGCCAGGACGACGAGCCGAGCAGGAAGACGTCGCCGACGCGGGACTCGTAGACCATCTCCTCGTCCAGCTCGCCGACCCGCGCGGCCCGCTCCGCCCCGGCCAGGAAGACCCCGAACAGGCCCCGGTCGGGAATCGTGCCGCCGCTGGTCACCGCCAGCCGCTGGGCGCCGGGCCGGCCGGTCAGCACGTCGGTCGCCCGATCCCAGACCAGGCGGGGACGCAGCTCGGCGAACGCGGTCGACGGGTACCGCCCGGAGAGCATGTCGAGCACGGCGTGCAGGGCCGAGTCGGGCAGCTCGGCGAAGGGCGCGGCCCGGCGCACCACCACGGCCAGGTCCCCGACCCGCCACGGGTCGAGGGACACCATCGCGACGACCTGTTGGGCCAGCACGTCGAGGGGGTTGCGCGGGTAGTGCAGCTCCTCGATCGCACCCTCGGTCATCCGCTCGGCCACCACGGCGCAGGAGAGCAGGTCCCCGCGGTGCTTGGGGAACACCACGCCCCGGGACACCGCCCCGACCTGGTGCCCGGCGCGGCCGACCCGTTGCAGGCCGGCGGCCACGCTCGGCGGGGCCTCGATCTGCACCACCAGGTCGACCGCGCCCATGTCGATGCCCAGCTCCAGGCTGGAGGTGGCCACGACCGCGGGAAGCTGCCCGGACTTGAGCGCCTCCTCGATGTGCTTGCGCTCCTCGCGGGAGACGCTGCCGTGGTGTGCCCGCGCGATGACCGGGGGCGCGCCGGCCACCGCGCCGGCCTGCGCCATCAGCTCGGCCGGCGGCCGGTTGGCCCGCACCGGGCCCACCGGCCCGCCCCAGGCGCCGTCGCCCGCCCCGGCGTCGGCTCCGCCCGCCGGGCCGGTGCCGGCGATCTCGTCGGCCGCCAGCTCGTTGAGCCGGGCGCAGAGCCGCTCGGCCGAGCGGCGCGAGTTGGTGAAGACGATGGTCGAGCGGTGGGCCCGGATCAGGGCGAACACCCGCTCCTCCACCGCCGGCCAGATCGACGCCCGGCGCGGCCCGAAGCCGCCGAGGTCGTCCTCGGGCGGCTCCTGCTCGTCGAGGCGCGTCATGTCCTCCACCGGGACCTGCACACCGACCTCGATCGTCTTGGCGGTGGGCGGGGCGACGACGTCGACCGGCCGGGCCCCGCCGAGGAAACGGGCGCAGGTGTCGACCGGCCGGACGGTCGCGGACAGGCCGATCCGCTGGGCCGGGGCGGGCAGCAGCTCGTCGAGGCGCTCCAACGACAGCGCGAGGTGGGCCCCTCGCTTGGTGCCGGCGACCGCGTGCACCTCGTCGACGATCACCGTCTCGACGCCCCGCAACGAGTCCCGCGCCGCTGACGTGAGCAGCAGGAACAGCGACTCCGGCGTGGTGATGAGGATGTCGGGCGGGGTGCGGGCGAAGGCGCGGCGCTCGTCGGCGGGAGTGTCCCCGGTGCGCATCCCGACGGTGATCTCGGGTGGGGTGAGGCCGAGTCGGGTGGCGGCCTGGCGGATGCCGGCGAGCGGGGTGCGCAGGTTGCGCTCGACGTCGACCGCGAGCGCCTTGAGCGGGCTGACGTAGAGCACCCGGCAGCGCCGCCGGGGATCGGCCGGGGCGGGCTCGCGGGCCAGCCGGTCCAGCGACCAGAGGAACGCGGCGAGTGTCTTGCCGGAGCCGGTGGGAGCCACGACCAGGGCGTTGCGCCCGGCGCCGGTGGACCGCCAGGCGCCCGTCTGCGCCCCGGTCGGCGCGGCGAACGCGGCCGTGAACCATTCCCGGGTGGCCGTGCCGAACGCGGCGAGCGCGTCGCCCGTCGCCGACCCGGCCGCGTCTCCCGTCACCTCCGCCACGCCTTCCATCCTGCCTCGGCGGTGTGACAACCCCGCCCGGCGGTCGAGCCTTCTGTCCGGCTCATCGGCAAAAGCGATGGATATGACGATGAATGCGTTAAGTCTTACTTAACTGCTTGCTTGTGACCCACAACATAAAGTAACTTCACTCGCGACGCGGGCGCGGGGTGGGAGGGGCCGGATGGCTGTCGAGGAGCGGAATGGCGAGCCCGGCACCGACGTGCTCATCCGCAAGGTCGACAGTCATCTCGCGGTCGTCCGCGCCGGCCTGACCGGCCCCGAGCTGGAGCTCGCCGAGCGGCTCGCGCACGCACTGCGCGAGCTGGTCGTGTCCACCGCCAGCGCCAGCGCCGCCGACCGGGGCCGGGTCCGCGCCGCCGTGCACTTCTTCGTCCTCCGCCGGGAGAGCAGGGGGCGGCTGCTGTCGGTGCGCTCGCTCGCCGCCGCCCAGCGGGTGGTCAACCGGGTCGTGGTCCAGCTCGGCCGCCCCGACCTGCTCGTCGAGGCCCGCCGCGACCGCCCGGCCCGCGAGCCCGCACCGGTCCCCGCCGACCTCGCCGCCGACCTCGCCGCCGACCTCACCGCCGCCGAGGTCGCCGCCCGCTGACGAGCGCCGGCACCGAGATCCTGCGAATTCCCGCAAAACAACCCCGGCCACCCGTGATCTGGCGTCTGATCGCACCTGGGGCACGGTTCGTGGCGGTCGATGGCGGCGGCCGGCGGGCACGCTCCACGCCCCCGGGTCTGACGCCGCCCGACCCAGGCGGCCCGCGCGGTGCGGCCCGGCGTGCCGCCGCCACCTCGACGGGGAGTGCGGGTGCTCGTACTGCTGATCCTCCACCTCGTGGCGGCGCTCGCCGCGGCGCCGCTCGTCCGGTGGTGGGGGCCGCGCGCGTGCTACCTCCTCGCCCTCGCTCCGGCAGCCGCCTTCGGCTGGGCGCTGGCCCGTACGCCGGCGGTCGCCGACGGGGCAGCGGTCGTCGAGACGTACCCGTGGATCCGCCAGCTCGGGATCGAGGTGGCGCTGCGGGTGACCACTCTGTCCTGGCTGATGACCCTGCTCGTCGGCGGCGTCGGGGCGTTGGTGCTGGTCTACAGCGGCCGGTACTTCGCGCCGGGCGCACTCGGGCTGGCCCGCTTCGTGGCCGTCCTGGTGGCCTTCGCCGGCGCGATGCTCGGCCTGGTCCTCGCCGACGACCTGCTGCTGCTCTACGTCTGCTGGGAACTGACGACGATCTTCTCGTACCTGCTGATCGGGCACAGCACCGAGCGCCGCTCCAGCCGCTGGGCGGCAGCCCAGGCGCTGACCGTCACCACGCTCGGCGGCCTGGCCATGCTGGTGGGGTTCGTCATGCTCGGCACCCGCGCCGGGACCTACCGCTGGTCGGAGCTGGCCACCGCGGCGCTGCCGGGTGGGACGTACCTGGTGACGGCGGTGTCGCTGGTCCTGGTCGGGGCGCTGGCCAAGTCGGCCGTGCTGCCCTTCACGTCCTGGCTGCCGGTGGCGATGGCCGCGCCGACGCCGGTCAGCGCGTACCTGCACGCCGCCGCGATGGTGAAGGCGGGCGTCTACCTGATCGGGCTGCTCGCGCCGGTGCTGGCCACGGCCGGGCCGTGGCGCCCGGTGGTCACGCTCGCCGGCCTGGCCACCATGGTCGTCGGCGGCTGGGCGGCGCTGCGGCAGACCGACCTGAAGCTGCTGCTGGCGTACGGGACGGTGAGCCAGCTCGGCCTGCTCGTCGTGGTGGTCGGCGCGGGCACGCCGGACGCTGCGCTGGCCGGCACGGCGATGCTGCTCGCGCACGCCCTGTTCAAGGCGGCGCTCTTCCTCGTGGTGGGCATCGTCGACCACGGCGCCGGCACCCGGGACCTGCGTGAACTGTCCGGCCTCGGACGCCGGGAACCGATGCTGACCGCCGTCGCGGTGCTCGCCGCCGCGTCGATGGCCGGCCTGCCGCCGCTGGTCGGGTTCGTGGCCAAGGAGGCGGTCCTCGCCGCGTTCCTCGACCGCCCGGTGGTGCTCGCCGCGCTGGTCGCCGGCTCCGCGCTGACCGTCGCGTACAGCGCCCGGTTCGTGTGGGGCGCCTTCGGCGGCCGGCCCGGGGTCGCGCCCACCGACATCGGCCGGATCAGCGTGCCACTGCTCGCCCCGCCCGCCCTGCTCGCCGGGGCGGGGTTGGTCGCCGGTCCCGCCGCCGGCGTGCTCGACCACGTGCTGCGCCCGTACGCCGAGCTGTTCGGCCCGGTGGCCAAGGACCTGGCGCTGTGGCACGGCCTCAGCCCGGCACTGGGTCTCTCCGCGGTCGCCGTGGCCGGCGGCGCGGCGCTGTTCGCGTTGCGCGGTCCGCTCGCCCCGGTGCTGGCGCGGCTGCACGTGCCGGTCAGCGGCAATCAGGGGTACGAGTGGATCACCCGCCGGTTCGACCGGCTCGCGGTCGAGGTCACGGCCGTCACCCAGCGCGGGTCGCTGCCGCAGTACCTCGGCACCATCCTGGTCGCGCTCGTCCTCGTACCGGGCGGGGCGCTGCTGACGGCCCGCCCGTGGCAGGAACCGATCACCTGGTGGGACAACCCGCTGCAGGTGGTCGTGGTGACGGTGATCGCCGTCGCGGCGGTGCTCGCGGTGGGCGCGCGGCGGCGGCTCACCGCGATGCTGCTGGTGGGCGTGACCGGCTACGGCAGCGCACTGCTCTTCGTGCTGTACGGGGCACCGGACCTGGCGCTGACCCAGTTCCTCGTCGAGACCGCCACCATCGCGATCTTCGTGCTGGTGCTGCGCCGGCTGCCGCAACGGTTCTCGGCCCGGCCGCTGCGGCGGAGCCGCTGGGTACGCCGCGCGATCGGCCTGGCCGTCGGCGTGGTGGCGGCCGGTCTCGCCCTGGCCGCCGGAGGTGCCCGGACCGCCCCCACCATCTCCGACGCGTTCCCGGACCTGGCGGTGGCCGAGGGCTACGGGCGGAACGTGGTCAACGTGACCCTGGTGGACATCCGCGCCTGGGACACGATGGGCGAACTCGCGGTGCTGGTCGTGGCCGCGACCGGAGTGGCCAGCCTGGTCTTCCAGCGATCCCGCACCGGCCCCCGGCCCCGGCGCCCGGAGGCGGCGAGGCGCCCCGGACCGTCGGAACGGCCGGTGTGGCTGCGCGGTGGACCCACCCTCACCGAGCGGCGTCGCGTGATCGTGCTGGAGGTGGTCACCCGGCTGATCTTCCACACCGTGGTGCTCTTCTCGCTGTTCCTGCTCGTCTCCGGGCACAACGCGCCGGGCGGCGGCTTCGCCGGCGGTCTGGTGGCGGGCCTGGCCCTCGTGGTGCGCTATCTCGCGGGCGGGCGGTACGAGCTGGCCGAGGCCGCGCCGGTCGGTGCCGGCACGGTGCTCGGCGCCGGGCTCGCCGTCTCGGTCGGCACCGGCGTGGTCGCCCTGCTCACCGGCGCGCCGGTGCTGACCAGCACGAAGATCGACCTGTCGCTGCCACTGGTCGGCGATCTCCACGTGGTCACCTCGATCTTCTTCGACGTCGGCGTCTACCTCGTGGTGGTGGGGCTGGCGCTGGACATCCTGCGCAGTTTCGGTGCGGAGGTGGACCGGCACATCGAGGCGGCCGGACGCGCCGACGGCGGCCTGGCCGTGGACCGCACCGGGGAGGGGACGTGACATCGGCCGACGCGGGGCCCCCGCTGGCGCTCGTCCTCGCCGTCGGCGTGCTCGTCGCCTGCGGGGTGACGCTGCTGCTGGAACGCAGCCTGACCCGGATCCTGCTCGGGGTCATCCTGCTCGGCAACGGCGTCAACCTGCTCATCCTGCTCGGCGGCCGGCCCGGGGCCGCGCCCCTGGCCGGCACCGCACCCACCGGCGCGATGAGCGACGCGCTGCCGCAGGCCATGGTGCTGACCGCCATCGTCATCACCTTCGGCCTGACCGCGTTCCTGCTGGCCGTCAGCTACCGCAGCTGGTACCTCACCGGGGACGACGAGGTTCCCGACGACATCGAGGACCGGCAGATCGTGCGGCAGGCCGAGCGCAACGAGGCGGCCACCGCCGACCTGGGCGGCGAGGGCCCGGACTCGGACCCGGAGCAGGTGGACCCGGGGCCGGCACACCGCCGGCGGGCCGGCGACGCGGACGGTCACTGATGACCGGGTACGCCGGGAGGGTGCGGTGAGCCGCCTGGTGGCGCTGCCGGTGGTGGTGCCGCTGCTCGGCGCCGCGCTGGCCCTGCTGGTGGCCGGTTGGCCCCGTGTGCAGCGGGCGGTCAGCGTCACCTGCCTCGCCGCCACGCTGGCGGTGGCGCTGGTGCTGCTCGTGCACGCGTACCGGGAGGGGCCGTCGGTGGTGCAGGTCGGCGGGTGGCCGGCCCCGGTGGGGATCGTGCTGATCGCCGACCAGTTGGCCGCGCTGATGCTGGTGGTCTCCGCCGCGGTGACGCTGTGCGTGCTGCTCTACTCGATCGGGCAGGGCCAGGGGGAGGCCGGCGAGAAGGCGCCGGTCGCCATCTTCCACCCGACCTACCTGGTGCTGACGGCCGGCGTGACCAACGCGTTCCTCGCCGGAGACCTGTTCAACCTCTTCGTCGGCTTCGAGATCCTCCTCGCGGCGAGCTTCGTGCTGATCACGCTCGGCGGCACGGAGACGCGGATCCGCACCGGCTCCACGTACGTGGTGGTCAGCATCCTGTCGTCGTTGACCTTCCTGACCGCCCTCGGCCTCGTGTACGCGGCCACCGGCACGGTCAACATGGCCCAGCTCGCGTCGCGCCTGGACGCGCTGCCCGACGGCG
This sequence comes from Micromonospora sp. WMMC415, assembly GCF_009707425.1. GTDB lineage: Bacteria > Actinomycetota > Actinomycetes > Mycobacteriales > Micromonosporaceae > Micromonospora. The sequence continues at coordinate 5,780,860 of NZ_CP046104.1, read as the reverse complement.
TACGGCTGAGCCTCCAGCTGCTGTTGCTGCTGGCGTTCGGCGTCAAGGCGGCGGTCTTCCCGCTGTCGGCCTGGCTGCCGGACAGCTACCCGACCGCCCCGGCCCCGGTCACCGCCGTCTTCGCCGGCCTGCTCACCAAGGTCGGCGTGTACGCGATCATCCGGACCGAGACGCTGCTCTTCCCCGGCGGTCGGGTGGCAGTCCTGCTGATGCTGGTGGCCGGGGCGACGATGCTGGTCGGCATCCTCGGCGCGGTCGCCCAGTCCGACATGAAGCGGCTCTTCTCGTTCACGCTGGTCAGCCACATCGGCTTCATGATCTTCGGAGTGGCGCTGAGTACCGTCGCCGGGCTCTCCGGCGCGATCTTCTACGTGGTGCACCACATCACCATCCAGACCACCCTGTTCCTCGTCGCAGGGCTCGTCGAGGTGCGGGCCGGCAGCACCGACCTGCGCCGGATCGGTGGGCTGTCGCGGGTCGCGCCGCTGGTCGCGGTGCTCTTCTTCGTCTCCGCGATGAACCTGGCCGGCATTCCGCCGTTCTCCGGGTTCCTGGGCAAGCTCGGACTCTTCCAGGCGGGAGTGGCGACCGGCCGTGTCCTACCCGGCGCGCTGGTCGCCGCCGGGGCGGTGACCAGCCTGCTGACCCTCTACGTGGCGTCGCGGGTGTGGAACATCGCCTTCTGGCGGGCGCCGCGGCTGGCTACCGCCGAGCCGCCGGGGCGCCTGCCGGCGCTGATGCTCGGGGCGACCGTCGCCCTCGTCGCGCTCGGTCTGACGCTGACCGTGGGCGCCGGCCCGCTCTTCGCGGTCACCGTGGACGCCGCCACCGACCTGCTCGCGCGCACGCCGTACGTGCGGGCCGTGTTCCCGGAGGGCCCGCCGTGACCGCCCGGCACGGTACGCCGGACCCGCCGCGCGGTCGCGCGAAGCGGTGGCGGGACCAGTTGATCGCGTACGGCTGGCTGGTGCTGGTCTGGAACCTGCTGTGGGGCGACTTCTCCTGGGGCAACCTGCTCGGCGGGCTGCTGGTGGCCGGCGTGGTGCTGGTGTTCTTCCCGTTGCCGCCGGTCACGTTCGGCGGGCGGGTCCGCCCCGGCCCGCTGCTGGCGCTGGTGCTCCGGACGTTGGGCGACCTGGTGACCGCCAGTCTCCGGGTGGGCGCGCTGGCGGTGCTGCCCGGCCACCGCCCGCACAGCGCCATCGTCACGGTACGGCTGCGTGTGCCGAGCGACCTGAACCTGGCCCTCACCGCGGAGGTGGTGTCGCTGGTGCCCGGCACCCTGGTCCTCGACGTGGACCGGGAGGCCGGTGTGCTCCACGTCCACGTGCTGGACACCCACGGTCGGCGGGAACTCGCCGAGAACAAGGAGCGCGTGCGCGTCGTCGAGCGGCGGATCGTGCGGGCCCTCGGCTCCGCCGCCGAGGTGCGCCGGCTGGACCGTCCCGTCGAGAGGGGTACCCGATGATCGTCGTCCTCGCCGTCGTCCTGACCGTCCTGTTCTCGGTCACCGCGCTGCTGGCGCTGGTCCGGCTCTACCGGGGACCGTCCCTGCTGGACCGGGTGGTGGCCGTGGACATGCTGCTGGCGACGATGGTCGGCGCGGTCGGCGCCGAGGCGGCGGTGAACCGGCACGCCACGACGCTGCCGGTGCTGGTGGTGCTGTCGCTGCTGGGCTTCGTCGGCTCGGTGTCGCTGGTCCGCTTCGCCGTCCGGGAGGATCGCTGATGGTGGGGGCCGTCGCCGACTGGCTCGCCGCCGTTCTGCTGGTGGCCGGCGCCCTGCTCAGCCTGGCCGCCGGGATCGGGGTGCTGCGCTTCCCCGACGTGCTGGACCGGATGCACGCCGCCACCAAGCCGCAGACGCTCGGGGTGCTGCTTCTCCTCACCGGGGTGGCGTTGCGCCTGCGGTCCCCGTCCGACCTGGGGATGATCGCGCTGGTCGGGCTCTTCCAGCTCGCCACCGCCCCGGTGGCGGCCCAGATGATCGGCCGGGCGGCCTACCGCACCCGCCGCCTGGACCGGGCCCGGGTCGAGAGCGACGACCAGGACGGACCGGCCCCGCACTGACGCCGTCGTCCGGCGCGTCGCAATTGCGGCTGGGTGGCGAATCCGACGGCTTGCGTCTTGCCGGCTGTACGGTCCCACTGCACCTGCGCAGTGATGGTCATCGATTGATGGCCGGACCGTGCGGTCGCGCCCACCGGCGTGACCGGTACCCCGACCGGGAGGAGCCATGAGACCCCGTACCCCGCGCTCCGGCTGGCTGGCCGCCCTGGCCGCAGCGGCGCTGACGGCCGTGACCGCGCCGTCGGCCGCCGCCGCGCCCACGGACCCCGACCCCGCGCCGGCGCAGGCCGCCGTCGCCGCCCCGGACATCCCGCTGGCCAACGTCAAGGCACACCTGGCCCAGTTCCAGTCCATCGCCAATGCCAACGGCGGCAACGGGGCGCACGGCCGGCCCGGCTACCTCGCCTCGGCGAACCACGTCAAGGCGCAGCTCGACGCCGTCGGTCTCGGGCGGGCCGGCGTCGACGCCAGCCGCCCGCTACCACGCCAATATCAACTTTGCCCGCTCAACTGAAGATCCGCGCGGATCGCTTCTACATCCGAACGTCCCTTGCCGACGATATCGACCGCTGTGACGATGTGCCCACCTGAACGGGGGAGGCACAAATGAAGAGACGTTGGTCGCTGCGGTCCCATCTGGCCGCCGCGCTGGTCGGTCTGGTGACGCTGAGCGGTCTGGTCGGCGTCCCACCGCGGCCCGCGCTGGCCGCCCTGCCGGCCGGCGGGATGACAGCCGAAGCTTTGAACGCCGAGTTCAACTCGTATGGCGATACCGGTGGCAAGTGGACGAGCGGTGACAGCACGGTCTCGATTCCGTTGCCCGACGGCCGCAACGCCTGGTTCTTCTCCGACACCCTCGTCGGCACCGTCAACGGCGACCACACGTTGCCGACGAACACGCCGATGGTGAACAACTCCGTGGTGCTGCAGGATGGCGCGGATCTCGTCCAGACCCTCCACGGGGGCACGAGCGCGGCGCCCACCTCGCTGGTCCGCCCGACCGACGGTAGTGCCGACAAGTACTGGGTCGGCGACGGGACCGTCGAGGGCGACGCGCTGCGGGTGGTGTACCAGCGGATGAAGAGCACGGGCACCGGCCCGCTCGACTTCGCCCTGCTCGACAGCGCCGTGGTCACATTCGATCTGCCGGCCCTGACCGTTCGCAGCATCGCCGACCGGGGCTACGGCAACCGGGTCGCCTGGGGCTCGGCGGTCCTGGAGGACGGCGCGTACACCTACATCTACGGCGCCGAGGACGTCGACCAGATGCGCTTCGCTCATCTCGCCCGGGTGCCGACCGGCGGGCTCTCCGGCACCTGGCAGTTCTGGACCGGCAGCGGCTGGTCCAATGCCGCGGGTGACTCCGCCCGGCTGCTGTCGGGGGTGGGCGCCGGATTCGCGGTGCAGAAGGTCGGCGGCAGCTACGTACTGGTGACCCAGGAGAGCAACGTCATCTTCTCCGCCGACTTCGTCGCGTACACCGCCAGCTCGCCGACGGGTCCGTTCACCGGTCCGCTTCCCCTGTTCACCGCGCCCGAGCCCGCCGACGTGGCGGGCAGCATCGTCTACGACTCCAAGCTGCACCCCGAGCTGGCCCGCTCCGGCAAGCTGCTGGTCTCATACAACGTCAACAGCCTGGTCCCCGACGCCGTGTACGCCGACGTGCGGAACTACCGGCCCCGCTTCGTCGAGGTGGACTGGCCCCGGCCGGTACCCGATCCCGACACGGTGCCCGCTGCGCCGACCGGGCTGGCGGTGCAGGCCGACAGCAGCGGCACGATCAGTCTGAGCTGGCAGGCTCCGGCCGGCACCGGCCTGACCTACGAGGTGCACCAGCGGGACGTGACGGCGGGGCAGACTCACTTCGTGCGGGTGTCCACGGGGATCACCCAGACGTCAACCGATCTCAACGTCTTCTACAAGACCGGCCACACCTACGAGTTCCGCGTCGGAGCGCGCAACGCCTCGGGCACCGGGCCGCTGTCCGCCGTCGCAACCACGACGGTCTCCATCGGGCCGCCCGCGACCCCGACCGGTCTCACCGCCACGGCCGACGATTCGGGCGCCATCACGCTGAACTGGAACGCCGTACCCCACGTGTGGCGGTACGAGGTGTACCGCCGGGACGTGACCACGGGGGAGACCGAGGCGACGCGGGACTACGACCACTCGCCCCAGGACACGACCTTCACCCTCAACGGGCTGGAGCACGACCACCAGTACGCATTCCAGGTCGTCGCCGTACACGGCGGGGGTGAGTCAGCTCGATCTTCCGAGGTCACCGCGACCGCCTTCTACCGCAAGCCCACGACGCCGACCAGTCTTACCGCCACCGCTCAGGGCAACGGGGACATCGAGCTGCGGTGGAACCACGTGAGCACGGTGGACTGGTTCTACGTCTACCAGCGTGACGTGACCGCCGGCGAGACCGAGTTCACCAAGCTGGAGTGGCCCGTCAACTCCTGCTGCACGATGACGGCTGGCGGCCTCGCCGACGGGCATACGTACGAGTACAAGGTGACGGCGATCGGCAAGGGCGGCGAATCCGATCCGTCGGTCGTGGCGTCGGCGACGGCGGAGCGCCCGCTGCCAGCGACCCCCACCGCCCTCACCGCCGCCGCGCAGGCGGATGGGAGCATCAAGCTGACGTGGCAGCAGTCCCAATCGGACGTCTGGTTCCTGGTGTACCAGCGGGACGTCACCGCCGGCGAGGCAGCTTTCACCAAGCTGGCATGGCCGGTAACCACGTGCTGCACCATGACCGCCGGCGACCTCGTCGACGGCCACACGTACGAGTACAAGGTCAGCGCCCTCAGCGACGCCGGAGAATCCCCGACATCCCCGGTGGCCAGCGCGACGGCGGACATCGCGCCTCCCGCGGCGCCGACCAACCTGGTGGCCACCGGCGGTAACGGCCAGGCGGTGCTGACCTGGGACGGCAGCGGCGACAACTGGCACCAGGTGTACATGCGGGACGTGACAGCCGGCGAGACCGTGTTCACGCCGCTGGCGCTGCCGGTCACCACGTGCTGCACGATGACGGCCGGGTACCTCGTCAACGGCCACCGATACGAGTTCAAGGTCACCGCCAGCGGCCCGGGCGGGGAGAGCGCGGCGAGCAACGTCGTCCAGGTCACCCCGACCGCGCCGCTGCCGCCGGCACCCACCGGGCTGACCGCGACCTCCCAGGTCGACGGAACCATCAAGTTGACGTGGACGGCTCCCGGGCCGGACCTGTGGTACCAGGTCTATCTCCGGGATGTCACCGCTGGCGAGAGCAACTTCACCAAGCTGCCCACCCCGGTCACCACCTGCTGCACGATGACGGCCGGCTACCTCAGCAACGGTCACTCGTACGAGTTCAAGGTCGCCGCGATCAGCTCCGGCGGCGAGGGCCCCACCAGCACCGTGGCCTCAGCGACAAGCAACCAGCCCCGTCCTAGCGCACCCACCAACCTGCGTGGCCAGCCGGCCGGCTCCGGCACCATCGAGTTGAACTGGGACGCCCCGGGGCCGGGTCTCATGTACTGGGTCTACCAGCGTGACGTCACCGCCGGGGAAACCGCCTTCACCAAGTCCACCTACCCCAATGACGGCACCACGGCGACCCGCGGCTTCCTCTCCGACGGGCACCTCTACGAGTTCAAGGTGACCGCGGAGAGCCAGGGCGGCGAAGGGCCGGCCTCCGCGACCATCCAGGTCAGCGCGGTCGGTGGGGTGCCGCAGGCACCGACCAACCTGAGTGCGGTCCCCGGCGACGGCAAGGTGACGCTGAACTGGACGGCCAGCCCGACCGCCGGCTCCTGGTACCAGGTCTACCTGCGCAATGCCAGCGCTGGCCAGTCCTGGCAGAAGGTGGCCGCTCCGGTCACCACCTGCTGCACGATGACCGCCGGCTACCTCGCCAACGGCGACACCTACCAATTCAAGATCACCGCGATCAACGGCGCTGGCGAGTCCACGGCCACGGCGGCGGTCAATGCGAAGCCCCTGCCGCCGGTCCCAGGCGCGCCGTCGGGCCTCACTGCCACCGCTGGCGACGGCAAGGTCGTACTGCGTTGGACGTCCAGTCCGACGTCCGGTGTCTTCTACGACGTCTACCTCCGAGACACCACGGCCGGGCAGCCCTGGCAGAAGGTGGCGTTGCCGGTGACCGAGTGCTGCACGATGACCGCCGGCTACCTCACCAACGGGCACCGCTACGAGTTCAAGGTGGCCGCCAGCAACATGGCCGGCCAGTCGCCGACGACCAACATCGCCGCGGCGACTCCACTACCGCCGTTCCCGCAAGCACCCTCCGGTTTGACCGCGAGCGCCGGCGACGGCAAGGTGACCTTGAACTGGACGGCGAGCCCGACCGCCAACGTCTACTACCTGGTCGAGTATCGGACCTACGGAGCCGCCAACTGGACGAGGGTCAAGTTGCCGGTCACCAACTGCTGTTCCTTCGTCGCTGGATACCTCGCCAACGGCACCACCTATGAGTTCCGCGTCCGCGCCACCAACCAGGCAGGCGACAGCTCGCCGAGCAACGTCGCCTCGGCCCGGCCGATGCCACCGTTTCCGCAGGCGCCTTCGGGACTCACGGCGACGGCCGGCGACGGCAAGGTCACGTTGAATTGGACGAAGAGTCCGACCGCGAACGTGTTCTACCTCGTGGAGTACAAGCCGAGCTCGTCAACCACATGGACGCGGGTGGATCTGCCTGTCACCTCGTGTTGCGCCTTCGTGGCTGGCTACCTCACGAACGGGATCACATACAACTTCCGGGTACGGGCGACGAACCTGTCGGGGGACAGCGCACCGAGTGGCACCGCGACCGCCAAGCCGATGCCCCCAATCCCCAACGCACCGCGGAACGTGACGGTGACTACCTGGCTGTCTTCAGACAAGATGGCCGGCTGGGCCGGCATCGACTGGGATGGCAGCACGAACACCAAGTCGGTTTTCTACCGAATCTGGTACCTCAACGAGAACCGAAATGGTGGCTGGTCGTCAGGCTATTGGGGTGGCGATACCTACAACAGTACGCCGTACTTCAATGGGGGCGAACGGTATGCGATCAAGGTCGAGGCGGTGAATGCCTCGGGCAGCACGATGAGTTCGACGGTCTCCTTCGTGGCCAAGCGATCGAAGCCCGCTTTGTACGATCACTTCACCGCCCCTACCAGCAGGAGCCAGGAGGAATGGTCCGCGGCCAAGAATAATCCCTCGGGTTACGGCGAGTACGACTTCATCTGGGAGGACAACGGCTGCAGCTTCGAGTACGACTTCATCATGGGGGACTACGACAACGCCTTCTTCCACCGGCCATGCCAGCGCCATGACTTCGGTTACCGCAATCATGGAAATTGGGGCAACAGAAACGTCATCGATCACACCATGTGGTATGACATGGCGAACCTTTGCTGGCCGCTATCCAGCAACGAGGAGGAGGACTGCCTGGAGAGTGCGCGCCTGTACTACTGGGGTGTCCAGGAGTTCGGTCAGTCACATTGGTAGCAATGCTCCACGAAACCCCCTAATCAGGGTCGTACCGGGACAGGGCGTTTCAGGTCATACGAGAGACGTCCTGTCCCGGGACCGGAGCAACTGGGGAGCGGGGTCGTACGGGCGTACCCACAGCGGACGTGCAGCCGATGCCGATAAAATGGATGGCATGATCGACTCTTCTGCCCAGGAGGGCAGCAGTAGCCAGCCGGGTCGCGCCCGGCATTCCCTGACCCCGACCCGTACGGGAGCCCTGAGCCACCCGTGCTGATCGTCGTCGGTCTTCTCCTCATCATCGTCCTCACCGCGGCCACGGGCTATTTCGTGGCGCAGGAGTTCGGTTACGTCGCCGTGGACCGCGGCAGGCTCAAGCAGCGTGCCGACAGCGGCGACAAGGCCGCCGCCCGGGCCCTCGAGGTGACCGGCCGGCTCTCCTTCATGCTCTCCGGCGCCCAGCTGGGCATCACCGTCACCGCGCTGCTGGTCGGTTACGTCGCCGAGCCGTACCTGGGCGCGGGCCTGGCCGACCTGCTCGGCGTGGCCGGGGTCTCGGAGGCGGTGAGCCTGCCGCTGTCCGTGGCGCTGGCCCTGCTCATCGCCACCGTCGTGCAGATGGTGCTCGGCGAGCTGGCCCCGAAGAACCTCGCCATCGCCCGTGCCGAGCCGCTCGCGCGGGCGCTCGCCGGCTCCACCCTCATGTACATGAAGATCGCCGGGCCGTTGATCAAGCTCTTCGACCGCTCCGCCGTGCGGCTGCTCCGCCGGGTCGGCATCGAGCCCATCGAGGAGCTGCCCAGCGGCGCAACCCCGGAGGACCTGGAACAGATCATCGCCGAGTCCCGCGAGGAGGGGCGCCTGACCGCCGAGATGTCCACCCTGCTCGACCGCGGGCTGGACTTCCGGCAGCTCACCGCGGGTGAGGCCATGGTGCCCCGGGTCGACGTGCACACCGTCCGCGCCCACGAGCCGGTCAGCCGGGTCGTGGAGCTGCTGGACACCGGCCGCTCCCGGTTCCCCGTCCGGGGCGCCGAGGGCGTCGACGACGTGGTCGGCGTCATCGGCATCGCCGACGTGCTCGGCGTACCGCTGGAGCGCCGCGCCACCACCCCGGTGAGCGCGGTGGCCGTACCCCCGCTGCTGGTGCCGGAGACCCTGCCGCTGCCGACGGTGCTGGACCGGCTCCGGTCCGGGCACCGGCAGCTCGCCTGCGTGGTCGACGAGTACGGCGGCTTCGCCGGCGTGATCACGCTGGAGGACATCGCCGAGGAACTGGTCGGCCCGATCCGCGACGAGGACGACCCGCCGGAGCGGACGCCGACCCGGCAGGACGACGGCTCGTGGGTGGTCCCCGCCCGCTGGCGCATCGACGAGGTCGCCGACAGCACCGGCATCTCGCTGCCCGAGGCCCCCGAGTACGACACCCTCTCCGGCCTGGTCATGCGCGAGTTGGGCCGGGTGCCCGAGGTCGGCGACCGGCTGGAGGTCACCCTGCCCATGGACGGCGACGAGACCGCCGTCGGCACGCGGGCCCTGGTCGAGGTGCTCGCCGTCGACCGGCACGTCGCCGACTCGGTCCGGCTCCGCCTGCTGGAGCCGGGCGGCCGCCAGGAGGTGACCGCGTGAGCCCCGGCGTCGCCCTCTTCACCTCGGTGGTCCTGCTCGCGCTGAACGGGTTCTTCGTGGCCGCCGAGTTCGCCCTGGTGGCGAGCAAGCGGTACCGCCTGGAGCAGGCCGCCGTCGGCGGCAGCCGCGCCGCGAGGGCCGCCCTCGACGGTGTACGGGAGCTGTCGCTCATGCTCGCCGGCGCGCAGCTGGGCATCACCCTGTGCACCCTGGGCCTCGGTGCGCTCGCCGAACCGGCGATCGAACACCTGCTCAGCCCGCTGCTGCACGCCGTGGGCCTGCCCGACGCGGCCAGCCACGCCATCGCGTTGATCTTCGCGCTCAGCCTGGTGACGTTCCTGCACCTGGTGGTCGGCGAGATGGCGCCGAAGTCATGGGCCATCACCGACGCCGAGCGGTCGGCGACGCTCCTGGCGCTGCCGTTCCGGGCCTTCGCCTGGGTCGCCCGGCCGGTGCTGTCGGCCCTGAACGCCGTGGCCAACGGCATCCTTCGGCTGGTCAAGGTCAACCCGCAGGATCAGCTCGCCCAGGTGCACGGCCCGGACGAGCTGCGCATCCTGCTCGAGCAGTCCCGTGAGCACGGCCTCCTCGGCGCCGAGCAGCACGAGCTGCTGACCAGCATGCTGGAGCTGCAGGGCACCACGGTGGCCCAGATCATGGAGCCGTTCGACCGGATGGTCACCGTCCGCCGCGGCGACGACGCCAACCGGATCGAGCAGGTCAGCCGGGACAGCGGCCGCTCGCGCCTGGCCGTGCTGGACGAGGCCGGGGACGTCTGCGGCCTGGTGCACGTCCGCGAGGCGGTACGCGCCACGGCGGCCCGCCCGGAGGCCACCGCCGGTGAGTTGATGACCGCCGCCTTCACCCTGCCCGCGTCCGCTTCGGTGACCGAGGCGGTGGCGGCGATGCGGGCACGGCAGTCGCAGCTGGCGCTCGTCCGCAACGGCGGCGGGCCGGCCCGCCCGATCGGCTTCGTCGCGCTGGAGGACCTGCTCGAGGAGGTCATCGGCGAGTTCGACGACGAGACCGACCCGGTGCCGCGCGGACGACGGTTGCGGTGAGACCCGGGGCCGGTTCCGCAGGTGCTGCTGGCCGACACTTGTGAAACCGGCCCGGAGGGGTAAGCGGGGTCGGCCGGCGTCCGCGCCGCCGGCCCCGCGGCCGCTTCCGGACCCGGCCGCGGGTGCCGGGTGTCCGCCCGGCACGTCGACGCCGGGATCGGGGGAGTGGCGTTGCGGCTGACGGGGGTGTCGCCGGAGTCGGGCTGGACGGGGCTGACCGTCCGGACCGCGCTGGCCAACCCGAGCACCCGACCCGGGCTGCCACTGCCGGGGCGGGTGCTCGTCAGCGCCGGCTCCACCGACGTGCCGGTGCTGCACGTCCGGCTCGGCCTGGTCGCCACCGCCGAGCCGGAGGACCCGGAGGGCCCCCGCCGCCTCGTGCAGTTCCACCAGGCGCAGGTGGCCGACGCCTTCGCGCTGCGCGCCGGGCGGGCCCGGAGCATCCCCTTCGCGTTCCCGATGCCGTGGGAGACCCCGGTGACGATCTTCGGCGGGGTGCCGATCCTCAGCATGCGGATGGGTCTGCGGACCGAGGTGGCGATCGAGCCGCAACTCGACCAGGGCGCGATGGTGCCGGTCTTCGTGCACCCGCTGCCCGCGCAGGCGCACATCCTGGGTGCCCTGGACACGCTCGGGTTCCGGATGCGCCAGGCCGGGCTGGTCGACAGCCGGCTCCCCGGCGTCGAGCAGGCCCTCCCGCTGCACCAGCGGCTGGGCTACTGGGTCGCACCGCTGTACGCCGGACCGATCACCGAACTGGAGGTGATCTTCGTGACGAACTCGGCCGGCCTGGAGGTGCTGCTCTGGTGCGACCGGAGGCTGGCCCTGGCCGGGATCACCCACCAGAGCATCAGCCGCTTCCGGATCTGGCACGCCGGCGCCGACCAGCGCGACTGGGTGTCGACCGTCGACGGGTGGCTGCGCCTGGCGATCAACCGGCATGCCGCCGCGGCGGCGCACGCCGACTGGTCCGCGAACATCACCGAATCCGCCCACGTCAGCCGCCCGCCCGACGAGCCCGTCCATCCCGGTTTCGGTCTTGGCGGCACGGCCGGCGGCGGCGGCATCGGCGGCGGGGGCGGCGACGGCACGTGACCGCCCGGGTGGGTCAGCCGCTGGCGGTGGCGAGCTTGACGCTGAAGCCCAGGAAGAGGGCGCCGACGCCGGTGGTCGCACCCGCGGCGAGGCGGCGCCGGCGACGGAACTGGACGGCCAGGAACGTGCCCGCGAAGATCAGCGCGGTGAGGTAGAGCGCGCTGGTGACCTGCGCGATCAACCCGAGCAGCAGGAACGACAACGCCGGCCACGCGTACGCCGGGTCGACGAACTGGATGAAGAACGAAACGAAGAACAGGATCGCCTTCGGGTTGAGCAGGCTGATCACGAGAGCCTTGCGGAACGGGCTGCGCATCGCCGCCGGGTCGGCCGCGTCGATGAGCCGTGGGGCGTGCGGGTCGTTGCGCGTACGCCAGCGCCGCCAGGCCCCGCGCAGCATCGTCAACCCCACGTAGCCCAGGTAGGCCGCGCCCGCGTACTTGATCACCAGGAAGAGCGGCGGGTACGCCTTCAGCAGCGACGCCACGCCGGCGGCGGAGAGGAACATCAGCACCCCGTCACCCACGAAGACACCGGTCGCCGCCCGGTAACCCGCCCCACGCCCCGCCGCGCCGCGGTGGAGAGCACGAAGAGCGAGTTGGGGCCGGGCAGCAGAACGATCGCCACGGTGCCCAGCACGTACGTCCAGATGTCGGTGATCCCCAGCACGCCGGACATCATGACGCCGCGGGCACCGCCGGGCGAAGCCTTTCCCGCAGCCTGACCTGTGCGGTTGGCCACTGATCGACGGTCATCGCGTACTGCACCGTGTCCCGCCAGGAGCCGTCGGCACGCTGCTTGTGCATCCGCAGCACGGCCTCCCGCGTCGCGCCGAGACGCTCGATGGCCCGCTGCGAACGCTCGTTGCGGATGTCGGTGTGCCACACCACCCGGACGGCGCCCAGTCCCTCGAAGGCGCGGGTCAGCAGCAGCAGCTTCGCCTCGGTGTTGACGCCGGTGCGCCACCACGGTCGGCCGAGCCAGGTGTACCCGATGGCGACCGATCGCCGCTCCGGGTCGACCTCGTAGTAGGACGTGGTGCCGATCACCGCACCCGTGGCCGCGCAGCGCTGCACCCACGGCACCCGCTCGCCGTGCTGCCGTGCGGCGAGGTACGCCCGGACGACGGCCGCCATCTCACCGGCGTCGGCCGGTTGGTACCCGCCGAGATGCCGCCAGACCTCCGGGTCGGCGGTCGCGGCGAACAACTCCCCGGCGTGGATGAGGTCGAGGGGCTCCAGCACCACGTGCTGCCCCCGCATCGACACCGGCTCGTGCCAGGGCGAGCGGGCCGCCCGCAGGTACGCCGGCACGGGCGCGGTCACCCCGGCGTCCGGCTCGGGAACCCCGGCGGTCAGCCGCAGCGGCACCACCCCGGCCCAGTGCGGCAGGTCGAGGTCGGCCGGCTCGTCACGGACCCCGCCGGTGCGGGACCGGACCGACACCTCCCGCAGCGGCAGCGCCAGGACGGCGGTCTCGGCAAGCTCGCGCCGGGTCGGTGGACGGCTCTCGGTGCTGCGGCCCCGCCCCACCTTCTCGACCAGCGCGGTCAGCACGCGGGCCTTCTCGTCGGCGTCGGTGACCAGGTGGGCGGTGCCGTGCGCGACCACCGACCGGTAGTTGGCGCTGTGGTGGAACTGGGAGCGGCCGTAGACCAGCCCGTCGAGCAGCGTCACCGCCACACACACCGGGAGGCCCTCGCCCCGCGCCGCGAGCAGCGGCCGGCTGCCGGTCGAACCGTGCAGGTAGAGCGTGTCTCCGACGCGGACGTGGAGAGTCGGCAGCACCCGCGGCTCCCCGTCGACGGTGAACGCGAGCGCGCAGTCGTACGCCTCGTCGAGCACGGCGTGGGCGGCCTCCGGGTCGTAGCTCATCAGGTCCCGGGAGCGGGTCGCGGTGGTGCGGGGGGTGGCAGCGTACATGTGACATCCAGCCTTCGTGCTAGTACAATTCCTGGACTGTGTCAGCACGTTACCAGATCGCCGGGAAGACGTCGGCCGCGATTTCGGCCAGCGTCGAATCCGGCATCCGTTCCGGAGTCCTCGCCGCCGGGGCCGCCCTGCCCGCCGTCCGGGCGCTCGCCGCCGAGCTGGCGGTCAGCCCGGCCACCGTCGCGCGGGCCTACCAGGAGCTCCGCCAGCGGGGCCTGATCGTCACCGCCGGCCGGCACGGCACGCGCGTCCGGCCCCGCCCGCCGGTGGCCGGTGGCCGCTCGACCCTGCTGCCGCCGCCCGCGCCCGGGGTCCGCGACCTCGCGCTCGGCCAGCCCGACCCCCGAATGCTGCCGCCGCTCGGCCCGCACCTGGCCGCGCTCGCCACGCACCTGGGCCCACCCTCCGGGTACGCGAGCAGCGCGGTGCTGCCCGCGCTCGCCGACGCGGCCCGGGAGCGGCTCGCCGCGGACGGGGTGCCGGTCACCGAGATCACCGTCACCGGCGGTGCGCTGGACGGGATCGAGCGCCTGCTCGGTGCCCACCTGCGCCCCGGCGACGCGGTCGCGGTGGAGGACCCTGGCTGGGCCAACCTGCTCGACCTGGTCGCCGCGCTGGGGCTGCGGCCGATCGGCGTGCCGGTCGACGACGACGGGCCCACCGAGGCGGGCGTCGCCGCCGCACTGGCCCTCGGCGCCCGGGCGCTGGTCGTCACGAGCCGCGCGCAGAACCCGACCGGCGCCGCGCTCTCCGCCGAGCGGGCCGGGCGGCTGCGGGCGCTGCTCGCCGGCCGGTCCGACCTGTTGCTGATCGAGGACGACCACGCCGCCGAGCTGGCCCCCGTCCCGCTGCACCCGCTCGCCGGCGCGACCCCGAGCTGGGCGTTCGTCCGTTCGGTCAGCAAGCCGTACGGGCCGGACCTGCGGCTCGCGGTGCTGGCCGGCGACGAGGCGACGGTGGCCCGGGTCGCCGGGCGGATGCGCGCCGGCGCCGGCTGGGTGTCCACCATCCTGCAACGGCTGGTCCTCGACCTGTGGTCCGACGCGTCGGTGGCCGCGCTGGTGGCCCGCGCCGGCGACAGCTACGAGCGGCGCCGCGCCGGCCTGATCGCCGAGCTGGCGGCGCGCGGGGTGGCGGCCCGGGGGCGCACCGGGATCAACGTGTGGCTGCCGGTGGCCGACGAGACGAGCACCGTGACCGCCCTGCGGGACGCGGGCTGGGCGGTGGCCCCCGGTGCGCTCTACCGGATCGGTGCCGACCCCGCCGTCCGGCTGACCGTCAGCACGCTCGACGAGGCGGACCTCGCGCCGCTCGCCGACGCGGTCGCCCGCGCCCTGCGCCCCGGCGCCCCGAGCGTCTACACCGCGTGATCGACCCGATGCCGCCGGCCTGGAGTCGGAAGACCCCGCCCGACGCGCCTGGCGGGCACCCCGGCCGACGCGCCGGGCCGACGGGGCCGCGTGAGTGGGGCCACACGGGGTAGAACGGTCGTCATGGCCGAGACCGAGACCGCGCCCGGCGCCCAGCTGTTCATCCCGCCGAAGGCCGACACGCTCGACGCCCTGCGGGTCGCCGCCGCCGGCTGCCGGGGCTGCGAGCTCCACCAGGACGCCTCGCAGACCGTCTTCGGTCGCGGCGACGAGAGTGCCCGGGTCGTCCTCGTCGGCGAGCAGCCCGGTGACATGGAGGACCAGAAGGGGCTGCCGTTCGTCGGCCCGGCCGGGCGGCTGCTCCGACAGGCGGTCGACGACGCCGGGCTCGACCCGGGGCACATCTACCTGACGAACGCCGTCAAGCACTTCCGGTTCGAGCTACGGGGCAAGCGGCGCATCCACCAGACCCCGGACCGCGTGCACATCGTCGCCTGCCGCCCCTGGCTGGTCGCCGAGTTCGCCAAGCTGAGCCCGGACGTCGTGGTGGTCCTCGGGGCGACCGCCGCCAAGGCGCTGCTCGGTCCGGCGTTCCGGGTCACGAAGCAGCGCGGGGAGCTGCTGCCCTGGCCGGACGCCGCGCAGTACCCGGAGCACTTCAAACGGGTGCCGGTGGACAGCGCCGGCACGGTGGCGGACGCCCCGCGGGCCAGCCTCCTGGCCACCATCCACCCGTCCGCGGTGCTTCGCGCGGACAACCGGGACGTCGCCTACGAGGGCCTGGTCGCCGACCTGACCGTCGCCGCCCGCGCCCTCGCCGCCTGATCCCCGGGCGGTGCCGGGGCCCGCTGGGCAGGACGGGTGAGCGGTGCCACACTTGCCGCCATGGAGCAGCATCTGTACGAGCGGGACCACGACGAGTTCCGCGACCTGTGCCGGGAGTTCCTGACCCGCGAGGCCGTGCCGCACCACGAGCGCTGGGAGGCGGCGGGGATCGTCGACCGGGAGGTGTGGCGCAAGGCCGGGTCGGCCGGGCTGCTCGGCATGGACGTCGACCCGGAGTACGGCGGTGGCGGTCAGCAGGACTTCCGGTTCAACGCGGTGCTGGTCGAGGAGATCGTCGCCGCGGGCTGTTCCGGGCTCGGGTTCGGCCTGCACAACGACGTCGTGGCGCCGTACCTCACCGAGCTGACCACCGACGACCAGCGCAAGCGGTGGCTGCCCGGCTTCTGCTCCGGCGACCTCGTCACCGCGATCGCGATGAGCGAGCCCGGCGCCGGTTCCGACCTGGCCGGCGTCCGTACCAGCGCGGTCCGCGACGGCGACAGCTGGGTCCTCAACGGACAGAAGACGTTCATCACGAACGGTGAGATGGCCGACCTGGTGCTGGTCGTCGCCCGGACCGCCGACCAGGGCGCGCACGGGGTGAGCCTGATCGCCGTGGAGACCGGCACGCCCGGCTTCAGCCGGGGGCGGCGGCTGGCCAAGGTCGGCCTCAAGGCCAACGACACGGCGGAGCTGTTCTTCGACGACTGCCGGGTGCCGGCGGAGAACCTGATCGGCACCGAGAACCACGGCTTCTACCACCTGATGGCGAACCTGCCCCGGGAGCGCCTCAGCATCGCGGTCGCCGCCGTGGCCGCCGCGGAGAAGCTGCTCGCCGTCACCCTGGACTACGCCCGCAGCCGGGAGGCGTTCGGCCGGCCGATCGGGAAGTTCCAGCACAACCGCTTCCTGCTGGCCGAGCTCGACACCGAGGTGACGATCGCGCGGACGTTCGTCAACCACTGCGTCACCGAGTTCAACGCCGGGCGCCTCTCGGTGACCGACGCGGCCAAGGCCAAGTGGTGGACCACCGAGCTGCAGAACAAGGTCGCCGACCGTTGCGTCCAGTTGCACGGCGGGTACGGCTTCATGCTGGAGTACCCGGTGGCGAAGGCCTGGCTGGACGGCCGGGTGCAGACCATCTACGGCGGCACCACCGAGATCATGAAGGAGATCATCGGTCGTGGCCTCGGCCTTTAGGGCGGGTGTCGAAGTCGCGGACCTGATGCCGTCGGCCGGGGCGGATGCGCAAGGATAGGCACGCCGTCTACCCCTTACGTCTCCGGGAGTCGCCGATGGCCACCGACCTGACCGCGCCGGCGCCTGTCCGGCCCGACGTCGCGCCGATCCAGCGGCGGACCCTGCGCCTGCTCTTCGGCACCCAGGTCATCGGCGGCATCGGCGTGACCATCGGCGTCGCGGTCGGGGCGCTGCTCGCCGCCCGGGTCGCCGGCACCGCGGTCGCCGGCCTGGCACAGAGCGCCGCCGTGGTGGGCGGTGCGCTGCTGGCCGTCCCGGTCACGCGGATCATGAACGGGCACGGCCGCCGGCCGGGGCTGGTCGTCGCCTACCTGGTCGGCGCGGTCGGCGCGGTGCTCGTCGTGGCCGCCACGGTCACCCGCTCCGTGCCGCTGCTCTTCCTCGGCATGCTGTTCTTCGGCGGGGGCACCGCCGCGAACCTCCAGGCCCGGTACACCGCCGTGGATCTGGCCGACCCGGCCCGCCGGGGTCGCCAGCTCTCGATCGTCGTCTGGGCCACCACGATCGGCGCCGTGGCCGCACCGAACTTCGCCGCGCTCGCCGACGAGGTCACCAGCGGGTGGGGGCTGCCGCCGCTGGCCGGTCCGTTCGCCTTCAGCGCCGCCGCGTTCGTGCTCGCCGCCGGCGTACTCCTCGCACTGCTGCGGCCCGACCCGCTGCTCACCGCGCGCCGGCTGGCGGCGGCCGACGCGCCGGTCGCTCCGCCGCCCGGCGCCGTCGAGGCCCCCGCCGCCTCGCCGCCCGCGGCCACGCTCGGGGCCCCCGCCGCCCTGCCGCCCGCGGCCACCGACGCGCCGGTCGCTCCGCCGGCCACGGCCACCGTCGGGGCCCCGGCCGCCCGGCGCGGCGCCGGGATGCGGGCGGCCTGGCAGGTGGTACGCGGGCTCCCGGCGGCCCGGCTCGGCATCGCCGCGGTGGCGGTCGGTCACGTGGTGATGGTGGCGGTGATGTCGATGACCCCGGTACGGCTCGACCAGTCGCACGGCGACGCCGACGTCCTCCGGGTGGTCGGCATCGTGCTGAGCCTGCACATCGCTGGCATGTACGCCCTGTCCCCGCTGGTGGGCTGGCTCACCGACCGGCTCGGGCGGCGGGCGGTCATCCTCGGCGGAGCGGCGGTGCTGCTCGCCGCGTGCGCGGTCGCCGGCGCCGCCGGTCACCACACGCCCCGGCTCTCGATCGGTCTCGTCCTGCTGGGGCTGGGCTGGTCCGGCACCATGGTGGCCGGCTCCACGCTGCTGTCGGAGTCGGTGCCGTTGGCCGTGCGCCCGAGCGTGCAGGGGTTCTCCGACCTGGTCATGGGGCTGTCCGGCGCCGGCGCCGCCGCGGTCAGCGGGTTTGTCATGCAGGCTGCCGGCTATCCGGTGCTCACCCTGCTGGCGGCGATCGCGGTGGTGCCCCTGGTGGCGCTAGCGTTGCGTCCGGTGTCCGCGGGGACACCCGACAAGGAGGACTGACACGTGCGGCTGACCGACTTCTGGGCGCGACTGGAGGAGGCGTTCGGCCCGGGGTACGCGGCCAGCATCGCCAGCGACCAGGTGCTGTCCCAACTCGGTGGGCGGACGATCGAGCAGGCCCTCGCCGCGGGTGAGGAGACGCACGTCGTGTGGCGGGCCGTCGTCGCCGCGTACCCCGACCGGGTGCCGGCCCGGCTACGCTGAGCAGCCTTTTCTCCGCGTCCGCGTGTCGCTTGCCCGGTCGTACACCTGTTCGGCTATTGTCCACAGCGGGGTGCTCGTCCACAGCTCGCGGCCTCGTCGCTGGTTTTCTGTCGGACCCAGCGCCTAGCGTGTCCGCGTGACGCGAAGCTCAGCAAAGACGCCGGCGAAGGCAGGGGTGGCAACGATGGCGGCAGCGCCAGACCGGGAGAAGGCACTCGACCTTGCTCTCGCTCAGATCGACAAGCAGTTCGGCAAGGGCTCGGTGATGCGGCTGGGCGAGCGCCCGGTCATCCAGACCGCGGTGGTCCCGACCGGCTCCATCGCGCTCGACGTGGCGCTCGGCGTGGGCGGCCTGCCCCGCGGCCGGGTCGTCGAGATCTACGGCCCGGAGTCCAGCGGTAAGTGCCTCACCGCTGATACGCACCTCTGGACGGACCGCGGACTCGAGACCGTCGAGGAACTCTTCGCGCGCTGTGGCCAGCCGGTGAGTTGCACGAGTCGGGTCACCGACATCCGCGACCTCGGTGTGCGGATGGTCAACGAGCGGGGTGAGCTCGAACCGGTAGCGGCACTGACCCACAACAACCGCAAGCGGGTGATCAAGCTCGGGCTGCGTTCCGGGCGCACCGTGACCGCGACAAAGAACCACCCGCTGCGGGTGATCACCGAGCGGGGATTCATCGCCTGGCGCACCGTCGGCAGCATCCGTCCTGGCGACTTCCTGGTGTCGGCCACCTTCGGTGCTTCGGAGGCGGCCCTCGGCGATGGCCTCTCCGAGGACGAGGCCGTGATCCTGGGCTATCTCGTCGCCGAGGGCTCACTCGGCTACGAGCACAGCGTCCGGTTCACCAATTGGGATCCCGAGGTGAGCGGTGAGTACTGCCGCCTCATGGAGCAGACGTTCGGTGTCGAGGTCCGCAACTACGACAACAAGGAGTTCGTCGTCTCGGGCGGGGAGTTCCGCAAGCGCCTTGCGGAGGAGTACGGCCTCGACTACGTGACGGCACACGGCAAGAGCGTCC
The DNA here is from genome assembly GCF_009707425.1 of Micromonospora sp. WMMC415. Taxonomy (GTDB): domain Bacteria; phylum Actinomycetota; class Actinomycetes; order Mycobacteriales; family Micromonosporaceae; genus Micromonospora. The sequence goes on along the minus strand of NZ_CP046104.1, from coordinate 5,761,453 downwards.
CTTACCGGGTGCGCACCGCTGGCCACAAGATGCAGCGCGCGTTCTTGTCGGCGCTGTTCGAGGGCGACGGGTGGATCGACGAGAGTTCCACGATCGGGCTCGGCACCGCTTCCGAGCAACTGGCCCGCGAGGTTCAGTTGCTGCTCTACGGGCTCAACATCCCGAACACCGTCTCCGCCAAGTGGAACGAGAAGTACCAGCGCGACTACTGGACCGTCACGGTCAACCCGTCCGTTGCGCACCGGTTCCTCGCGGAGGTCGGGTTCCGCTCCGCGCGGCGCCGCGCGCAGGTTGAGCGCTGCTTCCAAGTCAGTAAGCGCGATGCCCAGTTCGAGAACGCCCCGCATCTCAAGGGACTCATCCAGGATCTTCGTGACGACTGTGGGGGTGATCGGGAGTTCGACCGAATCGCAGGCGACCTCTTCCGTACGGACTTCGGTCTGGCCTGCTCCCGCACCCGGCTGATGAAAATCGTCGAGTGGGGGGAACGGCGGCAGGCGCGCCTGTCGGCGTCAGGGAGAGCCATCGTGGCGCACCTTCGGCATCTCGCGACCTCCAGGTACACCTACGAGGAGGTGGTCGAGGTCGTCGACGCTGGCGCTCAGCCGACCTTCGACGTCATGTTGCCGGGAACCCACAGCTTCCTCGCCAATGGGGTGCTCTCACACAACACCACCGTCGCCCTCCACGCGGTGGCGAACGCCCAGCGGGCCGGCGGCATCGCGGCCTTCGTCGACGCCGAGCACGCGCTCGACCCGGAGTACGCGAAGGCCCTCGGCGTCGACACCGACGCCCTGCTGGTCTCCCAGCCGGACACCGGCGAGCAGGCGCTGGAGATCGCGGACATGCTGGTCCGCTCCGGCGCGCTCGACATCATCGTCATCGACTCGGTCGCCGCGCTGGTGCCGCGCGCCGAGATCGAGGGCGAGATGGGCGACAGCCACGTGGGTCTCCAGGCCCGGCTGATGAGCCAGGCGCTGCGCAAGATGACCGGTGTGCTCAACAACACCGGCACGACGGCGATCTTCATCAACCAGCTCCGCGAGAAGATCGGCGTCATGTTTGGAAGTCCCGAGACCACCACCGGTGGTCGGGCGCTCAAGTTCTACGCCTCGGTCCGGCTCGACGTGCGTCGCATCGAGAGCCTCAAGGACGGCACCGACGTGGTCGGCAACCGCACCCGGGTCAAGGTCGTGAAGAACAAGGTCGCCGCGCCGTTCAAGCAGGCCGAGTTCGACATCATGTACGGCAAGGGCATCTCCCGCGAGGGCTCGCTGATCGACGTCGGCGTCGAGCAGGCGATCATCCGCAAGTCCGGCGCGTGGTACACGTACGACGGGGACCAGCTCGGCCAGGGCAAGGAGAAGGCCCGCGAGTTCCTCCGGGAGAACCCGGACGTGGCCGCCGAGATCGAGAAGAAGATCCTGGAGAAGCTCGGCGTCGGGATCGGTGCGGGCGACGCCGCCGGTGGCCCGGAGCTGCCGCCGGTCGACTTCTGATCCTGACCCGTGGCATCACGACGCGCCCGTACGGGGCGAGGCTGGGACGCCGGCCCGCCCCGCACGGGGGACGCCACGACCCCCGCACCGCGCCGGGGTCGCCGTGGCCGGGCCACCGAGACCAATGCCGAGGTCACTCCGCCCCGTGACGAGGCCGAGGTGGCCCGGGAGATCTGCCTGCGTCAGCTCGCCGTACGCCCGCGCACCCGTGCCGAGCTCGCCGGCGCGCTGGCGAAGCGGGGCATCTCCGAGGAGGTCGCCTCGGCGGTCCTCGACCGGTACGACGAGGTCGGCATCATCGACGACGCCGCCTTCGCCCGTGCCTGGGTCTCCAGCCGCCACGCCGGCCGGGGTCTCGCCCGCCGGGCGCTCGCCACCGAGCTGCGCCAGCGTGGCGTCGACGGGGACGCCGCCAAGGCGGCGCTCGGCGAGTTGGACGACGAGACCGAGGCCGAGACCGCCCGCGCCCTGGCGGAGCGGAAGCTTCGCACCGCACGGGGTGAGCCGGACGCGGTGTTCCGCCGGTTGGTCGGCATGCTGGCCCGCAAGGGCTACTCGCCGGGGGTGGCGATCCGCGCGGTGAAGGACGCCCTCGCGGCGCAGAGCGCCGAGGCGGCCGAGTTCGCCGACCATATCGACGAGGACGCCCTCGCCGACGCCGAGGGTGATCTTGACCGGGAGAGCCGCACACTCGACTGACCGGCGTACGCCAGCGGCCCCGCCCGCAACCGACGGCTGGCGGCGCCGGCTGTCACCAACCCGCCTCGACCGGCCGGAACGGCCCGGCGGCGTGTCCGCGTTTGTCCGCCGCTGTCCTGCCTCTGATCAGCGGAGAGTCGCCTCGCAGATTCTCTCCGTTCGGGGGGTTTGATCATGAGTTCTTGACCAGACCGCCCCCGGAGACCTAGCCTCGCCATACAGGCTCACATTGCCCGACCAGCGCAGGCTAAGCGCACAACATAGATCGCGTAACAGAACAGCATCACTTTGGCCGACCCAGTCGGTCCTGCTGTCAGCTCCGGACGGGCCGGTCCGGAGCCGACGTGACAACTGCACGTGACCGCCGACGATGCCGCCCGGGCACCGCCGGCGGGGAGCGCTACCCATGGCCAGCCGCTCCGGTCGGGCGTCCAGAGCCGCAGGAGCGTGCCCACCGGCACGTGCCTGCGGCGCGACGTTCAGGGGAGGCGCGCCATGGCTAGGCGGCAGGTGTCACCAGGGAGACCGGCATGAGCACGCGGGCCGGCGGGCCCGGCGCACGGTCTTCCGCAGCTGCCGCCGTGCCGTCCCGAGCGTGGGAGGTCGTGGAGGAGAACGGCCCCTGGACGGGCCGAAGGGCTCCCGGATCCTCATCGGCGCCGGTCGCGGCACGGGCCGGCGGGGGTGTGGCATGAGCCCTTTCGACGTCGTCCTCCTCGTGGCCGTCCTGGTGCTGACGCTGGTCGTGCTCGGGGCGGTGCTGCTCGGCGTCCGCGTGGTGCGGCGGCTCGGGACGGCGCCGGCCCCGGAGGACCCGGCCTTCATCGCTGAGAAGGACCGCCAGGAGCAGTCCCTCGCCGCGCTCCGCTCGGCGGCGGACGAGGCGAACAGCACGATCGACGTGGCGAAGTCGGCCGCCGCGGCGGCACGGGCCGAGGCGGCGGCCGCCAAGGCGGAGGCGAAAGCCGCGCGGGCGGAAGCGCGCCGGGTGCTCGACGACGCTCGGGCCGAGGCGGACACCATCCTGGAGCGGGCCCACAAGCAGGCCGAGGCCGACGCCGAGCAGCTGCGAACCACCGCGCGGCGCAGCGGTGAGCGGGAGGTCGCGGTCCTCGCCGCGACGACCCGGGAGCAGGCCGCCGAGGTGGAGCGCCGGGCCGCCCGGATGGACGAGCGGGAGCGGATGCACACCGAGGAGGTGGAGCGGCTCGCCGAACGGGAGCGGCAGCTCAGCGCCGCCAGCGCCGCTCTCGCGGCCCGCGAGTCCGCCCTCGCCCAGCGGGAGGTGGAGCTGACGCTGGCGGAGGAGCACCGTCGCCGGGAGTTGGAGCGGGTAGCCGGGCTGACCGCGGACGCCGCCCGCGCGGAGCTGATCGAGGCGATCGAGGTGCAGGCCAAGCGGGAGGCCGCGCTGCTGGTCCGGGACATCGAGTCCGACGCGCGCAGCACCGCCGAGGACCGCGCCCGCCACATCGTCGTGGACGCCATCCAGCGGGTCGCCAGCGAACAGACCGCGGAGAGCGTGGTCAGCGTGCTGCACCTGCCCGGCGACGAGATGAAAGGCCGGATCATCGGCCGCGAGGGGCGCAACATCCGGGCCTTCGAATCGGTCACCGGCGTCAACCTGATCATCGACGACACCCCGGAGGCGGTGCTGCTCTCCTGCTTCGACCCGGTGCGTCGCGAGGTCGGCCGGCTCACGCTGGAGAAGCTGGTGCTGGACGGCCGGATCCACCCGCACCGCATCGAGGAGGTCTACGACCTGGCCCGGCACGAGGTGGAGCAGCTCTGCCAGCGGGCGGCCGAGGACGCCCTGGTCGAGGTCGGCATCACCGAGATCCACCCGGAGCTGGTCACCCTGCTCGGTCGGCTGCGCTACCGCACGTCGTACGGGCAGAACGTCCTCAAGCACCTCGTCGAGACCGCCCACATCGCCGGCACCATGGCGGCGGAGCTGCGGCTGGACGTGCCGACGATCAAGCGCTGCGCGTTCCTGCACGACATCGGCAAGGCGCTCACCCACGAGGTGGAGGGCAGTCACGCGATCATCGGCGCCGACGTCGCCCGCAAGTACGGCGAGAGCGAGGACGTCGTCCACGCCATCGAGGCGCACCACAACGAGGTGCCGCCGCAGACCATCGAGGCGGTGCTCACGCAGGCGTCCGACGCGTGCTCCGGCGGCCGCCCGGGTGCCCGGCGGGAGAGCCTCGAGGCGTACGTCAAGCGCCTGGAGCGGATCGAGGAGATCGCGGCCGGCAAGCTCGGCGTGGAGAAGGTCTTCGCCATGCAGGCCGGCCGGGAGATCCGGGTGATGGTGAAGCCGGAGGACGTCGACGACATCGGCGCCGCCGTGCTGGCCCGGGACGTGGCCAAGCAGATCGAGGAGGAGCTGACCTATCCCGGTCAGATCCGGGTCACCGTGGTCCGCGAGTCCCGCGTCACCGAGATCGCCCGCTGAGCCGGTTCACCCGCTCGTCGCTGCTACCGGCGGCCGGCTTATCGCGGCGGGGCGATCGCAGCGGCCATCGGCACGCGGTCCGGACGACGTCGCCGGGCTGCCCCCACCGGTAGGGGCAGCCCGGGCGGGCGTCCTCAGCCCTGCGGCTCGGTGACGGTGGACCCGCCCTCGGGTGCCGAGTCCGGAGCCAGGTCACGGCGGGTCTGTCTCGGCATCCGGAAGCCGCGGGCGCGGCTTCGCCGGTCGAGCCAGCCGGCGAGGGCGGTGAGCAGCGAGTTGATCACGATGTAGATGACAGCCGCCACCATCGCCGCCGCCACGATGTTGCCCTTGTTGGCCGCGAGGTCGTTGACGCCGCGCTGGAGCAGCTCCGGGTAGGCCACGATGTAGCCGAGGGCGGTGTCCTTGAGCAGCACCACGAGCTGGCTGACGATGATCGGGAGCATGGCCCGGGCGGCCTGCGGGATCAGGATGAGCTGCATGACCTGGCTCTTGCGCATGCCGATCGCGTACGCGGCCTCGGACTGACCGCCGGGCACGGACCGGATGCCGGCGCGGAACGCCTCGGCGAGCACCGACCCGTTGTAGAGGGTCAGCCCGATGACCACCGCCCAGAAGGCGCTCACCGGCCCCTGGATCAGGAACGGCACGCCGTAGAAGACGAAGAAGATCATCAGCAGCAGCGGGACGGCCCGGAAGAACTCCACGACCGCACCGGCGGGGACGCTGATCCACCAGTGGTCGGAGAGGCGGCCGACGGCGAAGATGATGCCGAAGGCGAGGGAGAGCACCATGCCGACCGCCGCCGCCTTCAGCGTGGCCCACAGGCCCGGCAGGATGAACTGGGTCCAGGTCGCCGGCTCGGTGAACGGCTTCCAGAGCGCGGCCTCCCACTGGCCGGCCTCGTCGAACTTCGAGTAGATCCACCAGAGCAGCACGGCCACGCCGATGCCGAAGACGACGCTGAGCACCCGGTTGCGGACGCGGGCGCGGGGCCCCGGGTGGTCGTAGAGGACGGAGCTGGTGCTCATCAGCGCTTCACCGCCAGACGGTTGGCCAGCCAGCCGAAGAAGTAGCCGGTGGGGATGAGGATCGCGGCGAAGGTCCCCGCGAAGACCAGGAAGATCGGGATGACCGCGTCGCCGTTGCTGTTGATGAGGTCCTTCATCACGTTGGAGGACTCCATCAGGCCGATGGTGCCGACGATCGTGGCGTTCTTGCACAGGGCGATGAGGATGCTGCCGAACGGCGCGATAACCGAGCGGGTCGCCTGGGGCAACACCACGATCCGCAGCGTCTGGGCGAAGGTCAGCCCGATCGCGCGGGCCGCCTCGGCCTGGCCCGTCGGTACGGTGTTGACGCCGGAGCGCACGGCCTCGCAGACGAACGCGGCGGTGTAGACGGAGAGACCGATTACGCCGAGCCAGTAATTGTTCAGGTTGAGGTCTTCGGCGAGGCTCAGGCCCAGCGTCGAGAAGAGACCGAAGTAGCAGAAGAACACGACGAGCGTGAGCGGGGTGTTGCGGAAGATGTTGACCCAGGCCGCCCCGAAGCCCCGCAGCACCGGCACGGGGGACACCCGCATCGCGGCCAGCAGCACGCCGATCACCAGGGCGAAGACCGCCGACGCGCCGGTCAGCTTCAAAATCCAGAGAAAGCCCGACAGGTACGCGTCGAAGTTCGTCGGATCAGCGAATACGTGCATGCTTCGGCTCCTGTGGCGTCGAGGCGGGGGTGACAGGCCGGGGCCGGCATCCACGTGGGATGCCGGCCCCGGAACCGGTCAGACGCTGCCGCAGTTGGTCAGCTTGGTGGTGTCCAGCTCGGGCGCGGCCTTGCCGCTCTTACCCAGGGTCTTGTCCCACGCGGCCTTGTAGCTGCCGTCGGCCGCCGCGGCCTTCAGGATCTCGTTGACCTTCTCGCAGCCGGTCTTGTCCTCCTTCTTGAGGCCAATGCCGTACGGCTCATCGGAGAAGGTCTTGCCGACCACCTTGAACTTGCCGGCGTACTGATCCTGGGCGGCGTAGCCGGCGAGGATGATGTCGTCGGTGGTCACCGCGTCGACCTGGCCGTTCTCCAGGCCCGGCAGGCACTTCGAGTACGAGTCGAACTGCTGCAGCTTGGCCTTCGGGTAGTCGGTCTGAATCCGCTTGGCCGGGGTGGAGCCGGACACCGAGCAGACGGTCTTGCCGTCGAGCTGCTCCGGGCCGGTGATGGTCGAGTCGGCCTTCACCAGCAGGTCCTGGCCGGCGATGAAGTACGGCCCGGCGAAGTTGACCTTCTTCTTCCGCTCATCGTTGATCGTGTACGTGGCCACGACCAGGTCCACCGTGCCCTGCTGGATGAACGGCTCGCGGTTGGCCGACACCGTGGTCTTCCACTCGATGTTGCCCTCTTCGACGCCCAGGCCCTTGGCGATGATCTTCGCGATCTCGACGTCGAAGCCCTCGTACTGGCTGCCGGTCTGCAGGCCCAGGCCGGGCTGGTCCGCCTTGACGCCGATCACGAGCTTCTTCTGGCCCTCGGCCTTGCCCACGATGCCACTGGCGCCCGAACCGCCGGAGCCCGTCTCGCTGTCGCCGCCGCAGGCGGTCATCGCGAACGAGAGGGCGGCGACCGCGGCGACCGCCGCCACGCGCTTGATACGCATACTCTTCTCCTTCTTGAACGGAGCCCACCGGGGGACGGCGTTGCTCCACATACGGACGCCTAGTGCGTGAGGATCTTGGAGAGGAAGTCCTTGGCCCGCTCGCTGCGGGGATTGGCGAAGAACTCCGTCGGCGGAGCGTCCTCGACCAGCTTGCCGTCGGCCATGAAGATGACCCGGTTGGCCGCGTGGCGGGCGAAGCCCATCTCGTGGGTGACGACGACCATCGTCATGCCGTCGCGCGCCAGGGACGTCATCACGTCCAGCACCTCGCCGACCATCTCCGGGTCGAGCGCGCTGGTCGGCTCGTCGAAGAGCATCGCCTTGGGCTGCATGGCCAGCGCGCGGGCGATCGCCGCCCGCTGCTGCTGGCCGCCGGAGAGCTGGGCCGGGAACTTGTCGGCCTGGTTGGCGATGCCGACCCGGTCCAGCAGGGCCAGGCCGCGCTCACGGGCGACCGACGGCTTCTCCTTGCGGACCTTCAGCGGCCCCAGGGTGACGTTCTCCAGGATGGTCTTGTGCGCGAAGAGGTTGAACGACTGGAAGACCATCCCGACCTCGCTGCGCAGCTTGGCCAGCGCCTTGCCCTCGGCAGGCAGCGCCTGCCCGTCGAAGGTGATGGTCCCGGAGTTGATCGGTTCCAGCCGGTTGATCGTCCGGCAGAGCGTGGACTTGCCCGAGCCGGACGGGCCGATCACCACGACCACCTCGCCGCGCCCGACCGACAGTGAGACGTCGTCCAGCACGTGCAGCGGCCCGAACCACTTGTTGACCGAGTCCAGCACGATGAGCGGTTCGCCCGTCGTCACGTCGTCCACCGTCCCTGTCGTCGCGCGGCCGAGGTCGGATGACCCCCGGTTGGGCCACTGTAGGCGGGGTGATGTGGCGGAATGCAACTCAGTTGGTCACGGAGCGGTAACACCGTTGGCGGGACGTGCCGGGAGTCCGTTTCTGACCGCTCGGCTGGCGGTCACCGGCCGCGACGGAGATCATGTGGGGATGACCGAACCGGTCCGGCTGACCCGGTACGCCCGCGGCGGCGGCTGCGCCTGCAAGATCCCGCCGGGCGAGCTGGAGGCGATGGTGGCGGGCCTCGGCCCGACCCCGGGCACGGCCGATCTGCTGGTCGGTCTCGACCACGGCGACGACGCCGCCGTGGTCCGGCTCGACGAGCGTACGGGCGTGGTCAGCACCGCCGACTTCTTCACCCCGGTCGTCGACGACGCGTACGACTGGGGGCGCATCGCCGCCACCAACGCCCTCTCCGACGTGTACGCGATGGGCGGCACCCCGCTCGTCGCGCTGAACCTGCTCTGCTGGCCACGGGAGGTGCTCCCGCTGGAGCTGGCCCGGGAGGTGCTGCGCGGTGGGCGGGACGTCGCCCGCGACGCCGGCTGCCACCTCGCGGGCGGCCACAGCGTCGACGACGAGGGCCCCAAGTACGGCCTCGCGGTGACCGGGACCGTCCGGCCGGACGATCTGATCACGCTGGACGCCGGTCGGGCCGGGCTGCCGCTGTCGTTGACCAAGCCGCTCGGCGTCGGTGTGCTCAACACCCGGCACAAGGCCACCGGGGAGAGCTTCCCGGAGGCGGTCGCGACGATGACCACGCTGAACCGGGACGCCGCGCGGGCGGCGGTGGCGGCCGGTGTCCGGTGCGGCACCGACGTCACCGGCTTCGGGCTGCTCGGCCACGCGTCGAAGCTCGCCCGGGCCAGCGGGCTGACGGTGGCGATCGACACCACCCGGGTGCCGTACCTGGCCGGTGCCCGGGAGGCGGTCCGGGACGGCCACGTCAGCGGGGGCAGCCGCCGCAACCTCGACTGGGTCACGCCGTGGACCGACTTCGGCGCGACCGGAGAGGCGGACCGTCTGCTGCTGGCCGACGCGCAGACCTCGGGCGGCCTGCTCGTCGCGGGCGAGCTGCCCGGTGCCACGGTGATCGGCGAACTGCTTCCCCGGAGCGAGCACCTTCTCGTCCTCCGCTGACCCCGTGTCGAGTGCCTGGCGCGGCACCATACCCGATAAACTGTCACCTTCCCGCTACTCGGAGCAATGGGGCCCGAGGAAATTTTGCCCGGAATGGTCACAGACCGGTAACTTGCCCCCGGCTGAGGTCAAATGCACCCCACCATCGTCAGTAAGGCCCGATCCGGAGGCCGGTGGGACGAGCACAGCGAGGAGGCGGCATGACCGAGCTGTGGAACTGGAGAATCGACCAGGTGCGGCCGGCGGAGGTCTGGCCGGCGCTGGCCGAGGCGCTCGGCCGGGTGGTGATGCCCCTGGCGGTGGCCGACCCGATGCGGCTGCCCCGGTACGCGGTGGTCTGCGACATCTGGCAGGCGCCGGGGGAGTTCGCCACGATCGTCGACTGCTACGGGGTGCCCGACACCCTGGCCGAGCTGCCCAGCGTCGCGGCCCTGGCCCGCCTGCTCAACCGCAACTGCGTGCTGCGCGACGACACACTCGACGAGACCCGGCACCTGCTCGTCGCCCCCGACGGCACGATCCGCCCGGTGCACTTCGACGTCCGCGAGACGGACGACGGCGAGGTCCTCAGCAACCAGCGGCTCTGCACCGAGGCCAACCCGGGCTGTCGCGGCTGGTCCCGCTGCCACCGCTCGCGCTGGGCCCCCGACTCGGTGCTCCCCGCGCTCGCCGCCGCCTGAGGCGCAAGCAAGCTCAGTTGGGTGTGGGGGTGCGTCGGTTCCGTACCTCCAACTGGTCCAGCAGGGTCGCGGTGGCCGTCGCGACCGCGGCTACCGCGGCGTCGAACGCCGCGGCGTTGTGGGCGGCCGGCGCGCGGAACCCGGAGATCTTCCGGACGTACTGCAACGCTGCGGCCTGGATGTCCGCGTCGGTCACCGCCGGGGTGAACGGCTCACGCAGGGTCTTGATGCTCCGGCACACGGCTCCTCCTCGATTCCGGCCCATCCGGGCTGTCCGGATACGCTGTCCACGTCATGACTACCGCAGCGGCGAGCAGCCCGCGCACCTACCAGGTGCGCACGTACGGCTGCCAGATGAACGTGCACGACTCCGAGCGCATTTCCGGCCTGCTGGAGCAGGCCGGTTACGTGCGCGCGGCCGACGCCGACGACACCCCCGACGTGGTCGTCTTCAACACCTGCGCCGTGCGGGAGAACGCCGACAACCGGCTCTACGGCAACCTCGGTCATCTGCGCCCCGTCAAGGACCGGCACCCCGGGATGCAGATCGCGGTCGGCGGCTGCCTCGCCCAGAAGGACCGCGGCGAGATCGTCCGCAAGGCGCCCTGGGTCGACGTCGTCTTCGGCACGCACAACATCGGGTCGCTGCCGGTGCTGCTGGAGCGGGCCCGGCACAACACCGCCGCCGAGGTGGAGATCCTCGAATCGCTCGACGTCTTCCCGAGCACCCTGCCCACCCGCCGCGAGTCGACGTACGCCGGCTGGGTGTCGATCTCGGTCGGCTGCAACAACACCTGCACGTTCTGCATCGTGCCCTCGCTGCGCGGCAAGGAGAAGGACCGCCGCCCCGGCGACATCCTCGCCGAGGTCCGCGCCCTGGTCGACGAGGGCGTGCTGGAGGTGACCCTGCTCGGGCAGAACGTCAACTCGTACGGCGTCGAGTTCGGCGACCGGTACGCGTTCGGCAAGCTGCTGCGCGCCTGCGGTGACATCGACGGGCTGGAGCGGGTCCGGTTCACCAGCCCGCACCCGAAGGACTTCACGGACGACGTGATCGCCGCGATGGCCGAGACGCCGAACGTGTGCCACTCGCTGCACATGCCGCTGCAGTCCGGCTCCGACGACGTGCTGCGGGCGATGCGCCGCTCGTACCGCTCGGAGAAGTACCTGGGCATCATCGAGAAGGTCCGGGCGGCGATGCCGGACGCGGCGATCACTACCGACATCATCGTCGGATTCCCCGGCGAGACCGAGGCCGACTTCGAGCGCACCCTCGACGTGGTGCGCGAGGCCCGGTTCGCCTCGGCGTTCACCTTCCAGTACTCGAAGCGTCCCGGCACCCCCGCCGCGACCATGGACGGGCAGCTGCCCAAGCAGGTCGTGCAGGAGCGGTACGAGCGGCTGATCGCCACGGTGGAGGAGATCACCTGGGCGGAGAACAGGAGGCTGGTCGGGGAGACCGTCGAGGTGCTGGTCGCGGTCGGCGAGGGGCGTAAGGACGAGCGCACCGGCCGGATGTCCGGGCGCGCCCGGGACGGCCGCCTGGTGCACTTCGACGTCGGGTCGCTCGCCGGGCGGATCCGCCCCGGCGACATCGTGCACACCGTCGTGACGTACGCCGCCCCGCACCACCTGAACGCCGACGGCGAGCCGCTCGCGCACCGGCGCACCCGGGCCGGGGACGCCGCCGAGGCGGGGCGTGCGCCGCGTACCCCCGGGGTTCTGCTCGGCCTGCCCACGATTGGCGCGCCGGCGCCGGCACCCGCCGCGACCGGCGGCTGCGCCGCCCACTGACCGAGCGGGCCGGCGCCGCGCCGCGGTGCGCGACCTGGCTGACCCCAAGAGCCAAAGCGGCGGAAGCCCCGGTCCCGTCACGGGACCGGGGCTTCCGGCTCGATCACGTCAGCCGGCCTGCTCGGCCAGTTGGAGGAACTGCCGCTTCGAGGCCAGCGCCTGCTCGGCCTCCCGGATCCGGCGGGCGTCACCGGCGGCCTGGGCCCGGCCCAGCCGCTCCTCTGCCTCCGCGACCTGCGCCCGCATCTGGGCCAGCAGCGGGTTGTCCTGCGGGCTGGTGCGCCGCCACGCCGAGTCCATCACCTCGCGGACCTTCTCGTCGACGGCACGCAGCCGCCGCTCCAGGCCCGCCGCCGCCTCCCGGGGCACCCGCCCGGCCTCGTGCCACTGCGCCTGGATCTCCCGCAGCTTGGCCTGGGCACCCTTCGGGTCGCCGTCGACGTCCAGCGCCTCGGCCTCGGCCAGCAGCGCCTGCTTGCGCTCCAGGTTGGCGCGCTGCTCGTTGTCCCGGGCGGAGAAGACCTCGCTGCGCCGGGAGAAGAACGCGTCCTGCGCGGCCCGGAACCTCTCCCAGAGCCGCTGCTCGGCCTCCTTCGAGGCGCGCGGTGCCGCCCGCCACTGGTTCATCAGGTCCTTGAGCTGGCCCGCGGTGGCCGCCCAGTCGGTGGAGTCCTGGAGCTTCTCGGCCTCGGCGACCAGTTCCTCCTTGACCGCCTGCGCCTGCTTGCGCTGCGCGTCGAGGGAGGCGAAGTGGGCGCCACGCCGGCGGGTGAAGCCGTCCCGGGCCGCCGCGAACCGCTTCCACAGCTCGCCGTCGGTCTTCTTGTCGACCCCGCGGATGGTCTTCCACTCGTCGAGGATCTCCTTGAGCCGATCCCCGGCGGTCTTCCAGCCGGTCGACTCGGCGGCCAGCTTCTCGGCCTCCTCGACCAGGGCCGTCTTGCGGGCGAGCGCCTCGGTGCGGGCGGCGTCCCGGGCCGCCCGGGCCTCGCCGGCCTTCTCCTCGGCGACGCCGGCGAGCCGGTCCAGCCGGGCGGCCAGCCCGTCGATGTCGCCGACGACGTGCGCCTCGGCCAGCGAGGTGCGCAGCCGGCGGATCGTGCTGAGCGAGTGAGCCGCGTCCGCGGCGCCCGAGTTGAGCCGAGCCTCGGTCAGATCCACCTCGGTCACCAGGTCGGCGAAGCGACGGGCGAAGTGGGCCAGCCCTTCCTCCGGTGCTCCTGCTTGCCAGGAACCGACCACCCGCTCGCCCTCGGCGGTCTTGACGTACACGGTGCCGTCCGCGTCCACCCGTCCGAAGGCAGTCCAGTCGCTCATGTGCCCATCCTCGTTCTCCCGGCGTCGCGGGTCAGTCCCGCGAGCACCGCCACGGCGCAGCCAAGTTTCTCCCCGGCATTGTCACAGGTGCGCCCCCGTTCCCGTCGAGCGCCTATCGCCGACCGTGACCATACGGTGTCCTACCGCCCGCGCGCTCCCGTCGGAGGGTGAGTGTCGGAATCATCCGTACGGTCCAGACCCGTCGATCGGCCCCGACGACGGTTGCGGGACGACCGGAGGTGGCCGCTCGGGGTGCGCAGAGCGGGATCGTCGCCCGGGGCGGGGGCCCGTCCGACTGATCGGCGGGCACCCGGCCGCGCCCGCCGTGGCCCCGCTACGGTGACCAGGTGCCTCTGGTCGCCGCCGCCGTCTGCCCGCACCCGCCCCTGCTCGTTCCCGAGGTGGCCGGGGCCGCCGCGCCCGAGCTGGACGACCTCCGTACGGCCTGCGACGCCGCCGTGGCCCGGCTCCTCGCCGCCGGGCCCGACGAGATCGTCCTCGTGGGCGGCGGGCCCGCGACGACGACGTTCGGCGCCTCCGACCGCGGGTCGCTGCGGGGCTACGGGGTGGACCGGAGCGTCCCGCTGGGGCGGACCGACGGTGCCGGCGCCGAGCGCCTCCCGCTGAGCCTGACCCTGGGGGCGTGGCTGGTCGGCCGGTCCGGCACCGCGTTGCCCCGGTCCGCCGAGGCGGTCGCGGTCGACGAGCCCGTGTCCGGCTGCGTGGACCTCGGTTCGGAGCTGCTCCGCCGGGGCGACCACCGCACCGCGCTGCTGGTCATGGGGGACGGTTCGGCCTGCCGGGGCGAGAAGTCCCCGGGCTACGACGACCCGCGCGCCGAGCCGTACGACGAGGGGGTCGCCCGGGCCCTGGCCGCCGCGGACGCCGACGCCCTGCTCGACCTCGACCCGGTGCTGTCGGCCGAGCTGAGGGTCGCCGGCCGCGCGCCCTGGCAGGTGCTGGCCGGCGCGGTCCGCGCGGCCGGCGGCGACTGGCGGGGCGAGGTGACCTACGACGCGGCGCCCTACGGCGTGGCCTACCTCGTCGCCTCCTGGGAGCCGGCGTGACCGGGCCGGTCGGGGCCGGTGGCAGCCGTCCGCCGGTCGGCGCGGTGGTCGCGGTGGTCGGGCCCACCGCGGCCGGCAAGTCGGCGCTGAGCATCGCTCTCGCCCACGCGCTCGACGGGGAGGTGGTCAACGCCGACTCGATGCAGCTCTACCGGGGCATGGACATCGGCACCGCCAAGCTCACCGTCGCCGAACGGGAGGGGGTGCCGCACCACCTGCTGGACATCTGGGACGTGACGGAGCCGGCGAGTGTCGCGGAGTACCAGCGGCTGGCGCGGGCGGCCGTCGACGACATCCTCGCCCGGGGACGGGTGCCGTTGCTGGTCGGTGGCTCCGGCCTGTACGTGCGGGCGGTGCTGGAGCAGTTCGAGTTCCCGGGCACCGACCCGGCGGTCCGGGAGCGGCTGGAGGCGGAGCTGGCGCAGGTCGGGCCGGCTCCGCTGTACGCGCGGCTGCGCGAGGCCGACGCGGAGGCGGCGGCGAGCATCCTGCCCGGCAACGGACGGCGGATCGTCCGCGCGCTGGAGGTGATCGAGCTGACCGGCGCGCCGTTCACCGCGTCGCTGCCCGAGCCCACGCCGTACTACCCGTCGGTGCAGGTCGGCGTCGACCTGGACACCGCGCCGCTCGACGAGCGGATCGCGCTGCGGGTCGACCGGATGTGGGCCGACGGCCTGGTCGCCGAGACCCGCGAGCTGGTCGGTCGCGGCCTGCCCGAGGGGCGTACGGCCAGCCGGGCGCTCGGCTACCAGCAGGTCCTGCGGTTCCTGGCCGGCGAGCTGACCGAGACCGAGGCGTACGAGGAGACGATCCGGGCCACCCGGCGGTTCGTCCGCCGGCAGCGGTCGTGGTTCCGGCGTGACCCGCGGGTCCGGTGGCTCGACTCGGCGTCGCCCGGGCTGGTGGCGGATGCCCTGCGGGTGGTCGCCGGCGCTGCGCGATGATGGGGATGTGGAGTTCACCAAGGGGCACGGCACCGGCAACGACTTCGTGATCCTGCCCGACCCGGACGGCGCGCTGGATCTCACGCCCGGCCTGGTGGCCGGGCTCTGCGACCGGCGGCGTGGCATTGGCGGTGACGGCGTGCTGCGCGTGGTCCGGGCGGCGAAGCACCCCGAGGGTGCCGCGTTGGCCGACGAGGCCGAGTGGTTCATGGACTACTGGAACTCCGACGGCTCGTTCGCCGAGATGTGCGGCAACGGCGCCCGGGTGTTCGTCCGCTACCTGTTGGAGACCGGGCTGGCCGCACCCGACGGCGCGGTGCTGCCGGTGGCCACCCGGGCCGGTCTCGTGCGGGCGCGCGTCGAGGGGGCGGGGGTGGCGGTCGAGATGGGCCGTCCCCGGCTGTACGACACGTCGACCGCCGCCCTCGGCGGGCTGACGCTGCCGGGCACGGCCGTCGACGTCGGCAACCCGCACCTGGTCTGCGCGCTGCCGGCCGGCCTGGACCTGACCGCGCTCGACCTCACCCAGGCGCCGCAGGTCGACCCGGCGGTCTTCCCGGCCGGGGTGAACGTCGAGTTCACCGCGCCGGGCGACCCGGTCGACGGCACGGACGGCCACGTCCTCATGCGGGTGTACGAACGTGGCAGCGCCGAGACCCTCTCGTGCGGCACCGGCGCCTGCGCCGTGGCCGCGGTCGCCCTGCGCGACGCGGGCCGCAACACCGGCGTGGTGGCGGTCGACGTCCCGGGCGGCCGCCTGGCGGTCACGATCACCGACGAGACCTGCTGGCTCGCGGGCCCGGCGGTCCTGGTCGCGACGGGCGAGGTGACCCCTGCGGCCCTGACCTGATCCCACCGGTCCCGACCCTCGTCCCCGCGATCGTGCACTTTGTGCCTCGATGGCCCGGAAGGCGCAGATCGGGGGCCGGGGTTTCGGGTTACGGGGTGGCGCTGGCGTTGGCGGCGATCTCCGGGAGGTCGGCCGGGCCCGGGTCGGCTGCCGGGGGTGGGGTTGCCGACGGGTTCTGGGCGGCGGCGCGGACCGCCGCCGCGACCGCGGGAGCGACCCGGCTGTCGAAGACGCTGGGCACGATGACCGTCGGGTTGATCTTGTCCTCACCGACGACGTCGGCGATCGCCCGGGCGGCGGCGATCGCCATCTCCTCGGTGAACTCCTCCGCGTGCGCGTCCAACATGCCCCGGAAGACGCCGGGGAAGGCCAGCACGTTGTTGATCTGGTTCGGCTGGTCCGAGCGGCCGGTGGCGACCACGGCGGCGTGCTTGCGGGCCTCCCGCGGGTCCACCTCCGGGTCCGGGTTGGCGAGCGCGAACACGATCGCGTCCTTCGCCATGGCGGCGATGTCATCGCCGGTCAGCAGGTTCGGCGCGCTCACACCGATGAACACGTCCGCCCCGCGGATCGCCCCCGGCAGGTCACCGGAGTAGTTCTCCTTGTTGGTGTGGTCGGCCAGCCACTCCCAGGCCGGGTTGAGGTTCGGCATCCCGCGGTGCAGGGCGCCCTGCCGGTCGTACGCGATGATGTCGCCCACGCCCTGCCGCAGCAGCAGCTTCATGATCGCGGTGCCGGCCGCGCCGGCGCCGGAGACCACGACCCGGACGTCCGCGAGCTGCTTGCCCACGACGCGCAGCGCGTTGGTCAGCGCCGCCAGGACGCAGATCGCGGTGCCGTGCTGGTCGTCGTGGAAGACCGGGATGTCCAGCGCCTCCCGCAGCCGCGCCTCGATCTCGAAGCAGCGCGGCGCCGCGATGTCCTCCAGGTTGATGCCGCCGTACGCGGGCGCGATCGCCTTCACGATCGACACGATCTCGTCGGTGTCCTGCGTGTCGAGCACCACCGGCCAGGCGTCCACCCCGCCGAAGCGCTTGAACAGCGCCGCCTTGCCCTCCATCACGGGCAGCGACGCGGCCGGCCCCAGGTTGCCCAGGCCGAGCACGGCGGAGCCGTCGCTGACCACGGCGACCGTGTTGCGCTTGATCGTGAGCCGCCGGGCGTCCGCCGGGTTCTCCGCGATCGCCTGGCAGACCCGGGCCACCCCGGGGGTGTACGCGCGGGACAGCTCGTCGCGGGTGCGCAGCGCGACCTTCGAGCTGACCTCGATCTTGCCGCCGAGGTGCAGCAGGAACGTCCGGTCGGAGACCTTGCGGACGTCGACGTCGTCCATCGCGGTGAGCGCGTCGACCACCTGGTCGGCGTGGCTGGCGTCGGCGGTGTCGCAGGTCAGGTCGACGATCACGTGGGTGGGGTCGGAGTCGACCACGTCGAGCGCGGTGACGATCGCCCCGGCCTCCCCGACGGACGTGGTCAGTCGTCCGATGGACGAGGCGTCCGCCGGGACCGCGATCCGGATCGTGATCGAGAATCCGGCACTCGGCAGTCGGGTGATGGCCACGCAGATCCCTCCGTCGACGCTGTACGGCTGCCCGCATTTCTACTCTCCGGGGCAGGTCGGCCGGCACGCGGCCCCGCTACCGGCGGGTACGGCCTCGGGCATATAGCGGGTGCGTCCGGCGTTGGCACATGTCAGGATTGCTTCCTACGTGACCAAACGGACAGGAGTAGTGAGTTTGCGAGACCAGGAGACCTTCGAGCCGTTCGAGGATGACGAGCTCGACGCCACCACCGGCGAGTTCGAGCTGTCGGAGCGGCAGGCGCTGCGGCGGGTCCCCGGCCTCTCCACCGAGCTCACCGACGTCACCGAGGTCGAGTACCGCCAGCTGCGGCTGGAGCGGGTCGTCCTGGTGGGGGTCTGGACGGAGGGCACGCAGGACGACGCGGAGAACTCGCTGACCGAGCTGGCGGCGCTGGCCGAGACGGCCGGCTCGCAGGTGCTCGAGGGGCTGATCCAGCGGCGCAACCGCCCCGACCCGGCCACCTACGTCGGCCGGGGCAAGGTCGACGACCTGGGCGCGGTCGTGCTGTCGACCGGCGCCGACACGGTGATCTGCGACGGTGAGCTCTCCCCGTCCCAGCTGCGCAACCTGGAGCAGCGCACCAAGGTCAAGGTGGTCGACCGGACGGCGCTGATCCTGGACATCTTCGCCCAGCACGCGAAGAGCAAGGAAGGTAAGGCGCAGGTCGAGCTGGCCCAGTTGGAGTACCTGCTCCCGCGGCTGCGCGGTTGGGGTGAGACGCTGTCCCGCCAGAGCGGTGGTAGCGCTCGTGCCGGCGGTGCCGGCGGCGTGGGTCTGCGCGGTCCCGGTGAGACGAAGCTGGAGACCGATCGGCGCCGGATTCGTACCCGGATCTCCCGGTTGCGCCGGGAGATCAAGGGCATGAAGACGGTACGCCAGACCAAGCGCGCCCGTCGGGCCCGCAACGCCGTGCCGGCCGTGGCCATCGCCGGCTACACCAACGCCGGCAAGTCCAGCCTGCTCAACCGGCTGACCGGGGCCGGCGTGCTGGTGGAGAACGCGCTCTTCGCCACGCTGGACCCGACCACCCGCAAGGCCACCACGTCCGACGGGCGCGTCTACACCCTGTCCGACACGGTCGGTTTCGTCCGGCACCTGCCGCACCAGATCGTCGAGGCGTTCCGCTCGACGCTGGAGGAGGTCGCCGAGTCCGACCTGGTCGTGCACGTGGTGGACGGCACCCACCCGGACCCGGAGGAGCAGGTCCGCGCGGTCCGCGAGGTGCTCGCCGAGGTGGGCGCCGACCGGCTGCCCGAGCTGCTCGTGGTCAACAAGGCGGACGCGGCCGACGAGGAGACCCTGCTGCGGCTCAAGCGGCTGTGGCCGGAGGCGATCTTCGTTTCCGCGCACACCGGTCGCGGTGTCGAGGATCTGCGTACCGCGGTCGAGGGCCGGCTGCCCCGCCCGGCCGTCGAGGTCCGCGCGGTTCTGCCGTACGACCGGGGGGACCTGGTGGCCCGTGTACACCGGCAGGGCGAGGTGCTGAGCACCGCGCACCTGCCCGAGGGCACCCTGCTGCACGTCCGGGTCGGCGAGGCGCTCGCCGCCGAGCTGGCTCCCTTCGAGGCGGCGGAGCCCGTCGGCCCGCGCTCCTAGGGTCCGGCCTGCCGATCTTGTCGAGCCGAGGCGAGGTCCGGACGCCGCCGGGCGTCGGCCGGACCTGCCGCCGGCCGACGGATGATCGGCTGGACGGGCCCTGGCCCGTCCAGGCGCACGGAGTCGTGTCGTCGGCGTGCGACACTGTGAGGATGCGCCGCGTTCTCACCTCGGTCACGGGTGCCCTCAGCCTGTTGGGGGCGACCGTGGCAGTCACCGGTGCCGTCCTGGCCGCCGCCCCGGCACCGGCCGAGGCGGCGGGCCAGAAGCGCTGCACCGTGACCGACCAACGGCTCGTCGAGCTCTCCGGTCTGGTCGCCGTCAAGACCGGCTACGTCGTGATCAACGATGGCACCGAGGTGGACAGCCGCAAGCGGATCTTCTTCCTGGACACCAAGTGCAAGATCGCCAAGGATCCGGTCCGCTACTCGGGCGGCGGCCCGGCGGACCCGGAGGACCTGGCGCTCTCGCCGGACGGCCGGACGCTCTGGGTCGCCGACACCGGCGACAACGTGACCAGCCGGCAGCGCCGCGAGCGCGTGGCGGTGTGGACCCTGCCCGTCGGCGGCGGCAAGCCGGCGACGCTGCACCGCCTGGCGTACCCGGACGGCAAGCCGCGTGACGCCGAGGCGCTGGTCATCGGCGACGACGGCAACCCGCTGATCATCACCAAGGTCACCTCCGGTAAGGCCGAGATATTCACCCCGGACGGGGAGCTGCGCAGCGGCGACACCGCGCCGGTGCCGATGAAGAAGGTCGGCGACGTCGAGCTGCCCAAGACGGAGACTGACAACCGGCTCGGGGTGCTCGGCCGGACGGCGATCACCGGCGCGGCCCGCTCCCCGGACGGCTCCCGGGTGGTGCTGCGCACGTACGCGGACGCCTTCGAGTACGACGTCGCCGGCGGTGACGTGGTCAAGGCGCTCACCACCACCGAGCCCCGGGTGACACCGCTCGCCGACCCGTTCGGCGAGGCCATCTCGTACAGCCCCGACGGCAAGTCCTTCCTCACCGTCTCCGAGGGCGGGCAGCTGGAGGAGGGCGAGACCGTCGACATCCTCGCGTACAAGCCGTCGACCCAGGGCGCCAAGCCGGTCGCGGCCGCGGCCGAGCCGAAGAAGGCGGCCGAGGCGTCGTGGTTCGACAGCCTGTCGTTGCAGGACATCATGTACCTGGTCGGCGCGGTGGGCCTGATCGGTGTGGCGATGGTCGGCGCCGGAGTGTTCGGCATCCTGCGCGCCCGTCGCAACCCCGTCGCGGGCCCGGACGACGACGAGCGCACCGACGACGGCGGCCCGGCCGAGGGTTTCCCGGCCGCGGACGACCGGTCGCGGGGCGGGGTCTACGGCGGCGCCGCCGGCGGGAGTGTGTACGGCGCGGCCGGCGGGGCGGGGCGCGGCCGGGAGGCGGGTCGACCGGGTGTCGCCCCGGCCGGCAGCGGCGTGTACGGCGGGGGTCGCCCCCCAGGTGGCGCCGACGGTGCCGTCTACGGCGGTCGCCCGTCCGGCGGAGGCGTCTACGGCGGCGGTGGCAACCCACCCGGGGCCGGCGGTGGTCGCCCGCCCGCCAGCCCGCCCCCCAGCGGTGGCCGTCCGGCCGGCGGTGGCCGAGGTGGGGTCTACGGCGGCGGCCCGGGTGGTGCCGTCTACGGCGGCGGTCCGGCGGAACCTCCCCGGCGCGGTGGCGGCGGGCCCGACCCGCGCGCCGGACGGCGTCGCGAGGACGGCCCCGACGAGAGCTGGGGCGGCCCGTATGGGCAGGTGCCCGGCGGCGGGCACGGCTACCACGGCGACCGCTACTAGGCCACAGCTACCACCGCGACGGCGTCCTCCGCCGCCGGTCCGGCGTCCCCCGCCGGTCGCCCGACGGCCCGGACCGTCGGGCTCCCCGTGAGGGACCGACGTCAGATGCGGCGCAGGACGGCGACGACCCGGCCCATGATCGTGGCGTCGTCGCCCGGGATCGGGTCGAAGGCCGGGTTCTGCGGCATCAGCCAGACGTGCCCGTCGCGGCGCCGGTAGGTCTTCACGGTCGCCTCGCCGTCGAGCATGGCCGCGACGATGTCACCGGAGTCGGCGGTGGGCTGCTGCCGGACCACCACCCAGTCGCCGTCGCAGATGGCGGCGTCGAGCATCGAGTCGCCCTTGACCTGGAGCATGAAGACCTCGCCCTCACCCACCAGCTCGCGGGGGAGCGGGAAGATGTCCTCGACGGCCTGCTCGGCGAGGATCGGGCCACCGGCGGCGATCCGGCCGAGCATCGGCACGTACGCCGGCGTCGGGCGCTGCGAGCGGGCCAGCTCGTCGTCGATCACGTCGCTGGGGGCCCGGACGTCGACCGCGCGCGGCCGGTTGGGGTCGCGGCGCAGGAAGCCCTTCTTCTCCAGCTCCTTGAGCTGGTAGGCGACGCTGGACGGCGACACCAGGCCGACCGCCTCGCCGATCTCCCGCACGCTCGGCGGGTAGCCGTGCCGCTCGACCCAGGTGCGGATGAACTCCAGGATCCGCCGCTGGCGGGCGGTCAGGTCGACCGTCGCGGGGTCGGGGAAGGCGCTCACCACCGGGGTGACCGGGCGTACGGCGGGCGCGCCGGTGCGGCTCCGCGCGGCGCCCCGGCGACGCGTGGCCGCCGCACCCGCGTCGGTGATCTGCTGCGGGCTCTTCGGCCGGCTGGCCCGGTCCTCGGTCACGTCCGTCCTCCCTGGTCGGCGCTGTGGTGCCTCGTCGGCTCGTGGTGCGTGCGGTGGTGCGGTGACGATGGCGGAGAACCGCCGTGCGTCCGTCGTTCATGACCGTATAGGTGAGATCAGTCATTTTCAAACATCTGTACGACGTTGCTCGGCGTGTCGGGGTGAAAATCCGCGCGGGTCGTACTCGTGTTCTGATAAATGGTACGTCGCGTCGAACGGCTGTTCTAATTCGGCGGATCGTCGGCGTCGGTCCACCGGGCGGCCGATAACCGGAGCGCCCCCCGTGCGGTTGGGTTTCCGGGCGACGGGGAAGAGGGGAGCGGTCCCGGACGTGGGTGACGCGCCGGACACGCCGGCAACTTGACCTCAGATCGTCGGCGGCATACGGTCGACCCCTAGATGTAGTAGTCACAAGGGCGTAAGTCGCCTACAGGTTGGGTTCGACTACCGAACGCACTTCCCAGCGCCAGCACGGCGAAGACCGTCGGAGGACGGCTCCGCCGTGGCGACGCGTGTCCGGAGGTCGAGCGGTGCGGCCCGTGGTCGACGAAGGAGGTCGGGCGATGCGGTGTCCGTACTGCCGGCACCCCGACTCCCGGGTGGTCGACTCGCGGGAGGCCGACGACGGCCAGTTGATCCGCCGGCGGCGATCCTGCCCGGAGTGCGGCAAACGGTTCACCACGGTCGAGGAGGCCGTCCTCGCGGTGGTCAAGCGCAGCGGGGTGACCGAGCCGTTCAGTCGTACGAAGATCATCGGCGGGGTGCGCAAGGCGTGCCAGGGCCGCCCGGTCGACGACGACTCGCTCGCGCTGCTGGCGCAGCGGGTCGAGGAGACCGTCCGGGCCAAGGGGGCCGCCGAGATCCCCAGCCACGAGGTGGGGCTGGCCATCCTGGGCCCGCTGCGGGACCTGGACGAGATCGCCTACCTCCGGTTCGCCAGCGTCTACCGGTCCTTCGACTCGCTCGCCGACTTCGAACGCGAGATCGAGACGTTGCGGGCCGCGGCCCGCGCCCGGGAGAGCGGCGGGGCCGACGCGGTCGAGGCCGCCGGCCGCACCAGCTGATTCTTCACAGTTTTCGAGAGATTGGGACGCGCGGTGGGTGACCGCGCAGACGAGGGGGGCGACGGCGTGACAACGAGCCGTTCACGAAGCAAGGCGGGCACCGGACTGAAGGTCGAGCGGGTCTGGACGACGGAGGGGGTCCACCCGTACGACGAGGTCACCTGGGAGCGCCGGGACGTCGTGATGACGAACTGGCGGGACGGCTCGATCAACTTCGAGCAGCGCGGCGTGGAGTTCCCGGAGGCGTGGAGCGTCAACGCGGCCAACATCGTGACCACCAAGTACTTCCGGGGCGCGGTGGGCACTCCGGAGCGGGAGTGGTCGCTCAAGCAGCTGATCGACCGGGTCGTCACCACCTACCGCACCGCCGGTGAGGAGTACGGCTACTTCGCCAGCCCCGCCGACGCCGAGGTCTTCGCCCACGAGCTGACCTGGATGCTGCTGCACCAGGTGTTCAGCTTCAACTCGCCGGTGTGGTTCAACGTGGGCACGCCCTCGCCGCAGCAGGTCAGCGCGTGCCTACCGTACGACTCGCTGGTCAGCACCCCGAGCGGTCTGGTACCGATCGGCAAGTTGGTCGAGGACAACGCCGTCGGGACCAAGGTGTACGACGGGAACGGGTTGACCCGGATCGTGGCTGTGAAGGCCAACGGAGTACGTGAGGTCCTCCGGCTGCACACCAAGGCGGGCTACACGCTCGATGTCACGCCGGACCACGTCGTCTGGAAGAGCACGGGCGCCGGCACGGGTCAGTGGGTCGAGGCCGGCACCCTGAAGCCCGGTGACAAGCTCGAGTGGCACCGCACGTACGCCTACGGCGAGAGCGAGCTCGACCTGCGGGAGATCCGTGAGGCCGCGCTCGCCGGATGGCTTCAGTCCGACGGGTTCGTCGGCCAGTACAACCAGGGCAGCAACCGGTCGTTGACGATCGAGGCGATGACCGTCAACGACGACGAGTTGGAGTGGGTGACGGGCACCCTCGACGAGGTCTTCCCCGGCGCGCACCGCAAGGAGCGCACGGTGACGACGCAGAGCGAGGAGCTGGACTGCCGGCGTACCCGCCTCTACGGCGAGCATCTGCGTCCGTTCGTGGAGAAGTGGGACCTGCTGACCCGCGGCGTTGAGATGGAGGTGCCGGAGCGCCTCTTCACCGCACCGCTGCCGGTCGTTGCGGCGTACCTGCGCAGCATCTTCCAGGCCGAGGGTTACGTCTCGGCGCGTGAGCAGTCGACGCTCGTCGCGGTGGACATGATCTCGGAGAAGCTGATCCGCGGCGTGCAGAGCCTGTTGCTGCGGTTCGGGATCTTCTCCCGCGTCGCCTACAAGGCGGACCCGCGCCCGGACCGTAAGGGTTGCTGGTCGGTCCGGATCCAGAACGACGGCGACCGGGACCTCTTCGCCACCCACATCGGGTTCGTCGGCGCCGAGAAGATGGCCAAGCTCGACCAGAGCTTCGCAAAGCCGGGCCGTCCCGCCAACGACGTGAAGCGGCTGGAGATCGACCGCGTCGAGTCCCTTGGGACGATGGAGGTCTACGACATCCAGACGGAGAGCGGCGAATTCCTGGCCGGTAACCTCCGGGTCCACAACTGCTTCATCCTCGCCGTCGACGACTCGATGGACTCCATCCTGGACTGGTACAAGGAGGAGGGGCTGATCTTCAAGGGCGGCTCCGGCTCCGGCGTCAACCTGTCCCGGATCCGCTCGTCGAGGGAGCTGCTCTCCTCCGGCGGCACCGCCTCCGGCCCGGTCAGCTTCATGCGCGGCGCCGACGCCTCCGCCGGCACCATCAAGTCCGGCGGCGCCACCCGGCGCGCGGCCAAGATGGTCATCCTCGACGTGGACCACCCGGACATCGAGGAGTTCGTGGTCACCAAGGCGCGCGAGGAGGACAAGATCCGCGCGCTGCGCGACGCCGGCTTCGACATGGACCTGGGCGGCGCCGACATCGTCAGCGTGCAGTACCAGAACGCCAACAACTCGGTCCGGGTGTCCGACGAGTTCATGGCGGCGGTCGAGAACGGCGGCACCTTCGACCTGCGCGGCCGCCTCGACGGCGCGGTGATCGACACCATCGACGCCCGGAACCTGTTCCGCACGATCTCCCAGGCCGCGTGGGAGTGCGCCGACCCGGGCCTCCAGTACGACGACACCATCAACGACTGGCACACCTGCCCGGAGACCGGGCGGATCACCGCGTCGAACCCGTGCTCGGAGTACCTGCACCTGGACAACTCCTCGTGCAACCTGGCCTCGCTCAACCTGATGAAGTTCCTCCGCGCCGACGGCGGCTTCGAGGTGGAGAAGTTCGTCAAGTCGGTCGAGCTGGTCATCACCGCGATGGACATCTCGATCTGCTTCGCCGACTTCCCGACCGAGAAGATCGGCGAGACCACCCGCGCGTACCGGCAGCTCGGCATCGGGTACGCGAACCTCGGCGCGCTGCTCATGGCCTCCGGTCTGCCGTACGACTCGGACCAGGGCCGCTCGGTCGCCGCGGCGATCACCTCGCTGATGACCGGCACCGCGTACCGCCGCTCCGCCGAGCTGGCCGGTGTCGTCGGCGCGTACGACGGCTACGCCCGCAACGCGGAGCCGCACAAGCGGGTCATGCGCAAGCACGCCGCCGCCAACGACGAGATCAAGCCGGCCGGCACCGTGGCCACCGCCATCCAGCGCGAGGCCACCCGGCAGTGGACCCTCGGCAACAAGGTCGGCGACAAGAACGGCTGGCGGAACTCGCAGGCCAGCGTGCTGGCGCCCACCGGCACCATCGGCCTGATGATGGACTGCGACACCACCGGCGTCGAGCCGGACCTGGCGCTGGTCAAGTTCAAGAAGCTGGTCGGCGGCGGCTCGATGCAGATCGTCAACCAGACCGTCCCGCGCGCCCTGCGCAGCCTCGGCTACCCCGAGGAGCAGGTCGAGGCGATCGTCGAGCACATCGCCGACCACGGCCACGTGGTGGACGCCCCCGGCCTCAAGCCGGAGCACTACCCGGTCTTCGACTGCGCGATGGGCGAGCGGTCCATCGCCCCGATGGGCCACGTGCGGATGATGGCGGCCGTCCAGCCGTTCATCTCCGGCGCCATCTCCAAGACGGTCAACATGCCGGAGCAGGCCACCGTCGAGGACGTCGAGAAGATCTACTTCGAGGGCTGGAAGCTCGGCCTCAAGGCCCTGGCCATCTACCGGGACAACTGCAAGGTCGGCCAGCCGCTGTCGGCGGCGAAGAAGAAGGCGGCCGCGCCGGAGACCCCCGCGACCGTGCAGCCGGTCGTCGAGAAGGTCGTCGAGTACCGGCCGGTGCGCAAGCGGCTGCCGAAGAAGCGCCCGTCCGAGACGATCTCCTTCTCGGTCGGCGGCGCCGAGGGCTACCTCACCGCGTCGTCGTACCCGGACGACGGCCTCGGCGAGGTCTTCCTCAAGATGTCGAAGCAGGGCTCGACCCTGGCCGGCGTGATGGACGCCTTCTCGGTGGCCATCTCCATCGGTCTCCAGTACGGCGTCCCGCTGGAGACGTACGTCAGCAAGTTCACCAACATGCGCTTCGAGCCGGCCGGCATGACCGACGACCCGGACGTGCGCATGGCGGCCTCGGTGATGGACTACATCTTCCGTCGCCTGGCGCTGGACTTCCTGCCGTACGAGCGCCGCGCGGAGCTGGGCATCTTCACCGCGAAGGAGCGGGCCGCCCAGCTCGCGGCCGAGGCGGAGGCGGAGGCGAGCGGTGCGGACCTCACCGCGATGGCCGCCTCCGCCCCGGTCGAGATCAGGCCGGAGGAGCCGAAGACCGGCCCGGTCGCCCAGCCGGCGCAGGAGGTCGCGGACGTCGCCGCCGCCAAGCCGGCGCCGTCGGTGGGTTCCAGCACCGAACTGCTGGAGGCCGTGATCGGCAAGGCCGCCGACGCGCCGCTCTGCTTCACCTGCGGTACGAAGATGCGCCCGGCCGGTAGCTGCTACGTCTGCGAGGGCTGCGGCAGCACCAGCGGCTGCAGCTGACAAAGCAACGAGCCCCGGGCGTTGACGCGCCCGGGGCTCGTGAGCCGGGAGAAGTTCCGACCAATCTGTTGCAGGAACGGATCGCCGCTTTTCCCAAGTCGCACCCGAAGACGACGGTCAAGGAGACCAAGAGCAAGTGACCTAGGAGGCCGCCAGCGCCTTGCGTCCGGCTGCCCCTCGAAGTCATGCGAGTGGATCTCGGTGTAGTAGTTGAGGCTCTGTCCCGGCAGGTACGGGCAGGGCCTCAACTCATTTCGTTGACGGTGGTTGTCAGCGGTCGTCGTCGCCGTCGGTAGGGCGTGGCGGACGGTTGTGTCGCGCCCACTCGTCGACCTCGTCCGCGTCCCAGATCGTCGTCCCGATCAGGCGGGCGACGGGCTCGGGGAAGCCGGGACGGCGGGTGATCTGCAGCACCCGTTGCCTCGACACGCCGAACAGGGCGGCCAGTTCCCCAGGCCCGTACAAGCGCGGTCGCGTCATGCTCTATCGGTTCAAGCGGGCCATGAACGCGGACCACGACCGACGGTCGAAGCAAAGCGCCGGGCCAGAAGGGTCCTTGCTGTCGCGGACCAGGATGCTGCGATCCGTTGCTGCGACCTCGACGCAGGCGCCGCCGTTGTTGTCGCTGTAGCTCGACTTGCGCCAGACCGTGCGATCGGGGGTGTCCATGGTCAGCTCTCTCAGATCTGCTGCCGCTCTATGTCGTCCACCATCCGGAGGATGAGCTTGCGCGACTCTACCGGCCCGAGAGCGGCGGCCCGGAGTCGGTCCCATAGCCGAGTGTAGGCGCGCACCGCGTCGGGTCGGTCAAGGTAATCGGCGTCGGTGAAGGTCTCCACGTAGATCACGTCGGACGCGGCGTCGTCGCCGAACCTCAGGATGATGAAGTTGAATGACGCCGTCTCGTAGGTCTGAACGTCGAACGGGAAGACCTGGAGCGAGACGTTTGGCTGCTCGCCGACGTCGGCCAGGTGCAGCAGCTGGCTTTGCATGGTTGCCCCGTCGCCGATGCTTCGGCGGAGTGCCGACTCGCTGAGGATGAAGCTCAGATCGGGCCCGTCCTGCTCCCGAAGGATCGCCTGCCGCTCCAGGCGAACAGCGACCTGCCGGTCGGCGTCCTCGGCCGTTGGGCGTGGATGGGCGGTCGCGTTCATGGCGCGGATGTATGGCTCGATCTGGAGGATGCCGGGGACCACCTCCGGCTGGTACCAACGGATCTCGGAAGCGTCTCCCTCAAGGTCCAGGTACTGCCGGAACCAGTCCGGGACCGCGTTGCGGTACGTGCTCCAGCGCCCGCGTTGTCTGCCGGCTCGCGCGAGTTCGCGGAGTGTCTCCGCTTCCTCGCCGACTACGCCGTAAAGGTCGAGCAACACGTTGAGGTCGGTCAGCTTGATCCCTGACTGGCCCAGTTCGAGCCGACTGACCTTGCTGGCGGCGGCATCGATGACGGCGGCAGCGTCGTCCTGAGTCTTGCCAGCCTCTTCGCGTGCGCGCTTCAGCGCCAGTCCGAGGCGTCGCCGCTGGATCGTCGGGTTGACCATCGGCCGATTATGGCCCGCTCCGCACTGTGATCCCACGACACGCCGGAGCAAGGTTCCCAAAATAGGAGTCCAAAAACTAGTCTGTGTGGACTTCCAAAACAGGAGTCCAAGTGGCGGTGACGAATGAGGCGTTCGGTCTCGTACGACGGCTATCTGCTGGCGGTCGCGCTGACCCTGGCCCGACGGCACCGTCCGGTCTGGTCCTGGTCCCTGTGGCGGCGGGTCTGCCGGTGCGGTGCTGAGTTGCCCTGCCACGCCCGGCACCGCATCCCGATCCGTCGTGGCCACTGGCCAGGGGAGGAGCAGACGTGACCGAGCATCAGGTCAGCCAGATTCTGACGGTCCATCTGCCGGGTGCCGATGGGCTGTGTGACGGGTGCCGGCGGTGGTGGGCGCGGCTGTCGCCGTACCCCTGCTATCAGGCGGAATGGGCGTGCCGCTGGCATGCCCGCGCCACCACCTGGCGCTTCCTGGGAGGCCGCTGGTGACCACCCACGGGCCTGTCCTTCCGGTGTGGACCTGCGGCGGCTGCAACGGGCCGTGGCCCTGCGCGACCCGGCGCAAGGAACTGCGAGCGGAGTTCGACGGCGCGCCGGTCTCGCTGGCTCTGTACATGGGGTCCTACCTGGTGTCCGCAGCCGAGGACCTGACCTGGGTGCCAGCGGGACTGCTGCATCGGCGGTTCCTCGGCTGGATCCGGTGAGCCTGATCCGGCCCGGTGACGAGCGGTTCCACTACAGCGACGGCTCGCACAAGTGGATACCGCCGGACCCGGACTATGACCAGGAGGTCTGGGACGAGATGGTCCGGCAGCACAAGCAGCAGCACCTCGACGAGATTTCCCGACGACGGAAGCCGTAGCCGCGCCACCGCGGGGCGGCCGGCTGGGCGCCGCATGATCGGATACGCCCCAGCGGCACAACACCCGGCGTGTCGTGCCGCTGAGCCGTATCCGATCACCACGGACGCCGGGGCAGCTGCCGTTCCGGCGTCGGCACGGCAGCCGTTGGCGGTCGCGTCAGCCGGCGTGCTTCTGCTGGCAGGGCACGCAGAAGCGGGCGTGCGGCAGCACCTCCAGGCGCTCGCGTGGAATCGGCGCGGCGCACCGCTCGCAGGTGCCGTACCGGCCCTCGGCGATGCGGCGCAGCGCGTCGCTGATCTGGTTGAGGCTCTGCCGGGTGGCGGCGATCAGCGCGTCCTGCGTGTGGGCCTCGCCCGGGTCGCCGGTGTCCGCGGTGAGTTGGGTCAACCTGGCGCTCTGCACCTCGAAGTCGTGGGTCAGTGCCGTACGCAGTTCGTCGAGCCAGTTCCGCTCGTCGGGTTGGACCTGGGTGGTCATGA
The DNA here is from genome assembly GCF_009707425.1 of Micromonospora sp. WMMC415. Taxonomy (GTDB): domain Bacteria; phylum Actinomycetota; class Actinomycetes; order Mycobacteriales; family Micromonosporaceae; genus Micromonospora. The sequence goes on along the minus strand of NZ_CP046104.1, from coordinate 5,731,693 downwards.
CTCCTCCAAAAAAGAAAGGGCCGAAGCGGATGTCGCTTCGCCCTGGGTGGCCGGTGCTGGGGTGCTACCGGTCCACGGCGGGCCACGCCCGGTGGGGCTCGGCAGCAGCGAGGCGGCCGAGCCGGTGGGGGACGGCGCAGCGGTACGCACCGCCCCGATCGCGGTGCGCGCCGCCTGTCGGCCGTTGGGGGTCGAGGCCGGCGTCGGCCGGCAGGCAGCGGTGGACACCGCCGTCACCACGACGGCGGCGCCTGGCTGCCGGCCCGACGGACGCATCCGGACACCATAGGCCGGGGCGACGGGGAAGCCAATGGCCTTTCGCCGATCAGCTTGGCGACGCGCTCGTGGGTCAGTCGGCGAGGCGTTCGTGGCAGAGGAGGACGACCCCGTTGCCGAAGGTGCGCGTACCCGCCAGCCGCAGCTGACGCCGTACGCCGTCGTCGGGAAAGAGCGGCCGGCCGGCGCCGACGATCACCGGGTGGACGTAGAGCCGGTACTCGTCGATCAGGTTGTGCCGGGCGAAGGTGGCGGCGATGTCCGCCCCGCCGAGGGCCATGTCGCCGCCGGGCTGCTCCTTGAGCCGGCGTACCTCGGCGGGGTCGACCTGCCGCACGATCTCCGTGCCCCAGTCGGCCTTCTCCAGCGTCCGCGAGTAGACGATCTTCGGCATGTCCCGCCAGATGCCGGCGAACTCCCGCACCGGTTCCGGGCTCGCCGGGTCGCGGTCGGCGGTCGGCCAGAAGGCGGCCATCAGGTCGTAGTTGCGCCGGCCGTTGAGGAAGGCGCTCATCTCGCGTAACTCGGCGTTGAAATGCCGGTGCAACTCGTCGTCGACCAGGTGCCAACTCAGGTCACCGTCCGGCCCCTCGAAGAACCCGTCCAGCGACACGCTCATCTGCACGACGATCTTCCGCATGGCCCCCAGCATGCTCGACCCCACCGACATTCGCCGGCCGCCGCGCCCGGGGGCGCGGGCGATGTCCGGGCGGTACGGTCTGCGGGCCGTCATCGGCGACGGCTGACGGGAGGTCCGGCGTGTCCATCGCCCTGTTCACCCTCGGCGGCACCATCGCGATGGGCGGTGTGGGTCGGGACGGGCCGGGGGTGGTCACCCGGCTGACCGGTGCGGACCTCACCGCGGCCGTACCCGGGCTGGCCGACCTCAGCCCGCCCATGGACGTCCGGGACGCCCTCGCGGTACCCAGCGCGTACCTCACGTACCGGCACCTGCTGGAGGTGGTCGACGCGGCGTCGCGGGCGGTGGCCGCGGGCGCGACCGGCGTGGTCGTCACCCAGGGCACGGACACGCTGGAGGAGTCGGCGTTCCTGGCCGACCTGGTGTGGCCGCACGCCGCCCCACTGGTCTTCACGGGTGCGATGCGCAACCCCACCCTGGCGGGGGCGGACGGGCCGGCGAACCTGCTCGCCGCCGCGCGGGTGGCGGCCGCGCCCGCCGCCCGCGACCTCGGCGTGTTGGTCACCCTCAACGACGAGGTCCACGCCGCGCGCTGGGTCCGCAAGACGCACAGCACCAGCACCGCCACCTTCGCCTCCCCGAACGTCGGTCCCGTCGGGCACGTGATCGAGGGGGAGGTGCGGGTGCTGGCCCGGACCGAGCGGCGGGAGCCGCTGCCGCCGGTCGATCCCGCCCGGCTGAACGACACCCGGGTCGCGCTGTACACCGTGACCCTCGACGACGACGGCGGGCTGCTCGACAGCCTCGCCGACACCCACCACGGGCTGGTGGTCGCCGGCTTCGGCGTCGGACACGTGCCGGGTGTGCTGGCTCCGGTGCTCGGTGCGCTGGCCGAACGGATCCCGGTGGTGCTCACCTCGCGCTCCGGCGCCGGGTCGGTGCTGCGGCACACGTACGGCGCGGTCGGCTCGGAGACCGACCTGCGACGGCGCGGGCTGTTGAACGGCGGGTTGCTCGACCCGTACAAGGCGAAGGTGCTGCTCCGGCTGCTGCTCGCAGCCGGTGCCGACACCGCGGCGATCGTCGCCGCCCTCGCCCGCCACCGCTGAGCGGCCTCTCTACACTGCCCCGGTGACCGGAGAGCGACGACCACTGGCGAACCGGCCGCTGACCGAGCCGCACCCGTCCCGGCTCGCATCCGACCACCCCGACAAGGAGCGCATCCTCGCCGCCCACGCGGCGGCCCTGCGCGACGGGGAGGCGGGCTACCTCGACCCGGCCACCGGCCTCTTCGTCCTGACGGCCGGCTTCCTGGCGCGCCGCGGCACCTGCTGTGGCCGCGGCTGCCGCCACTGTCCGTACGTCGACGACTGACCGTACGCCCACGCTCGCCGATCTTGAACTTCCGCCCGTTATGCCCGCTTACTCCGGGTATGTGCGGACAGGAATCGCAAGATCGCGGAGGTGAGGGGCGCGAGAATGGGGCGGAGTCAGCTTGCGGCTACGAAGACGCGGCTGGCGACCTCACGTGGGAGGCGGACCCGGTCGCCGGAGCGGTCGATCGACACGCCGTCCCGCTCCTGGGCCACGGTCACCGTCGCGCCCGGGTCGACGCCGGCGGCGTGCAGCTGCCGCAGCACGTCCGCGTTGGTCTGCACGCTCTCGCAGATCCGCCGGACCACGACCGGGCCGGACAGGCCGGGGAACGCCAGGTTGCGCTCACCCTCCGCCGGCTCGGACTCGGCCGGCTCCGGCGAGCCCAGCTCCTCCAGGCCGGGGATCGGGTTGCCGTACGGGGAACGGGTCGGGCGGTTGAGCAGGTCGTACACCCGCTTCTCCACCGCGTCGCTCATCACGTGCTCCCACCGGCAGGCCTCCTCGTGGGCCTCCTCGTAGGGCATCCCGATCACGTTGACCAGCAGCAGCTCGGCCAGCCGGTGCTTGCGCATCACGGAGACCGCCGCGCTGCGGCCCGCCGGGGTGAGCGCCAGGTGCCGGTCGCCCTCGACGGTGAGCAGACCGTCGCGCTCCATCCGGGCGACGGTCTGGCTGACGGTGGGGCCGCTCTGCCGCAGCCGCTCGGCGATGCGGGCGCGCAGCGGCGGCACCCCCTCCTCCTCGAGTTCGAGGATGGTGCGCAGGTACATCTCGGTCGTGTCGACCAGATCAGTTTTAGTCACCGGTTACCGCCCCTCTCGCTCTCGGAGGTAACTCGGCACTCGGTCGTGTCGACCAAATCATGCTTCACGTCAGGCCCTCCGGTGATCGATGCTACCTTGCGTAACCCCCGAACGGCCGCCGCCGAACCGCCTGCGGGTGCCGGGATGGTGTTGACTGGACGCCATGTCCGGTACCGAGGATCTGCTGGTCGAGGCCGACCGGCTCGCCGCCGAGCTCGACAGCGCCGACCCGCCCACCCTGCTCGACGTCCGCTGGCGTCTGACCGGCCCGCCCGGTCGCGACGACTACACAACCGGCCACCTGCCCGGCGCGGTCTTCGTCGACCTGGACACCGACCTGTGCGGCCCGCCGGGGGCCGCCGGGCGCCACCCGCTGCCCGACCCCGCCGCGCTCCAGGCCGCACTGCGGGCCGCCGGCGTCCGCGCCGGGCACCCCGTCGTCGTGTACGACGGCGGCGACGGCATGTCCGCCGCCCGTGCCTGGTGGACGCTGCGCTGGGCGGGGCACACCGACGTACGCCTGCTGCACGGCGGCTGGCCCGCCTGGGTGGCCGCGGGTCTGCCCACCTCCACCGAGGCGCCAACCCCGCCGACCGGCGACGTCGAGGTGCGCCCCGGCGCCCTGCCGGTGCTCGACGCGGCCGAGGCCGCCCGGCTCGCCGCGGCCGACGACGGTGTCCTGGTGGACGTGCGGGCGGCGGCGCGCTACCGGGGCGAGACCGAGCCGATCGACCCGGTCGCCGGGCACGTGCCGGGCGCGGTGAACCTGCCCGCGCCGGACTACGTCGCCGAGGGACGGTTCCCGGCGGCCGACGTGCTGCGGCAGCGGTTCGCCGCCGCCGGGGTGGTCGACGGCCGGCCGGTCGGCGCGTACTGCGGGTCGGGCGTCACCGCCGCGCAGGCCGTGCTCGCCCTGCACCTGGCCGGCCGGCCGGACGCGGCGCTGTACGTCGGGTCGTGGAGCAACTGGGTCGCCGACCCGGCGCGGCCGGTGGCGACGGGGGAGCAGCCGGCGGGGTCCGCCCCGTCGGCGTGAGCCGCGGGGGTGACGCCGGAGCCGTACGTGGCCCGGACCGACACCAGCCAGGCGACCAGCGCGTGCGCCGGCCACCGCCGGTCCTCGTGCGACGATGGGCGCATGTCGGAAGACACAGTGGTGGTGTGGGACGAGTCGATGCTCGCCTACGACATGGGTGACCATCCCCTCGACCCGGTCCGGGTGGAGCTGACCGTCGCGCTGGCCCGGGAACTGGGGGTGCTGGAGCGGCCGGGCGTGCGCCTGGTCAAGCCGGAGCCGGCCGACGACGACGTGCTCACCCGGGTGCACGATCCCCGCTACGTGGAGGCCGTCCGCAGCGCCCCGCGTGACCCGCTCTTCGCCGGGTTCGGGCTGGGCACCTCGGACAACCCGGTCTTCGACGGCATGCACGAGGCCAGCGCGCTGATCGCGGGCGCGTCGGTGACCGCGGCCGAGGCGGTGTGGCGCGGCGAGGCACGCCGGGCGGTCAACGTGGCCGGCGGGCTGCACCACGCGATGCCCGCGCGGGCGGCCGGCTTCTGCGTCTACAACGACCCGGCGGTGGCGATCGCCCGCCTGCTCGACCTGGGCGCGCGCCGGGTCGCGTACGTCGATGTGGACGTCCACCACGGCGACGGGGTGCAGAAGACCTTCTGGGACGACCCGCGCGTGCTCACCGTGAGCCTGCACGAGACCCCGCTGGCGCTCTTCCCGGGCACCGGGTTCCCCGACGAGACCGGCGGCCCGGAGGCGCAGGGCACCGCCGTCAACATGCCACTGCCGCCGGGCGTCGACGACGCGGGCTGGCAGCGGGCCTTCCACGCGATCGTGCCGTCGGTGCTGCGCGCGTTCCAGCCGGAGATCCTGGTCACCCAGTGTGGCGCCGACGCGCACCGGCTCGACCCGCTCGCCGACCTGCACCTGTCCGTCGACGGGCAGCGCGCCACGTACATCGCCCTGCGGGCGCTGGCCGACGAGCTCTGCGACGGCCGGTGGGTCGCCACCGGCGGCGGCGGGTACGCGCTGGTCGAGGCCGTGCCCCGGGCGTGGACACACCTGCTCGCGGTGGCCACCGGTGACCCGCTCGACCCGGCCACGCTGACGCCGCCCGCGTGGCGGGAGCTTGCCGCCGCCCGCTGTCCAGGTCGCGAGGTCCCACTGCGGATGACCGACGACGCCGACCCGTCGTACGAGCCGTGGCAGCCCTCGGGCGAGCCGAACTCGGTGGACCGCGCCATCGCCGCCACCCGTCGGACCGTGTTCCCGCTGCTGGGGCTCGACCCGCACGACCCGCGCGACTGACGCCCGGTGGAGGGCCGCCTGCCGTGACCACAGTGGACCAGCCGGTGGACGTGCTGCTCAGCGACGGCACGACCGTCCAGTTGCGGCCGATCCAGCCGTCGGACGCACCGGGCATCGTCGCCATGCACTCGCGTTTCTCCGAGCGCACCCGCTACCTGCGCTACTTCTCGCCGTACCCCCGGATCCCGGAGCGCGACCTCCGGCGCTTCGTCAACGTCGACCACCGGGACCGGGAGGCGTTCGTCGTCCTCGCCGGCGACCAGATCGTGGCGGTGGGCCGGTACGAGCGGCTCGGGCCGGAGTCCCCGGAGGCCGAGGTGGCGTTCGTGGTGGAGGACGCCTACCAGGGTCGGGGCATCGGCTCGGTGCTGCTGGAGCACCTGGCCGACGCGGCACGCCGGACCGGCATCATGAGCTTCGTCGCCGAGGTGCTGCCCGCCAACGGCGCGATGCTGCGGGTCTTCGCCGACTTCGGGTACCAGGTGCAGCGCCAGTTCGCGGACGGCGTGGTCCACCTGACCTTCCCGATCGCCCCGACCGAGGCCACCCTCGAGGTGCAGCGGGGCCGGGAGCACCGCACCGAGGCGCGGTCCGTGGCCCGGCTGCTCGCCCCGCGCGGCGTCGCCGTCTACGGCGCCAGTGCCACCGGGCAGGGCGTCGGTGCGGCGGTCCTCGGGCACCTGCGGGACTACGGTTTCACCGGCACGGTCGTGCCCGTGCATCCGACCGCGGCGACGGTGGCCGGGCTGCCCGCGTACCCCTCGGCGGCCGACTCCGGGCTGCCGGTCGACCTGGCCGTGGTGGCGGTGCCGCCGGAGGCGGCGGAGGCGGTGGTCGCCGACGCGGCCGCCGCCGGGGCGCACGGCCTGGTCGTCATCAGCGCGGGGTTCGCCGAGGCCGGCCGCGAGGGTGCCGCGGCGCAACGCCGGCTGGTCCGCGCGGCCCACGCCGCGGGCATGCGCGTCGTCGGCCCGAACTGTCTGGGGGTGGCGAACACCGCCCCCGGCGTACGCCTGAACGCCACGCTCGCCCCGCGGCTGCCGGTGCCCGGCCGGGTCGGGCTGTTCAGCCAGTCCGGCGCGTTCGGTGTGGCGCTGCTGGCCGAGGCGGACCGGCGGGGGCTGGGCCTGTCGAGCTTCGTCTCGGCCGGCAACCGGGCCGACGTCTCCGGCAACGACCTGCTCCAGTACTGGCAGGACGACCCGGGCACCGACGTGATCATGTTGTACCTGGAGACCTTCGGCAACCCGCGCAAGTTCGCCCGGCTGGCCCGGCGGATCGGCCGGGACAAGCCGATCGTCGCGCTGGCGTCACCGGCCCGCCCGGCCGGCGTCGGCGAACGCGCCGGGCCGGACGAGGTGGCGGTCGGCGCGTTGTTCACCCAGTCCGGCGTGATCCGGGTGGACACCGTCAGCGAGCTGCTCGACGTGGGGGTGCTGCTGGCCAACCAGCCGCTGCCCGCCGGCGACCGGGTGGGTGTGGTGGGCAACTCCTCGGCGCTGACCGGGCTCGCCGCCACCGCCTGCGCGGCGCAGGGGCTCACCCTCGCCGACGGGTACCCCCGCGACGTGGGCCCGCGCGCCGGGGCGGCCGAGTTCGCCGCCGCCCTCGCCGCCGCGGCGGCCGACGACGCGGTGGACGCCCTGGTGGCGGTGTTCGCGCCCCCGCTGCCCGGCCAACTGCCGGACACCGAGGCGAACTTCATCGCCGCCCTGCCCGCGGCACTCGCCGCCGGCAAGCCGACCGTGGCGACGTTCCTGGTGGGGCGCGCGCCGGCCGGGGTGCCCGCGTACCCGAGTGTGGAGGAGGCGGTCCGCGCCCTGGGTCGGGTCACCGCGTACGCCGACTGGCTGCGCCGTCCACCGGGGACGCTGCCCGAGCTGCCCGACGTCGACCGGGACCGGGCGCAGGCGGCGCTGCGGCCCGAGTCCCTCGATCCGGGCGGGCTGCTCGCCGCGTACGGCATCGACGTGGTCGAGTCGGTGCCGGCTGCGGCCGAGGACGAGGCCGCCGAGGCCGCGGTCGAGCTGGGGTTCCCGGTGGCGTTGAAGGCCTCCGCCCCCGGGCTGCGGCACCGGCTGGACCTCGGCGCGGTCCGCCTCGACCTGGCCGACGAGGCGGCCGTGCGGCGCGCGTACGCGGAGATGTCGGCGCTGTTCGGCGCGGACGTCCTGGTCCAGCCGATGGTCCCGCCCGGCGTGGCCTGCGTGGTCGAGCTGGTGGAGGATCCGGCGTTCGGGCCGGTCGTCGGCTTCGGCCTGGGGGGCGTCGCCACCGAGCTGCTCGGCGACCGGGCGTGGCGGGCGGCGCCGCTGACCGACCTCGACGCGGCCGAGCTGGTCGACGAGCCGCGCGCGGCCCCGCTGCTGCACGGCCACCGGGGCGCGGCGCCGGTGGACCGGGCCGCGCTGGCGGATCTGCTGCTGCGGGTCGGGCAGCTCGCCGACGAGCAGCCCCGGGTCCGCGCGCTGACGCTGAACCCGGTGCTGGCCCGCCCGGACGGCCTGTCGGTGCTGCACGCGACCGTCCGGATCGGCTCGGCGGCCGCCCGCCCCGACACCGGCCCCCGCCGCCTGTGAAAGGAAGGGCCCCCTATTAACGCCTGGTGTTGTACAAGGGTCCCTTCCTAACCCGCCTCAGGTGCGGCTGCTGATCTGCTGGACGCCCCAGGAGTTGCCGTCCGGGTCGCTGAAGAAGACGAAGCCGACGTTGTCCAGCGGGTCCGGCACCGGGCGCGGGTTCCTGCCCAGCACCTGGATCTCGCTGACGTCGACGCCGCGCTCCACCAGTTGCGCGCGGGCCTTGTGCAGGTCCGGCACCACCAGCTGGAGCCCCTTGAGCGAACCGGGCGGCATGTCCGGCACCGCGCCCTTGCCGATCACGATGGAGCAGCCGGAGCCGGGCGGGGTCAGCTGCACGATGCGGACGTCCTCGTCGACCACGGTGTCGTGGTCGACGTTGAAGCCGAGCTGGTCGGCGTAGAACGCCTTGGCCCGGTCGATGTCGGAGACCGGGACGACCACCACTTCCAGGGTCCAGTTCATGCTCTCTCCTGATGTCGTCGTTGCGAGCAGTTCGGCGAGCCGCGTGAAGCTCTCGGTGACGCCGCGGGCCATCGGGTACCGCAGCACCCGATCGCGACCGTCCGGGGTCGCGTAGCGGAGGGTGGTGGTGACGGTCGTACGGCCGGCCAGCTCGGTGAACTCGTGCCGCACCAGCGTCTCGCCGGGGTAGGACTGGTCGTCGAAGAGCTCGGTGCCGACCAACAGGCGCGGCGGGTCGACGGCGCGGTACACCCCACCCTGGCCCATCCGCTCGCCGTCCGGCCCCTGCGACACGAACCGCCAGCGGCCACCGACCCGCAGGTCCACCTCGCATTCGACCAGCCGCCAGCCCTGAGCGCCGTACCACTGGCGGAGCAGTTCGGGGCGGGTGAACGCGGCGAAGACCAGGTGCGCCGGTGCCTCGAACAGCCGGCTGAGCACGATCTCCCGGTCGCCGGGAGCGGACACCACCAGCGGATCGTCGGCCGTACTCATCGGGAACCACCCGCGTCCCCGGCGGCGCGCAACTCGTCGAGCAGGGCGTCGAGGCGCTGGTAGCTCTCGGCCCAGTAGTCCCGGTAGTCGGCGAGCCAGGCGGTGGCGTCCCGCAGCGGCCGGGCCTCCAGCCGGCACGGCCGCCGCTGCCCGTCCCGCCCGCGGCTGACCAGCCCGGCCCGTTCGAGGACGCGGAGGTGCTTGGAGACCGCCGGCTGGCTCATCGCGAAGGGCGCGGCGAGTTCGGTGACGGTGGCCTCGCCGGCGGCCAGCCGGGCGAGGATGGCACGTCTCGTCGGGTCCGCCAACGCGGCGAACGTCGCGTCCAGGTCCGTCCCCGGCATTCATAACCTCCTGGTTCTATAACCAGGTGGTTTATATCTGGCCCGAGCGGACGGGTCAAGCACCGGGTACGACGAACGGCCCCGGCGAACCGCCGGGGCCGTCGTCGGGACGCGCGTCAGCAGGCGTACGCCTCCAGCCGCTGCGCCCGCTCCGGGGCGCGCAGCTTGAGCAGCGTCACCTTCTCGATCTGCCGGATCCGCTCGCGGGACAGGCCGAACTCCTTCCCGACCTCGTCCAGGGTGCGCTGCCGGCCGTCGTCCAGCCCGAACCGGAGCCGGATCACCGCCTGCTCACGCTGCGAGAGGGTGGCGAGCACGATGCTCACCTCCTGGCGCAGCTCGCCGTGTGCGGCCGCCTCGTCCGGGCCGGCCGCCGGGTCCACCGCCGCGACGAAGTCACCGAGTGCGCTCTCGCCGTCCTCGCCGACCGCCTGGTCGAGGCTCACCGGCTCGCGGTCGTACGAGATCAGCTCGATCACCTGGAACTCGGGCACGTCCAGCGCCCGCGCCACCTCGGCCACGGTGGGCTCCCGGCCCAGCGCGACGGCCAGCTCTCGGCGGGCCCGCACCATCCGGTTGACCTGCTCGACCATGTGCACCGGGATGCGGATGGTGCGGGCCTGGTCGGCCATGGCGCGGGTGATGGCCTGGCGGATCCACCAGGTGGCGTAGGTGGAGAACTTGTAGCCCTTGGTGTAGTCGAACTTCTCGACCGCGCGGATCAGGCCGAGGTTGCCCTCCTGGATCAGGTCGAGGAAGGCCATGCCGCGGCCCGTGTACCGCTTGGCGATGCTCACGACGAGGCGCAGGTTCGCCTCCAGGAGGTGGTCCTTGGCGGCCCGCCCCTCGGCGGCGACGAGTTCCAGGTCGGCCCGCAGCCCGGCCGAGACGGGCGTGCACGTGGCGAGCTTCTCCTCGGCGAAGAGCCCGGCCTCGATGCGACGGGCCAGCTCGACCTCCTGGGCGGCGGTCAGCAGCTTGGTCTTGCCGATGCCGTTGAGGTATGCCCGGACCAGGTCCGTGGAGACGCCACGCTCGTCGGTGGCGTCCAGGTCGGTCAGGGTCTCGGTGCCGTGGTCGGTCTCGATCGTGCCGGCCGGGCGCATCCGGTGCTCCATCATCTGCAGGGCCATCTTTCGTCTCTCCCCGTGTCCACGTCTGTGCCGTGTGATCCGGCCCGGTGGTGCCGGTTGACAAACAGCTTGGCGGGCGGGGCGTAAAACGGGAGTGAGGCGATCGGGGACCCGACAGGAATCCCACCGGGCGTGTCGTCGACGGGTGACCCTTGCCGGGCCCGGTTACCGTGCCAGCGACCGGCCGGAGCGGCCGGCTGCCGGCACCGGGCCAGTAGGGGCGACCGCCGGCGAACCTCGGCACAGGTGATGGAGGGCGTCGTGGTCTTCAAGCGGCTCATGCAGGCGATGGGTGTCGGTGGTCCCTCGGTGGAAACCGTCCTGGCGAACCCGAACTGCCGCCCCGGCGGCCAACTGGAGGGCACCGTCCACGTCGCGGGCGGCGACCACCCGGTCGACGTCACGTACGTGGCGTTGGGCCTGGTCACCCGCGTCGAGGTGGAGAGCGGTGACAACGACTACGAGACCACGCAGGAGTTCCACCGCCAGCACGCCACCGGCGCGTTCCGGCTGGAGGCCGGGCAGCGGTACGACATTCCGTTCCGCTTCGACGTGCCCTGGGAGACCCCGCTGACCGAGCTGTACGGCCAGCACCTGCACGGCATGACGATGGGCCTGCGTACGGAGCTGGAGGTGGCCCGCGCGGTCGACAAGGGCGACCTGGACGCGGTGGCCGTGCACCCGCTCCCGTCGCAGGAGCGGATCCTGGACGCCTTCCTCCGGCTGGGCTTCCGCTTCGCCCGCGCCGACGTCGAGCGCGGCCACATCTACGGCGTACGGCAGACGCTGCCGTTCTACCAGGAGATCGAGTTCTACCCGGCGCCCCAGTACGCGAACGCCATCAAGCAGTTGGAGGTCACCTTCGTGACCGACCCGCAGCAGATCCAGGTCGTCCTGGAGCTCGACAAGCGGGGTGGCCTGTTCACCGAGGGGCGGGACACCTTCGGCCGCTTCACGGTCGACCACGCGACGGCCGACCGCACCGACTGGACCGCCCAGCTCGACGCCTGGCTCCGTCAGTCCCTTCAGCGCCGCGGCCTGTTCTTCTGAGCTCAGTCCTCGTCGATCATGAAGTTGGCGGATTCCACGAGGGGCAAGATCCCCGCTAACTTCATGATCAACGGATGTTGGGCGGGGTTGTCAGAGATCCAAAAGGACCGTGCGGGGACCGACGTTGACGCTCTCGACCAGCATGTGGGTGCGGAAGCGGCCGGTCTCCACTTTGGCGCCGCGGGCCCGCAGCGCCTCGACGACCTCCGTGACCAGCGGTTCCGCCACCTCCGCCGGGGCGGCCGCCGTCCAGCTCGGTCGCCGGCCCTTGCGGGCGTCGCCGTAGAGGGTGAACTGGCTGACCACCAGGATCGGCGCGCCGGTGTCGGCGGCGGACCGCTCGTCGTCCAGGATGCGCAGCTCGTGCACCTTGCGGGCCATGGTCTGCGCGATCTGCGGAGTGTCGGCGTGGGTGACGCCCAGCAGTACCAGCAGCCCGTCGTCGATCGCGCCGACCACCTCGCCGTCGACCGTCACGCTGGCCCGGCCGACCGTCTGCACCACCGCCCGCATCAGCCGGCCCTCCCGGCCCCGGCCCTCCCGGCCCCGGCCGGCCCGGCCGCGACCCGGCCACGCCCGGTCGGCCCTGCCGCCGCCGGCATCAGGCGTCCACCGGCTCGATGAAGCCCCGCTCGACCAGGTGGGCCACGATCGGGCCGGCCGCCTCGGCCAGCTCCTCGGGAGCCACGTCGTGCGCGGCGGCGAGCAGGGCCAGCTGGTCGCGCAGCGGCAGTCGCCCGTCCGCCCCGCCGACCAGGGCCAGGACGAGGGGGTCGATCTCCTCGGTCCAGCGCAGGCCGTGCGGCATCGCGAGCACCTGCCGGTCGACGGCCCAGCCCTCGTCGCCCATGGTCGCCTCCTGCCGCAGCTGGAGGCCGTCGGCGGCCCGGTAGCGCGACGCGAGCAGCTCGTCGGTCCCGCGTACGCGGAGCCAGTCCTGGCGGTCGAACCACGTCGCCACGCGGTCGCCGAGCGGCGCCTCCACCCGCTGGCGCAGGTCCTCGACACGGACGACCGGGGCGTCGTGGCCGGCGCGGCGCAGCGACACGATGCCGAAGCCGATCGCCTCGACCTTGTGCGCGTCGAACCAGTCCAGCCACTCGGCCATCCGCCGCGGGTCGGCCGCCTCGCCGACGTCGGTGAGCCAGAGGTTGACGTACGCCATCGGGTCGGCGACCTCACGCTGGATCACCCAGGCGTCCAGCCCGGTGCCGGCGAACCATCCGGTGACCCGCTCGGCCCAGTCCTCGCCGGCCACGTGCACCCAGTTGGCCAGGTACTGCATGGTGCCGCCCTCGGTGAGCAGGCCCGGCGCGGCGGCGGCCAGTTCGGCGCCGATCGCGTCCCCGACCCGGCCGGAGTCGCGGTAGACGTGCGTGGTGGTGCCGGGGCCGACGACGAACGGCGGGTTGCTGACCACCAGGTCGAAGCGGCGGCCGGCGACCGGGGCCACCATGTCGCCGCGCAGCAGCTCCCAGTCCTGGCCGTTGAGGGCGGCGGTGGTGGCGGCGAAACGCAGGGCGCGCTCGGAGACGTCGGTGGCGGTGACCCTCCCGGCGTGGGTCGACAGGTGCAGGGCCTGGACGCCGGAGCCGGTCCCCAGGTCCAGCGCGGTCTCCACCGGCCGCCGGACGGTCGCGCCGATCAGCGTCTGGGTGGCGCCGCCGATGCCGAGCACGTGCTCGGCGTGCAGGGGGCGGCCGGGCCGGGCGCTCGCCGGGACGTCGGCGAGCACCCACCAGTCGTCCCCGTACGGCTCCAGGTCCAGGCCCATCCGTAGCCCGTCACCGTGCCGTTCGACCAGGCCGCCGGCGAGCGCCTCCTCGATCGGCAGGGGCGCGAGCGCGGCGGCGACGGCGGCCCCCGGCTCGGTCTGTTCGCAGATGAAGACCCGGATCAGGGTGGCGAGCGGGTCGCCGTCCTCGGTGGCGCGCAGCGCGGCGCGGAAGTCGTTGCGGGCCACCCCGCCGGTGGCCTGCGCGCCGAGTCGGGCGGCGATGCCGTTCGACGTGAAGGTGGCCCGGGTGAGCGCGGTCCGCAGCGCCGCCACTCCGCTGGGGGAGAGCAGCATGTCGTGTTCGTCCACGTCGTCATCCTGCCTCGCGCGCCGGGCCGGGACCGCGCCACCCGCCGGACCCGCCTTCAATTGATGAACATGCGAGTGACGTACATCTATGCAATGGCTAGCATGACCAGCACTGACCGTCGATGGCACGCCGCCCCGGCCACGAGCCCGGCGTGCCGAGCAGGGAGGCAGACGATGCCAGCAGGGTTCGTTCCACGGCGCCTCACCCGGGCGTTCGCCGTCACCGCCACCGCCGTGGCCGTCGCGGCGGCCGTCACCACCCCGGCGCAGGCGGCGCCGACCGGCGAGATCCGGGGCGCGGGCGCCCCGACCGCCATCAGCGGGAGCTACCTGGTCGTCCTCGAGGGGGACACGGTGGGCACCGCCGGGTCCGCCACCGCCCGCACGGCCGTGCCGGACCGGGCCGCGACGCTGGTGAAACGGTACGGAGGCAGCGTCCGCGACGTGTACAGCGCGGCGCTGACCGGCTTCAGCGCGACGATGACCGCCGGCCAGGCGCGCCGGCTGGCCGCCGACCCGGCCGTCGCGTACGTCGAGCAGGACAAGGTGCTCACCGCCACCGCGACGCAGTCCAACCCGCCCTGGGGTCTGGACCGCATCGACCAGCGCAACCTGCCGCTGAGCCGCAGCTTCACCTACCCGAACACCGCCTCCAACGTCCGGGCGTACATCATCGACACCGGCATCCGCACGACGCACACGCAGTTCGGCGGCCGGGCCACCTGGGGCACCAACACGGTCGACAGCAACAACACCGACTGCAACGGGCACGGCACCCACGTCGCCGGTACGGTCGGCGGCTCGACGTACGGCGTCGCCAAGCAGGTCCGGCTCGTCGCGGTGAAGGTGCTGAACTGCTCCGGCAGCGGCACCATCACCGGCGTCGTCAACGGGGTCAACTGGGTGACCGCCAACGCCGTGAAGCCGGCGGTGGCCAACATGAGCCTCGGCGGCGGTGCCAGCAGCGCCCTCGACAACGCGGTGGCCAACTCCGTCGCCTCCGGCATCACGTACGCGGTGGCCGCCGGCAACTCCAGCGCGAACGCCTGCAACTACTCGCCGGCCCGTACCCCGTCGGCGCTCACCGTCGGGTCCACCACCAGCAGCGACGCCCGTTCGTCGTTCTCCAACTACGGATCCTGCCTGGACATCTTCGCGCCCGGGTCGAGCATCCTGTCCGCGTACCGGACCAGCGACACCGCGACCGCCACGCTGAGCGGCACCTCGATGGCCGCACCGCACGTGGCCGGCGCCGCCGCCCTCGTGCTCTCGGCCAACCCGTCGTGGAGCCCGTCGCAGGTCGGCAGCTACCTGACCAGCAACGCCACCACCGGCAAGGTCACCAGCCCGGGTTCGGGCTCGCCGAACCGCCTCCTCTTCGTGGTGAACTGACCCGCTTCGTGGTGAACTGACCCGCCGGCACACCGGGTGGGCCGCCTGCGGCCCGCCCGGTGTGCGCCACGCCACGCCGCGTCGTCGCCGCGCCGCGGTCAGGCCGCGGTCAGGGTGCGGGGCGACGGGGTTCGGGACGGGAAGGCGCGGGCGGTGCCCTCCACGGTCACCCCGACCTCGGCGCCGATCGGGACCGCCGGGCCGCCGTCCAGGATCCGGGCGGTGACCCGGGTGCCGTCGGCGAGCCGCAGGCCGACCAGCGCGTCGTGCCCGTGGAAGTCGTGCCGCAGCACGGTCGCGGTGACCGGGCCGGGGCGGCTGGTGACGCGCACCTGCTCGGGGCGGACCAGAACGGTCACCGGGCCGGCCGGTGCGGCGCCGGCGACGGGCACCACACCCAGGGGCGTACGGGCGCTGCCGTCCTCGACGACCGCCGGCAGCAGGACGGCGTCGCCGACGAAGCCCGCCACCCACTCGTCGGCGGGTTCCCGGTACACGGTTGTCGGCGTCCCGGCCTGCACCACCCGACCGGTGCGCAGCACCACCACCCGGTCGGCCACCGACAGGGCCTCGCCCTGGTCGTGGGTGACCAGTACCCCGGTCGCGCCGTCGGCGCGCAGCGCCTCCCGCACGTCGTGGCGCAGCCCGGCCCGCAGCCCGGCGTCCAGGGCGCTGAACGGCTCGTCCAGCAGCACCACGGAGGGGCGGGGCGCGAGCGCCCGGGCTACCGCGACCCGCTGCTGCTGCCCGCCGGAGAGTTGGTGCGGCATCCGGTCGCCGTAGCCGGCGAGACCCACCAGAGCCAGCACCTCCTCGACCCGGTCGCCCCGGCGGGCCGCGCGGTCCAGCCCGTACGCCACGTTGTCGGCGACGCTGAGGTGCGGGAAGAGAGCGCCCTCCTGCGGTACGACGGCGATGCGGCGGCGGTGCGCGGGGACGTGCCGGCCGGCCCCGGCGACCGGGGTGCCGTCGATGCGGATCTCGCCGCCGTCCAGCCGCTCGAACCCGGCGAGGCAGCGCAGCAGCGTCGTCTTGCCGCAGCCGGACGGCCCCAGCACGGCGGTGAGCAGCCCGGACGGCACGGTGAGGTCCACTCCGGCCAGCGCGGTGACCGCGCCGTACCGCTTGACCACACCGGCCAGCACGACCTCGCTCATCCGTGGTCCTCCTTGTCCAGCAGACCGCTGCGGGCGACCAGCAGCCACGTGGGTAGCGCGGAGATCGCCACCAGCAGCGCCGCGTACGGGGCCGCTGCCGCGTACGCCCCGACGGACGTCGCGGTCCACAGTTCGGTGGCGAGCGTGTCCGTCCCGGTCGGGCGCAGCAGCAGGGTGGCGGGAAGCTCCTTCATGCCGGTCAGGAAGACCAGCGCCGCGCCCGCCCCGATGCCGGGCAGGGTCAGCGGCAGGGTGACCGTCCGCAGCACGGTCAGCGGGCCCCGGCCGAGGGAGCGGGCGACCTCCTCCAGCCCGGGCGGGGACTGGGCGGCGGCTGCGGCGACCGCGCCGACCGCGAGGGGCAGGAAGAGCGTCGCGTACGCCAGCGCCAGCAGCCACCGGGTCTGGTACAGCGGGTACGCGACGGCGATGCCGAAGAAGATCAGCGACAGCCCGATCACCACGCCGGGCAGGGCGTGGGCGAGGTACGCGAGCCGGTCGAGGACGGTGGTCAGCACGCCGGGCGCCCGGGCGACGAGCAGCCCCAGCGGCAGGGCCAGCAGCATGGTGAGCGCCGCGCCCGCGAGGGAGACGGTGAGCGAGTTGCCGGCGGCGACCGCGACCTCGGTGAGGGCGCCCGGGCGGGACACCCCGGTGACCAGGCGCTGCGCCAGGCTGACCGCGGGCACGCCGAGGGCGAGTGCGGCCACGCCGAGCAACGCCGCCAGGGCCGGCCAGCGGACCGCGCCGAGCCGCAGGCGGGCCGGTGGGCGGCGGGCGCCGCCGAGGCGCGCGTACCGGGCGCCCCGGCGGCGGGTCGCCGTCTCGGCGGCGAGCAGGAGCACGGTCAGGGCCACGAGCACGCTGGAGAGCACCAGGGCGCCGGTGCGGTCGAAGCCCAGGTCGAACGCGATGAAGATGGCCCGGGTGAAGGTGTCCGCCCGCAGGATCGACACGGCGCCGAAGTCGGAGAGCACGTACAGGGCCACCAGCAGCCCGCCGGCGGCGGTGGCCGGGCGGATCTGCCGCAGGGTCACGGCGGTGAACGTCTGCCAGCCGGATCGGCCCAGCGACCGGGACACCTCCTCCTGCGCCGGGTCCGCGCCGCGCAGCGCGGCCGCGACCGGCAGGAAGACGTACGGGTACGAACAGAGCGTCAGCACCAGCGCCGCCGGCCAGAAGCCCTCCAGCCCGTCGACCGTGGAGACCCAGGCGAACGCCGCGATGTAGGTGGGGACGGCCAGCGGCAGCGCGGCCAGCACGGCGAAGGTCCGCCGGCCGGGCAGGTCGGTGCGGGTGACCAGGAAGGCGGCGCCGACGCCGAGTACCACGCAGGCGGCGGTGACCACGGCCGCCAAGCCGAGGCTGCGGAGGGCGAGCAGCGCGACCCGTTCGGTCCACAGCTCGGCGGCGAGCCGGTCGAGCCCCGCCTCGGCGGTGCGGACCGCGAGGTAGACCAGGGGAAGCAGGGCCGCGGCCACCGCCGCGGTCGAGGCCGCGAGCAGCGCCGGGCGCGGGGCCAGCCGGCGTGCCTTCCCGCGTACGCGGGACAGGGCCGGCCCGTCGAGGACCGGCCCTGCGGTGGTCGTCGGACTGGTCAGGGCACCAGCCCCGATTCGGTGATCATGGCGACGGTGGCCTCGAGCGTGTCGAGGTCGTTCAGGTCGATGGCCGGTACCTTCAGGTCGGCCAGCGGCGGCACGTACGCCGGGCCCGGGACGCCGGTCACCACCGGATACTCGAAGGTCTCCTCGGCGAAGTACTGCTGGGCCTCCGCGCCGAGCAGGTAGTCGACGAACGCCTTGGCGTCGGCGTCCTCGGTGGAGCGCTTGAGCACCCCGACGCCGGCCACGTTCACCAGCGCGCCGGTGTCGCCGCCGGGGAAGAAGTGCAGCTTGGCCTTCATCGCCTCCGGGGTGGTGCCCTGCTCCTTGGCGATCTCGCCCAGGTAGTAGTGGTTGACCAGGCCGACCGCCACCTTGCCGTCGTTGACCTCTTCGACGATCTTGATGTTGTTGTCCCGGATCTGCGGTTCGTTGGCCTTGAGGCCGGCCAGGAAGTCCTTCGCCTTCTGGTCGCCGTGCTGCACCCGGATCGCGGTGACGAAGGCCTGGAACGAGGCGTTGGTCGGAGCGATCGCGACCTTGCCCTTCCACGTCGGGCCGGTCAGGTCGAAGACGGACGTCGGGAGCTGATCGGTCGTGACCTGGTCGGCGTTGTAGACGAGCACGCGGGAGCGGGCGCTCACGCCGACCCACTGGCCGCTGCGCGCCCGGTACGCCTCGGCGACCTTGCCGGTGGCCGCCTCCGGCAGCGTGGCGAACATGCCCTTCTTGGCCACCGTGCCGAGCGCGCCGGCGTCCTGCGCCAGGAACACGTCGGCGGGGGACTTGTCGCCCTCCTCGACGAGCTGCGCCGCGAGCTGGGCGGTGGTGGCGTACCGGGTCTGGACCTTGATGCCGGTCTGCTGGCTGAACTTGTCCAGCAGCGGCTTGATCAGCTGCTCGTTGCGGCCGCTGTAGACCGTGATGACCTTGTCGTTCGGCTTGCCGGGATCGGCGGCGTCGTCCTCACCGGACCCGCAGGCGACCAGGCCGACGGCGAGCAGCCCGGCCGCGACGAGCGTCGTGGTGGACCGGCGGAACGTTGCGGACACGATGCGGACCCTCCAGGGAGTCGACGGACGACGGCAGGCGCGACCGGGGTGAAGTTAGCACAGGCTAACCTCATCGTGAATCGGAGTGCCGGTTGGATCACGCATCGCCGTAACGGCCGGTGGGTCGGGATGCCCGAGGGCCCGGTCGAGGGGCAGGATGGAGAGCATGACGCTCGCGCTGCCCATCGAACCGGAGGCCAACGCGCTGCTGCGGCGCAGCCCGCTGGCGCTGCTCGTCGGCATGGTTCTCGACCAGCAGGTGCGTTAACCATGGAGAGGCCCCACCCCAGCTCAACGGGCGTCTGGCCAGACCGGTGAGCGATGACTACATCCGCCTGGTTCCCACGGAACCGAACTGGCAGCCGGATCCCGAAGCCGCAGCCGCCCTCGTCGCCTACGTGGCGAGCCTGTTCTCCGGGCCCGGTGACGCTGTCGACGAGGTGAAACAGACCTTCTACGACCGAGTGACCTTGATAGACGCCGGCATGTACATGGAGCGGATCACGTGCCCGCGCTGCGCCGGAGTCATCAGCATGGATTGGCTCGGTGACCTCGTCCGCGAGAACGGCATGGGTTTCGACCACCTGGACGTGGCAGTGCCTTGCTGCGGTGCCGTCGTGGGGCTGAACACCTTGCATTACGAGGAGCCGATTGGCTTCGCTCGCTTCGAGGTGAGCGCCTTGAACGCGACTAGGGCGGGATACGAACTCGACCCCAACGAACTGGCCCGCGCGGCCGACCTTCTGGGTCACCCGGTCGCGCAGATCCTCGCACACTACTAGCCATCAATCGTCTGCCTCCCCGCTG
Organism: Micromonospora sp. WMMC415; assembly: GCF_009707425.1. Classification (GTDB taxonomy): domain Bacteria; phylum Actinomycetota; class Actinomycetes; order Mycobacteriales; family Micromonosporaceae; genus Micromonospora. Next base: position 5,712,113 of record NZ_CP046104.1, on the reverse strand, counting down.
ACAAGGCATCACGCGCCGTCCGGCAAGGATGTGCCCGGAGCTGCCCGATCGACGGCAGGATGGTCCCCATGACGCTGTCACTGCCCATCGATCCCGAGGCCAACGAATTTATCAATCGGAATCAGCTGGCTCTCGTCCTCGGGCTCGTGCTCGATCAACAAGTCTCGATGGAGAAGGCGTTCTCCTCGCCGTACGTGCTCGCCCAGCGCCTCGGGCACGAGCCGGACGCCGCCGAGCTGGCCGGGTACGACCCCGAGGCCCTGGTCGCCCTCTTCGCGACCCCACCGGCGCTGCACCGCTTCCCCAAGGCGATGGCGGCCCGGGTGCAGGAGGTGTGCCAGGTCCTCGTCGACCGGTACGACGGCGACGCCGCCCGGCTGTGGAACGGGGTCGCCGACGGCCGTGAGCTGCTGCGCCGCGTCGCCGACCTGCCGGGGTTCGGCAAGCAGAAGGCGCAGATCTTCGTCGCCCTGCTCGGCAAGCGGTTCGGGGTCACGCCGGAGGGCTGGCGCGAGGCGGCCGGCGGCTACGGGGACACCGACGCGTACCGGTCCGTCGCCGACGTCACCGACGCGGAGTCGCTGCGCCGGGTCCGGGAGTACAAGCAGCAGATGAAGGCGGCCGCGAAGGCGGCGAAGGCCTGACGCCACCGACCTGCACCGCGCGGGGGCAGCTGGCTCCGTCGGAGTGACGCGGTCGGGACGACGCAACGGGGCTCCGGCCCGGCTCGTTGAAGCCCAGGTGGACGGAGCGAGGGCGGAACGCGGCGCGGCGTTGCTCCGGCCGGCGGTCAGCTCACCCCGGGCCACCTTCCTGGAGCTCTTCTTCGACCTGGCTCTCGTCTTCGCGCTGACCCGGGTGTCACAGCGGCTCGTCGACGACGTCACCGGTCGGCAGCCGGGTGACGGCCTCCTGGAGACGCTGCTGCTCTTCCTGGCGGTCTGGCTGGTCTGGAACCTCACCACCTGGGTGACCAGCCGCTATGAGCCGGAGCGGACGGCCATCCAGGCGGTCGTGGTCGGCACCATGTTCGGCAGCCTGGTCATGGCCGTGGCGCTGCCCCGGGCCTTCGAGGAGCGGGCGGTGCCGTTCGTGGCCGCGTACCTGGCGGTCATGATCGGCCGGCCGCTGGTCATCGCCGCCGCGCTGCGCGGGCATCCGCGCCGGCAGGTGCCGCTGCGGCTCGCCGGCTGGGCGGCGGTGGGCGGGGTGCCCTGGCTCGCCGGCGCGCTCGGCCCGGACGAGCTGCGGATGCCGCTGTGGCTACTCGCCCTGACGATCGACTATCTGGGCCTGACGCTGGGCTGGCCGCTCCCGCGGCTGGGCGCCGCCCGCCCGTCCGGCTGGCGGATCGAGGGCGAGCACCTCGCGGAGCGCTACCAGCAGATGTTTCTCATCGCGCTCGGCGAGACGATCCTGGTGATCGGCATGACGTACAGCGGGCCCGACTTCGACGACGATCGGGCCCTCGCCTTCGCGCTCGCGTTCATCACCACGGCGCTGCTCTGGCGGATCTACTTCCACCGGGCCGGCCACCTGTTCGCCGAAGCCCTGCGCGCGGCCCGCGAGCCGGGTCCGCTGGGCACCTCCGCCACCCAGACCCACCTGTTCATCGTCGCGGCGGTGCTGGCCACGGGCATCGGCTACGAGCTGGTGATCGACCACCCGTTCGATCCGCTGGAGCCGGTGTGGCTGCTCTTCGTGGTCGGCGGCCCGGTGCTCTTCCTGATCGCCCGGGCCCGCTTCGAGTACGAGATCTTCGGCCGCGTCTCCCGGCCCCGGGTCGTGGCGGTGGTGGTCCTGGCGCTGGCCGTCCCGCCGCTCACCCAGGCGCCCCCGATGGCGGCGCTGGCGCTGGTCGTGGTGGTGCTCTCCGGGGTCGCGGTCGCCGACGTGCTGCGCGGCCGGGGGCGGCCGCCCGAGCGGCCCGCCTCCCCACTGGGGCGCCGGACCTCCCGCGGTGGCACCTTTCCCGCCTGACGAGGGGCGGGACGGATCAGGCGGCCGTCGGCCGGGAGAGGGCGGCGAGCGCGCGCCGGACGTCGGCGAGGGAGACCGTCGCCGAGTCGTCCAGGTCGGCCAGGCCGGCCTCGATCCACTGCCGCATGAGCGTGGTCACCCCGATGCCCCGCGCGTCCGCGGCGGCGCGAACCCGCTCGTACGTCTCCAGGGGCAGCCGGACCGACCGGCTCACCATCGGGCCGTCGGTGTCCGGGGTGGGCAGCTCCGCGGGCTGGCTCTCGTCGATCAGGTCGGCAAGAGCGTCGCCGCCGTGGAACCGCTTGACCGCCTCGTCACGGTTCATGCTGACCGCCTCCTCATCGGCGCTCTCTCCGCACGGCCTCGTCGTAACGCTTGGCCTCCACGTCGGTCAGCTCGCGGGCGGAGAGGATGTCCCAGTCGTTGTCGGTGCCGTCGGCCTCGGCGAGCAGCACGGCCAGCCGGCGCCCCCGACGGGCGGAGGCGTAGACGACCATCACGTCGTCGCCCAGGTGGCGGATGACCCGCCGACCGCTGTGCAGCGCCTCCCAGACTTCCCCCGGCGTGACGTCGTAGACCCTCAGGTTTGCCAGCGCCTCGTCGGTGAAGCTGAACCTGCTGCCCACGGCGCGAGCGTACCACGGTCGTAACACGACCTGGTCTGCGTCGAATCTCGCTGATCACGCCTGCGGAGTGACAGGATGGGGCGTAACCCCTCGAGGAGGTCCGCGGTGAAGCATCAGGCGTACCAGCCGATCCTGATCACCGACGCCTCGCGCAGTCAGGACGACCAGCTCAACAGCCGGCAGAAGCGGTACGTGCTGATGATGGGCGTCCGGGTCGCGTGCGTGATCGTCGGCGCGATCCTGGTCGGCGCGCAGGCCCCACTGCTCTGGCTCTGGCTGCCGCTGGTCGCCCTGGGCATGATCCTCATCCCCTGGCTCGCCGTGCTGCTCGCCAACGACCGGCCGCCCAAGGAACAGCACCGCCTGGCCGGCCGCTTCCAGCCGCGGCAGCGGGACGAGACCCCGCCGATGAGCCTGACCACCGAGGAGCAGCCCCACAAGGTCATCGACGCCGAGCCCTGATCCGCCCGGCTCGAACCCGCTCCGCCAGCCACTGATCGGTCGTCGGGACGACGGCCGCACCGGTCGGACAGTCCGGCAACGCCCGGGGTCCGCCGGAGCGGCCGGCGGCGGTCAGCGCGGCGGTCGGGCGCCCACCTGGCCGACCGCCGACGCGCCCAGGTCCCCGGCCCGGTGCAGCGCCGCCTCCGGCGGCGCTCCGGCCAGCCAGGCCGACAGCAGGCCGGCGGCGAAGGCGTCACCCGCCCCCGTCGGGTCGACCACCGCCATTCGGCGGGCCGGCGCCACCGCGATCGCGGCGTCCCGATCCACCCACACCGCACCAGCCGCGCCACGCTTCACCACGACCCGACGCGCCGACGCGGACAGCACCCGCCCCTGCGCCGCCGGGTCCAGGCCACCGGCCAGCACGGTCGCCTCCTCGGCGTTGACCAGCAGCAGGTCGACCCCGCGTACCCAGGTCAGGAAGGCCGCCGCGCCCACCCGCCGCAGCGGGGCCGCGGAGGCCGCGTCGACGCTGACCGTGAGGCCCCGCTCGCGGGCCGCGGCGAACGCGCGCAGCCCGGCCGGCCGCGACCCCGCGTCGAGGAGGGTGTAGCCGGACAGGTGCAGGTGGGCGGCGTCCGGCGCCGCGTCCAGCGCCGCCTCCACCGCTTCCGGGGTCAGCCGCAGGTTCGCCCCCCGCTCGGTGACCATGGTGCGGTCGTCCGCCGTGGCGAGCACGATGACCGTCCCGGTGGGGGCGTCCGGCACGCGCGAGACCGCGCAGTCGACGCCGCCGCGTTCCAGTTCGGCCACCCGGTCCCGGCCCGGCCCGTCGTCGCCGACCGCGCCCACCAGCGTCACCGGTACGCCCAGCGCCCCCAGCCAGGCGGCCGTGTTCGCCGCCTGGCCGCCGCCGGTGAACCGGATCGCCGCCGAGGTGTCCGACCCGGCCACCGGTGGCCCGGACAGCACCGCCACCACGTCGGTGATCAGGTCGCCGACGACGATGACGCGGGGTGCCGTCATGCCGGGCGGGACGCCGCGACCGCGATCCGGGCGGCGAGGTCGGCGTTGCGCAGGATGATGCGGACGTTGACCGCGAGGCTGGCGCCCTCGGTGGCCGAGTGGAAGTGCGCCAGCAGGAAGGGCGTCACCGCCTTCCCGGTCACGCCCGCACGCTCCAGCAACGTCAGCCCGTCGGCGAGGGTCCGGTCGTGCAGTGCCGGGTCCAACTACTCGTCGGCGGGCAGCGGGTTGGCCACGATCAACCCGCCGGTGCGCAGGCCGTGCTGGTCACGCGCGGCGAGCACGGCCGCCACCTGCTCGGGGGAGTCCACCGACCAGTCGAGGTCGAACCCGCCGTCGGTCAGGTAGAAGCCGGGGAATCGGCGGGTGCGGTAGCCGACCACACCCACACCCAGGGTCTCCAGGCGCTCCAGGGTGGCGCCCACGTCGAGGATCGACTTCACCCCCGCGCAGACGACGGCGATCGGCGTCCGGGCGAGGGTGGTCAGGTCGGCGGACTCGTCGAACGTCTGCGCGGCCTCCCGGTGCACCCCGCCGAGGCCGCCGGTGGCGAAGACCCGGATGCCGGCCGCCGCGGCCACCGCGCTGGTGGCGGCCACGGTCGTGGCGCCGTCCGCGCCGGTCGCGGCCGCCACGGCGAGATCGCGTACGGAGAGCTTCGCCACGCCGTCGACGGTGGCGAGCCGGGTCAGCTCCCCGTCGTCGAGGCCCACGACGAGTTGGCCGCCGACCATGCCGATGGTGGCCGGCACCGCCCCGGCGTCCCGGACGGCCTGCTCGATCTCGCGGGCCACCCGCAGGTTGTCGGGCCGGGGCAGGCCGTGCGAGACGATCGTGCTCTCCAGGGCCACCACCGGGCGGCCGGCGCGCAGGGCGTCGGCGACCTCGGCACCGTGTCGGATGTGAAAGTCGGTCACGACGTTCCACCGTACGACCTCGGCCGGTACGGCATGAAGTGGACCGGGCCCGGGGTGACCTGCCAGACTTGGCGGTTGGAGGTGTGGAAGTGAGCACACAGGTTCTCGAGCGTCCCGAGGTGAAGGACGCCGACACCGGTCCCGAGATGTTCCACTACGTGCGCAAGGAGAAGATCGCCGAGAGTGCCGTGATGGGCACCTTCGTCGTGGCGCTCTGCGGCGAGACGTTCCCGGTCACCAAGGCGGCCAAGCCCGGCTCGCCGGTGTGCCCGAAGTGCAAGGAGATCTACGACTCGTTCGCCCAGTGAACCGGGGCGGGCGGCGGTGCCGCCCGCGTAACCTGCGGCCGTGACCACCTCCACGGCCCTCCTGCTGGCCGACCTCACCGGGGTCGCGGTGTTCGCGGCCTCCGGTGCCTCGGCGGCGGTCGCCAAGCGGTTGGACCTCTTCGGTGTCGTCTTCGTCGGCTTCGTGGCCGCCCTCGGCGGCGGGATCTTCCGGGACCTGGTGATCGACGAGGTTCCGCCCCTGGCCTTCGCCGACTGGCGGTACGCGGCCACCGCCGCGGTCACCGCCGTCGCCGTCTTCTGGCTGCACCCCCAGCTCGCCAAGCTGCGCACCACCGTCCTGGTGCTGGACGCGGCCGGCCTGGGGCTGTTCACCGTCACCGGCACCCTGAAGGCGCTCGACGCGCAGGTGCCCGCGGTGGGCGCCTGCGTCATCGGCATGGTCACCGCGATCGGCGGCGGCCTCGGCCGGGACCTGCTGACCGCCGAGATCCCCGTGGTGCTGCGCCGCGAGATCTACGCGGTCGCCGCGCTCGTCGGCGCCGTCCTCGTCGTCCTGCTGCACTGGCTCGGCCATGCCGACACGATCGGGCTCACCGTGGCCGCGGTCCTGGTCTTCCTGATCCGCCTGGTCTCCCTGCGCCGTCGCTGGTCCGCCCCGATCGCCACGCTCCGCCCACCCCGGACGGGAGCCCCAGGCTGACCCGCCCCGCCGTGGGGCCGGCGGGGCCGGTGTGACCCGTGCTGTGTCGAGTGGGGTCCCGGGGCTCCCGCGGTTATGCTGAGTCGGCCTTCGCGGCACCTTCTGCGCGGAGGCGTTTTCATGGGCGGCGGCACCCGTGGCCCTCGGCCGGTGCCCGCCTCAGGCGGTCGGAGAGGAGCTCGCGTGGCAGCCCGGACGCCGGCGCTCGAGACGTTCCCGGCCCTGCGCGCGTGGCAGCGCAAGGCTCTCGTGGAGTACCTGCGCCGCCGTGACCCCGACTTCACGGCGGTCGCCACCCCGGGCGCCGGGAAGACCACCTTCGCCCTGCGGATCGCCGCCGAACTGCTCGCCGACGGCACCGTCGAGGCGGTCACCGTGGTCGCCCCCACCGAGCACCTCAAGACCCAGTGGGCGCAGGCGGCGGCCCGGGTCGGCGTCCAACTCGACGCCGCCTTCCGCAACGCCGACCTGCACTCGTCCGCCGACTTCCACGGTGCCGTGGTCACGTACGCCCAGGTCGGCATGGCGCCGCAGGTGCACCGGCGGCGCACGATGACGCGCCGCACCCTGGTCATCCTCGACGAGATCCACCACGCCGGGGACTCGCGCACCTGGGGCGACGGCGTGAAGGCCGCCTTCGAAGGGGCCGAGCGCCGGCTGATGCTGACCGGCACTCCGTTCCGCTCCGACGACAACCCGATCCCGTTCGTCAGCTACGAGCGGGGCGGGGACGGCCTGCTGCGCTCCCGCGCCGACGCGGTGTACGGCTACGCCGACGCGCTGCGCGACGGCGTCGTGCGGCCGGTGCTCTTCCTGGCCTACTCCGGTGAGACCCGCTGGCGCACGAACGCCGGCGAGGAACTGGCCGCCCGGCTCGGCGAGCCGATGACGCAGGACCTGATCGCGCAGGCCTGGCGGACCGCGCTCGACCCGGCCGGTGACTGGATGCCCCAGGTGCTGCGGGCCGCCGACGCCCGGCTGACCGTGCTGCGCAACGCCGGCATGCCGGACGCGGGCGGCCTGGTCATCGCCAGCGACCAGCAGGCCGCCCGGTCGTACGCCAAGCTCCTCGAGCAGGTGACCGGTGAGAAGGCCGCCGTGGTGCTCTCCGACGACGTGGGCGCCTCGGCCCGGATCGCGACGTTCGCGGCGTCCGACCAGCGGTGGCTGGTGGCGGTCCGGATGGTCTCCGAGGGCGTCGACATCCCCCGCCTCGCGGTCGGCGTGTACGCGACCAGCGCCAGCACGCCGCTCTACTTCGCCCAGGCCGTCGGCCGGTTCGTCCGGGCCCGCCGGTCCGGGGAGACCGCGTCGGTGTTCCTGCCCAGCGTGCCGCACCTGCTGGGGCTGGCCAGCGAGATGGAGGCCGAACGGGACCACGTGCTCGGCAAGCCGAAGGACCGGGAGGGTTTCGACGACGACCTGCTGGAGCGTGCCCAGCGCGACGACCAGGCCAGCGGCGAGCTCGAAAAGCGGTTCGCGGCGCTGTCCGCGACCGCCGAACTCGACCAGGTGATCTTCGACGGGGCGTCGTTCGGAACCGCGGCCCAGGCCGGTACCCCGGAGGAGGAGGAGTACCTGGGCCTGCCGGGCCTGCTCACCGCCGACCAGGTGGCCATGCTGCTGACCAAGCGGCAGGCCGAGCAACTCGCCGCGCAGCGACGCCGAGCCGCCGAACGGCCCGCTGAAACGTCCGCTGCGGCCACCGCCGCCCCGCCGGCACCGATGAGCGCGGCGCAGCGGCGCGTGGCCCTGCGGCGGCAGCTGAACGCCCTCGTGGCGGCCCGACACCACCGCACCGGACAGCCGCACGGCAAGATCCATGCCGAGCTGCGCCGCATCTGCGGCGGCCCGCCCAGCGCCCAGGCGACGATCGAGCAGCTCGAGGAACGCATCGCGACGGTGCAGACCCTCTGACCCGGTTCGGGCGCAGCCGCGTCCCCCCGCCCGCCGTGCGCCGGCTGTCCGGTCGACGCGGGCCGCAGGACACGAAAAGACCGGCCGGGCCCCTCCAGGGGCCCGGCCGGTCTTATGTCGGAATTACGGACTCAGTTCGCCATCAGATCGGCGCCACGCCAGCTGAACTCCGGGTCCGTCGCGTACCGCACGGTGATCTTCACGAGATCCTCGGCGTACTTGTTCGCGTGGTGCCCACAGAACACCAACTCGCTCCCACCAGCCAGAGTGACGCGGAGCTTGCCGGCAGCATTGCAGCGGTCGCACCGTTCATCGGCGGCCGGGGGGCTCACCGTCTCGGGCGGCGGCGTGAGGGTCGGGGTCATCGCCTTCCTCCTCTGGTCGTCACCGATGAACACTCTCTTCGGTCGTTGCTCACCTATCGTGCAACACCCTTGTCGGGCCTCGCCTTCCCTGTGTGCCCGCGGGGGACCGAGGTCACACATGGCTCCGACAGCGTGCCATGCACCAAGGGTGCCACGTCAACGATCACATTCGTGCAACCAAACGATCACCATGCGGCGTTGCACGCCAAGTGTTCAAAACGACACGTTCAGTTGACGGCTCCGGTCAGTCCAGGTAATCCCGGAGGACCTGCGAACGCGACGGGTGGCGCAGCTTGGACATCGTCTTGGACTCGATCTGCCGGATGCGCTCCCGGGTCACCCCGTAGACCTGACCGATCTCGTCCAGCGTCCGCGGCTGGCCGTCGGTCAGGCCGAAGCGCAGGCGCACCACGCCCGCCTCACGCTCGGACAACGTCTGCAGCACCTGCTGGAGCTGATCCTGCAGGAGCGAGAACGAGACGGCGTCGACCGCGACCACGGCCTCCGAGTCCTCGATGAAGTCGCCGAGCTGGCTGTCGCCCTCGTCGCCGATCGTCTGGTCCAGCGAGATGGGCTCCCGGGCGTACTGCTGGATCTCCAGCACCTTCTCCGGTGTGATGTCCATCTCCTTCGCCAGCTCCTCCGGAGTGGGCTCGCGGCCCAGGTCCTGGAGAAGCTCGCGCTGGATCCGGCCCAGCTTGTTGATCACCTCGACCATGTGCACCGGGATGCGGATGGTGCGGGCCTGGTCGGCCATGGCGCGGGTGATGGCCTGGCGGATCCACCAGGTGGCGTAGGTGGAGAACTTGTAGCCCTTGGTGTAGTCGAACTTCTCGACCGCGCGGATCAGGCCGAGGTTGCCCTCCTGGATCAGGTCGAGGAAGGCCATGCCGCGGCCCGTGTACCGCTTCGCGAGCGACACCACCAGGCGCAGGTTGGCCTCGAGGAGGTGGTTCTTCGCGCGCTCACCGTCCCGCGAGATCCACAGCAGGTCGCGCTGCATCTCGCGGTTGAGCTTCTCCTCGCCCTCGTCGGCGGCGCGCAGCCGCTCGGCCGCGTAGAGGCCGGCCTCGATCCGCTTGGCGAGCTCGACCTCCTGCTCCGCGTTGAGCAGCGGGACCTTACCGATCTGCTTCAGGTACGCCCGGACGGAGTCGGCGGACGCCGTCAGCTCGGCGTCGCGGCGCGCCTGCTTGAGCGCCTCGGACTCCTCGTCGTCCCATTCGAAGTCGTTGTCGTTGGCGGAGTTGGCCGCGTCGGTCTCGGCGGCCTGGGTCAGCTCGGCCGGCTCGTCGACGACGACGTCCTCGATCTCGGCGGCCAGTTCCTCCGGATCGATCTCGCCCTCGGCGTCGGTCTCGCCCTTGGCCTTGGTGGCGGCCTTCGCCGGGCCGGCCTCGGCCACCGTCGCCTTGGTGGCCCGGGTGGCCTTCCTGGCCGGCGCCGCCGCCTTGGCGGCCACCTCGGCGGTGGTGCCGGTGGCCTTGCGGGCGGTGGCCTTCCGCGGTGCCGGGGCCGGGGCCTCGTCGGCGGCGGGCGCCTGCTTCGGCGCGGGAGCGGCGGCCTTCTTCGTGGTCTTGGCGGTCGTCGCCCGGGACGCCGGGGTGGCCGAACGTGCGGCCGCCACCCGGCGGCGGGGTGCGGTGGTGGCCGAGCCGTCGACCACGACGGTCACTCCCGCCTCGGAGAGCGCCCGCAGGATCTTCTTGGCCTGGGCCGGAGTCACCTCGGCGGACTCGACGGTGCGCGCGAGCTGGGCCGACGTGAGCTGACCGCCGGCGCTCTGCGCGTGCGCGATCAGGGTGTCGGTGAGCGAGCGAACGTCGGCGCCGGTCTGGCGGGGTTCTGTCACGAATGACCTTCCGGAGGCGAAGAGCGAGCACGGCCGGGTCGTCCGGCGCGAGGCGGAGCGCTTGTGCCGGGCGATGTCGTTGAGGGACCCCCGTGTCCCGGGCCGGCCGGTCGCTGGCGGTCCGTGGCGCGTGGGCAGGGTGAATTGTAACGCCGTCCACGGCGATCATCCGGCGGCGCACGGTGTACCGGCCGCGAAAGTGGCCGATTCGGTGCAGACAGCGCGTGGGTAAGGATGCGATCCGCACATAAAGCGGAAATCCACCCCGAGGCGAGACGCCGCGCCAGGGACCCCGCACCCGGCGACGACCTGTCGACCCGCGTGGCCCACGCCGCCGCAGAGGTGGATCAGCGAGGCGACGAGCGGGCTCCGCCCCGGTGCGTGCGGTCCTGCCTTGCTGCCCGGTCCCGGATCGGCCCAGTCGCCGGGGACGGTCGGCGCGACCAACGTCACAGCCCGGCCGTAACGGCCGGCACGTGGACGACGCCTGCCGGGACAACAATCAGGGGCCGGTCTGTCGACTCCGGTGTCGCGCCGGAATCCTGCGGCACTTTCGCGCGAACGCTCTCCGCACGCGCATTTCGACACGCGCCGGACGCGGTGGGATCCCCGGTTTGGCAGGCGCGACTGTCGTCGGATATTCGTGACGATCGCACCGCGTCGACCGCCCTCATTTGGTGCGACGCGTCGGCGCGGCCACTATCGCCGTTCACGGAGCGGCCACGCCGAGTCAATGCGTCAGTTTGTTTGAAATTAGGTCGAGCAGACAGATTACCGAGCCTCAGTCGATGTAATCGTTCATGAGGGGGTTGCACCATTCAACGCCACCGCTGCCAGAGTGCAGGCCTTCCAGTGAATAACGGCGCGCGTGACGTTGTTGGGTTCGATGCTGAAGGTCGTCTCGCGTCCCGCGCCGTCCGGCAAGGTGTAACTGCCATACCTTGCGCCGCTCCAGTAAACCTTGATCCGAGTGCCGTCGCTGTACCGGTCCTTGACGGTGAAGGCGTTGCGCTGCGGAATGCAGCAGGTGTTGAACCACACCTCGCCGTAGATCTTCGTCTGGTTGCCGTACCCGTTCATTTCATCCCGGCTTTGAGTTGTGGTCACAAGTTCAGATTCGGTTGGTGCGAACGCGTCCGGCTGGTGCGCGGCCGGTGGTCACGGTGCGTGGAGGCGGGAGAAGTGGGGGCCGTGGACGATTGGCCGTGGCCGGTCCGCGTTGGCGCCGCCGCTGACAGGCACGCGCGCCCCCAGTCCCGTTGGCGTCGTCCGGCTCTCGCCGGACCAGTCTTCGGCCGCACCGTAGGATGAGCGACGCTGAGACGGCGGAGACGATTCCGTGCTGGTCCTCATCAATTCGCGCGCACCCGTGTGTGCGGGCAGGGGGAAGTTTGACTAGTTCAGTGCCGACACCGAAGGAACTGCTCACGATCGCCGTCGACGTGGCGCGGAATGCGGCGGACACCGCGTCCCGAATGCGCGCCGAGGGGGTGTCGGTCGCCGCGACCAAGACCACCGCCACCGACGTCGTCACCGCTGCCGACCGGGCGGTCGAGCGACAGGTCCTCGATGCGCTGGCCACGCTCCGTCCGCAGGACCAGGTGCTCGGCGAGGAGTACGGGGAAGGTGCGGCCGCCGAGGGAGGCAGTGGGGTGCGGTGGATCATCGATCCGATCGACGGCACCGTCAACTACCTGTACGGGCTCCGGCACAGCGCCGTGTCGCTGGCCGCCGAGGTGAACGGCACGGTGGTCGCCGGGGTGGTGCGCAACATCAGCACCGGTGAGGAGTGGACGGCGACGGTCGGCGGCGGCGCCTGGCGCGACGGTCGGCGGCTGCGCTGCTCAGCCGAGACCGAACTCGGCCAGACCCTGGTCGCCACCGGCTTCGGCTACGACCCGAAGCGCCGCGCCCACCAGGCCCGGGTGGTGGCGGAGCTGATCCCGCACGTCCGCGACATCCGCCGCCTCGGTGCGGCCGCCATCGACCTCTGCTTCGCCGCCGAGGGGCGGGTCGACGCGTACTACGAGAAGGGGCTTGCCGCCTGGGACCTCGCGGCCGGCGGTCTGGTGGCCACCGAGGCGGGGCTGCGGGTCGCCGGGCTGGGCGGCGCGGCGGCCGGGCCGGACATGGTCGTCGCCGCGCCACCGGCTCTCTTCGGGCCCCTGCACGACCGGCTGGCGGACCTCGACGCCGCCGGCGGCCCCTGACGCCGGCCGGCCGGCCTCGGCCGGCCGGTGCCGGAGCTCACTTCTGCTGCATCGGGCAGGAACCCGGCGGCGCCACCGGCGAGCCGAGGTCGCCCAGGGACTGGTTGACCTCGGTGGTGGTGGCCAGCTGCTGGAAGGCGCTGCCGAGCACCACGTCGACGGTGTCGTCCGTACGCTTCGGGTCGTACTCGGACTCGGCGTTGTCCAGGAAGTACGCGCGCAGCAGGTGCGCCGAACCGACACCCTTCGGGCCGTACCGCAGGACCGCGATGTCCTCGATCTGCTTCCCGGTGCCGGTCTTCTTGACCTGGAACTGCCGGTTGCGGAACTCGTCGGCGACCTTGTTGGCGAGGCCGGGCTGATCCGTGCCGTTGAGGACGTTGATCTTCACGTCCTTGCGCTCTCGCAGGGTCACGTCCGCGCGCGGCCAGCCCTCCGGGCAGCCGCCGCCGATGCCCGCCTCACTCTGCGTGTCACGTACCAGTGCGACGACCACGAAGACCAGCGCCAGCACCCCCAGCAGGCCGACCACTACGAGTGCTCGCACTCGCGCAAAGCTCATCAGGGCGCTCCCGGGCAGTGGGTGGTGGCGGCCGGCGGCGGGTCGGGCCACCGGGCCGGCCGTCGAGTACGCCGCTGAGGTTAACGGTTGTCCGGCCGTCGCGTGGAAACAGGCGGACATGCCGGCGCGCCGACCGGGAACCGGGTAGTACTACCCCTATCTTCGTGTCGCCTGAGTCACATTGGGAACAACTTGCCGTGCGGGGGCGTACATCTCTGCCACGAGGGCGGTATACATGCCACGCCCAAAGGGGGGGTAAGGTACCGCGCTCGCCGGGGAAGTTTCTCTGGCGGCACCGGCCCGGCACGTCGGGTCGGGTGACCGACACAAGTGGTGGCCGGCCAGCGGAACCGAAACAACGTCGTCCGGCGTTACAACCGGAAGCGACAACATCGACATGGGAGAGTGAAACCGATGGCCACCGACTACGACGCCCCGCGTCGCGACGAGGTCGACCTCGGCGAGGACAGCCTGGAAGAGCTGAAGGCCCGGCGCGTCGACTCACAGTCGGGCGCCGTGGACGTCGACGAGGCCGAGGTGGCGGAGAGCTTCGAGCTGCCCGGCGCCGACCTGGCCGACGAGGAGCTCACGGTCAAGGTGCTGCCGATGCAGCAGGACGAGTTCCGCTGCGCTCGCTGCTTCCTCGTGCACCACCGCAGCCAACTGGCGGTCGAGCGCAACGGCGAACTGATCTGCCGCGAGTGCGTCTGACCGCACGCGGCATCACCGGCGGCGGCTCCCATCCGGGGCCGCCGCTCGTTCCGGTTGCCGTGCGGCGGCCCGGTGGAGCTGCTTGACTCGTGAGGAACGGCCGCCAGGTCGGCGGCGCGTCCACCGGGGAGGTTCGGTGCCATGACCGAGCGGAACGAGCGGGACGTCGCGTCCGGCGCGGCCCCGGCGCGCGCCGCCGACGGATCAGCGGCCGGCGGCGAATCGGCGGCCGGAGGCGAATCGGCGGGTGGCGGCGACGAGTTGGGGGCCACCGTCGCCGCGCTGACGGCCGACGACATCGGGCCGGCGCGTCGCCGCCAACTGCTCGGCCGGCTGGTCGGGCAGGCCCGCGCGCGCAACCTCGGTGACCTGTTCAAGCCGAAGGCGGCCGTGCGCTGGATGGTCGACACGGTCGCCGAGATCGCCCCGCACGTGCCGGTCCGGGACCGGGCCACCCTGCGCCGGCACTTCCCGGACCTGGACGACGAGGCACTGGCCGAACGCCTCATCCGCAACGCCGCCCGGGCGACCGCGGGCGTCGGCGCGGCCGGGGGCGGTGTCGCGACCGTCGAGTGGGCCATCACCCCGACCCTGTTGTCGGCGCCGGTCCTGCTGGCCGCCGAGACGGTCGCCGTGGTGGCGATCGAGCTCAAGCTGACCGGCGAGCTGCACGAGGTCTACGGCGTGCCGCTGCCGCCGGGCCGGGCCCAGCGGTCGGTGGCGCTCGTGCAGGCGTGGGCCACGAAGCGGGGGATCAACCCGATGATGCCGGGCGTCGGCGTGAGCGCCGTACTGGGCACCGCGGCCCGTCGTGAGCTGCGCGACACCCTGCTCCGGCGCTTCGGCCGCAACCTCACCACGCTCGGCCCGTTCCTCACCGGCGCCGCGGTGGCGAGCTACCTCAACCGGCGGGCGACCCGGACGATGGCCGACGAACTCCGCACCGACCTCCGGCGCCGCGCCGGCAGCCTGCCCGGCCCGCCGCCGGCGCTGCCCAAGGCGCCCTGAGCCGGCTCAGCGCCCCGCGGGGCTGGTCCCCGCGGCGTCCCGGGCCGCGAGGAGCGCCTCCGCCAGCTCGACCGGCCGGCGCGTGCTCACCACCCAGAACGGGGTGGGATCGGCCGGGTCGTCCAGCACGACCTGCACCGCACCGGCGATCCACGGCCGCTGCACCACGAACGCCAGCGGGTCGGCGCCCACGCCGAGCACCTCGCGTCGGCCGGCGGCGTCCAGCGGCACGACGTCGGCGACGAAGCGCGCCGGCAGGCGGGCGTCGTCCACCCGCAGCTCGCCCTCCTGGACGGCCAGCCGGATCCGGCCCAGCCACGCCATGCCGGCCACGGCGGCGGGCAGCAGCACCACGAACGGCAGCCACGCCCGGACGCCGGGCGCACCCATCCAGATCTCGGCGGCGAACAGGGCGGCCACGGCCAGCCCACCCACCCAGAGCCACCAGGGCAGGCTCAGCCGTTCGGCGTACGACGGGGACGGGGACACGCTCACGTGGTAAAGGGTACGGCGCACGACGGGCCGGCGACCGGGCAGGATGGCAGGGTCACCCGAGGAACCGGACGGAAGAGGGGAACCGTGACCGACGTCGTACCCGTGCCCGTACGCCAGCTCGACCCCGGGCTACCGCTCCCGGCGTACGCCCATCCCGGCGACGCCGGTGCGGACCTGGTGGCCGCCGCGGACGTCGAGCTGCCACCGGGCGGCCGCGCCCTGGTGCCGACCGGCGTGGCCATCGCGCTGCCGGAGGGGTACGTGGGCCTGGTCCACCCCCGTTCGGGGCTGGCGGCCAGGCTCGGCGTGACCGTGCTCAACGCGCCCGGTACGGTCGACGCCGGCTACCGGGGTGAGATCTTCGTCAACCTGATCAACCATGATCGGGAGACGCCGGCCCGGATCGTCCGCGGCGACCGCATCGCGCAGCTCGTCGTGCAGCGCGTGGCGCGGGCGGAGTTCCAGCCGGTGGCGGAGCTGCCCGCGTCCCGGCGGGGGAGCGGCGGGCACGGCTCCACCGGTGGCCACGCCAACCTGGTGCCGGCGCCCGCCGCACCGGGAACGGACGGCCGGCGGCCGGCGGCCGGGGCGCCGTGACGCGGTACGACCGGCGGCCGGTCCACCAACGGGCGGGCGGACGGACGGAAGAGGTGGCAGGGTGAGTGCGAACAGCGGAGGGTGTGCGCAGTGATCTTCTCCCGAAAGCGGGCCGGTGCCGGGCGGCACACGCGTGACGAGCGGACCGAGGTCCGCGACGCCAACGAGCTGGAGGCACCGGTGATCCCGGAGGCTCCGGCGCGCGGCCCGTACGACGCCAGCGAGGCCCCGTCCGGGGTGCAGCGACTCGACCTGGGCAGCCTGCAGATCCCCGCGGTGCCCGACGTCGAGGTGCGGGTGCAGGCCGACCAGCAGGGGGTGATCCAGCAGGTCGTGCTCGTCCACGGGCAGAACGCTCTCCAGCTCGGCGTCTTCGCCGCCCCGCGCAGCGAGGGCATCTGGGACGAGGTGCGTGAGGAGATCCGCCAGTCCCTCTTCAACGACGGCGCCGCCGCCCAGGAGATCGAGGGCGAGTACGGCACCGAGTTGCAGGCCCGGGTCCGCACCCAGGACGGCATCACCGACCTGCGCTTCGTCGGCGTCGACGGGCCGCGCTGGATGGTGCGCGGCGTCTTCCAGGGCGACGCGGCGACCAACCCGGCCGCGGCCGGCCCGCTGGCCACCTGCCTGGAGGGCCTGGTGGTCGACCGGGGCCACGAGGCGAAGCCGGTCCGCGAGCCACTGCCGCTGCGGCTGCCCCGGGAGGTCGCCGAGCAGGCCGGCCCGGGCGACGCCGCCACGGCCGCCGCCGGCGAGGCCCGGGAAGCCTAGGGTCCGCCCGGCCGATCTCGTCGAACCGAGGCGAGGTCCAGGCGACGGTCCGGCCAGGCGACAGCCGCCCGGGCCCGGGTCCCAGCCGGCCGCGCCGGGACGGCGACGCGGGCCCGGCCGGACGTCCACCGCCCGCGCCGGTGCCGGCCGTGTCGGCGTACGCTGGCGGAGCGGTCCCGGCGTCGTCGGGGCCGGTCCACTACCGGCCCCGGGCCGGGCCAGCGTGGGAAGGGTGACGCGGAGGTCATGTCGACCGACGAGCGGCGGGGTTCATTGCGGCGCATGCTGCGACGGCTCACCGCGAGCGAGGCGGAGATCGAGGCGCAGGAGCTGCGCCGGGAGAGCGCCGAGCACGGCGGTGTGCCGGCCCGGCAGTGCAGCCGGGGCGAGGTGGTCTCGGTGTCCGGCCGGCTCCGCACGGTGGTCTACACCCCCCGGACGAACCTGCCCACGCTGGAGGCGGACCTCTACGACGGCAGCGACGTGGTGACCCTGGTGTGGCTGGGACGGCGGCACATCTCCGGCATCGAGCCCGGACGGCACCTGACCGCGCGCGGCCGGGTGGCCGTGCGGGACGACCGCAAGGTCATCTACAACCCGTACTACGAGTTGGAACCGCCGAAGTGACCCGGACGGAAGGCACGCGATGACGACGGGACAGCACCGGGCGGCCCAGCCGGGCGCCGGGCCGGACGAAGAGGAGCCGCTGCCGACCATCGCCGAGCAGATGGCCGACCAGTTGGGCGGCTGGCGGGGCCTGCTGGAGTCCAGTATCCCGGTGGTGGTCTTCGTGGTGGCCAACATCGTCGGCGACCTGCGTCCGGCGGTGATCGCCTCGGTGGCGGTGGCGGTCGCGATCGCCGCCCTACGGCTGGCGCAGCGGCGGCCGATCCGGCACGCGGTCAACGGGCTGTTCGGCATCGCCATCGGCGCCGCGATCGCCTGGCGGACCGGCGACGAACGGGACTTCTACCTTCCCGGCATCCTCTACGGCATCGGCTACGGCGTGGCGCTGCTGGTCTCGGCGGCGATCCGGCAGCCCCTGGTGGGCTGGATCTGGTCGGTGCTGGTGGCCAAGGGCCGCTCCGACTGGCGGCAGGACCCCCGCCTGGTGCGCACGTTCACCGGGCTCACCGTGCTGTGGGGCGTGGTCTGGCTGGCGAAGGTCGGCGTCCAGGCCGGCCTCTACCTCGCCCAGCAGGACACCGCGCTGGGCGTGGCCCGGCTGGTGCTGGGCTACCCGCCGTACGTGCTGCTGTTGCTGATCACCGTCTGGACGGTGCGGCGGGTGACCCACGAGTCGTCGCCGGCGTCGACGGCCTGACGGTCGGCCCGGCGTGCCCTGACGGACCTGACGGTCGGCCCGACCGTGCCCTGACGGAACGGCCGGGCGGCCCCGGCGGTCAGCGGGACTCGCGGGTCCGCTCGACGCTGTCCGGACCCAGCACCACCGCGCGGACGGCGTCCTCCACCTCGGCGGTGCACACGAAGATCAGCTCGTCGCCCGCCTCGATGGGGTCGTCCGGGCTGGGCACCAGCACGCGCTTACCCCGCAGGATCGCCACCAGCGCGGAGTCGCGCGGCAGCGGCACGTCCCGCAGCGGCTGGCCGACGTACGGGGCGGTCGGCGGCAAGGTGATCTCGACGAGGTTCGCCTCGCCCTGCCGGAAGGTCATCAGGCGGACCAGGTCGCCCACCGTGACCGCCTCCTCGACCAGGGCGGCCATCACGCGCGGCTTGCTGACCGCGACGTCCACGCCCCACTGCTCGGTGAAGAGCCACTCGTTCTCGGCCCGGTTGATCCGGGCGACCACCCGGGGGACCGCGAACTCGGTCTTGGCCAGCAGCGAGACCACCAGGTTGACCTTGTCGTCGCCGGTGGCGGCGACGACGACGTCGCAGCCGGCGACGTCGGCCTCCTCCAGGCTGGCGAGCTCGCACGCGTCGGCCAGCACCCACTCCGCGTCCGGAACCCGGTCCGGGCGGAGCATCTTGGGCTGGCGTTCGATCAGCATGACCTGGTGGCCGTTGTCGATCAGCTCCTGGGCGATGGAGCGACCCACGTTGCCGGCGCCCGCGATGGCGACCCGCATGGTCACTGCCCCCCTTCCGGCGGACGCGCCGCCACCGCGGTGACGGTGTTCACGATGTCGTCGGTGACCAGCATGAAGACCTGGTCACCCTCCTGCACGACGGTGGACGGCGTGGGCAGCGTGCCGATGCCGAACCGGATGAGGTACGCCACCCGGGCGCCCGTCGCCTCCTCCAGCCCGCGCACGGGCCGGCCGATCCAGTCCTTGTGGAGCGGCACCTCGACGATCGACACGGTGCTCGTCGCGTCGCGGAAGATCTCCACGGTGCCCTCGGGCACCAGGTGCCGCAGCATCCGATCGGCCGTCCAGCGCACCGTGGCCACGGTCGGGATGCCGAGGCGTTCGTAGACCTGCGCCCGGCGCTGGTCGTAGATGCGGGCGGCCACCCGCGTGACACCGAAGGTCTCCCGGGCCAGCCGCGCCGAGATGATGTTGGAGTTGTCGCCGCTCGAGACGGCTGCGAACGCGTCCGCCCGTTCGATGCCGGCCTGCCGGAGCACGTCGCCGTCGAAGCCGGCGCCGGTCACGGTGATCCCGGCGAAGTCCGGGCCGAGCCGACGGAAGGCGTCGGCGTCCTGGTCGATCACCGCCACCGAGTGCCCGCGGACCTCCAGGCTGTGCGCGAGGGTCGAGCCGACCCGCCCACAGCCCATGATCACCACATGCACCGCGTTCCTCCTCAGAGTCCGCACCCGCTCCGACCGGTGAGCGGTCGTCTGCGAGCCTGCCACGTTCCCGGGGCGGGCGCGGACCGACGGTACTCCGCTGGTACACACTTCCGTGATCGGCTACCCCTGCGGGTCCGATCCGGGTGGTCGTACGCTTGGCGGTTGTGGCCAGACCCACCTCGCTGCTGAAGCGGCTGCTCCTCGGTCGACCGTTCCGGTCCGACCGCCTCCAGCACACCCTCCTGCCCAAGCGCATCGCCCTGCCCGTCTTCGCCTCCGACGCCCTCTCCAGCGTCGCGTACGCGCCCGACGAGATCCTGCTGACGCTCTCCATCGCGGGCGCGTCGGCGTACCTCTTCTCGCCGTGGGTCGCCCTCGCGGTCGTCGTGGTCATGTTGACCGTGGTGGCGAGCTACCGCCAGAACGTGCACGCCTACCCGTCCGGCGGGGGCGACTACGAGGTGGCCACGGTGAACCTCGGGCCGCGCGCCGGCGTCGGGGTGGCCAGCGCGCTGCTGGTCGACTACGTCCTGACCGTCGCGGTGTCGGTCTCCTCCGGCGTGGCCAACCTCGGCTCGGTGGTGCCGTTCGTGGCGACCCACAAGGTGGGCGTCGCGGTCACGGCGGTGGTGCTGCTGAGCGCGATGAACCTGCGCGGTCTCCGGGAGTCGGGCAAGGCCTTCGCGATCCCGACGTACGGCTTCGTGATCGTGATCGGCGCGATGCTCCTGACCGGCCTGATCCGGATCTTCGTGCTGGGCCACGACCTGCGCGCGCCGAGCGCCGACCTGGTCATCCAGGCCGAGCACAGCGTGACCGGCTTCGCGCTGGTGTTCCTCCTGCTGCGCACGTTCTCGTCCGGCTGCGCCGCGCTCACCGGCGTGGAGGCCATCTCCAACGGGGTGCCCGCGTTCAAGGCGCCGAAGAGCCGCAACGCGGCGACCACGCTGCTGCTGCTCGGCGCCACCGCGGTCAGCATGCTGGTCGGGATCATCTGGCTGTCCCGGCTGACCGGCCTCCAGTTCGTCGAGGACCCGGTGCTGCAGATCGTGTCCGGCCCCGAGGGGTACGTGCAGAAGACGGTGACCACGCAGCTCGGCGAGACGGTCTTCGGCTCCGGGTCGGTGCTGCTGTTCGTGGTGGCCGGGGCCACCGCACTGATCCTCTTCCTGGCCGCGAACACCGCGTTCAACGGCTTCCCGGTGCTCGGGTCGATCCTCGCCCAGGACCGCTACCTGCCCCGGCAGCTGCACACCCGCGGTGACCGGCTCGCCTTCTCCAACGGCATCCTCTTCCTGGCCGTCTTCGCGATCGTGCTGATCGTCGGCTTCCAGGCCGAGGTGACCAGGCTGATCCAGCTCTACATCGTCGGCGTCTTCGTGTCGTTCACGCTGTCCCAGGCCGGCATGATCCGGCACTGGAACCGGCACCTGAAGACCGAACGGGACCCCGAGGCACGCCGGCGGATGGTCCGGTCCCGGGCGATCAACAGCTTCGGCATGGCGATGACCGGTACCGTCCTGGTGATCGTGCTGGTCACCAAGTTCCTGCTGGGCGCGTGGATCGCCATCGCGGCGATGGCGGTCATCTACGGGCTGATGCTGGCCATCCGGCGGCACTACGACCGCGTCGCGGTCGAGCTGGTCCCGGACGAGGGGCGGCCGGTGCTGCCCGCCCGCAACCACGCGGTCGTGCTGGTCAGCAAGGTGCACCAGCCCACGCTGCGGGCGATCGCCTACGCGCAGGCCACCCGGCCGGACAGCCTGACCGCCGTCACGGTCAACGTCGACGACAAGGACACCCGGCAGTTGCAGGCCGAGTGGGAACGGCGGAACGTGCCGGTGCCGCTGACGGTGATCGACTCGCCGTACCGGGAGATCACCCGGCCGATCATCAACTATGTGGCCGACGTCCGCCGGCAGTCGCCCCGCGACGTCGTCACCGTCTTCATCCCGGAGTACGTCGTCGGTCGGTGGTGGGAGAACCTGCTGCACAACCAGAGCGCGCTGCGGCTCAAGGGGCGCCTGCTCTTCGAGCCCGGGGTGATGGTGACCAGCGTGCCGTGGCAGCTCGCCTCGACCGCGAACAAGAACCTGGACCGCCTCGACGCCACGCTCAGCCGTACCCCGGCCCGCGGGCCCCGGGTGGCGCCCCGCGGCACCCTGCCGCCGACCGTCCCGCCGGTGGTCTCCGCCCCGCCCGGGGAGAGCTCCGGCCGCTCGGGCGGCGGCGACGCGCCGGCCGGCGGGGGCAGCCGGTGACGGGCGGCGGCCGCGGGCTGGAGGAGGCCGAGCGGGTCGAGCTGACCGTCGGGGCGGTCGCACCCGGCGGGCACTGCGTCGCCCGCGTCGACGGGCAGGTGGTGTTCGTCCGGCACGCGCTGCCCGGGGAACGCGTGGTGGCCGAGGTCACCGAGGTGCACCGGGGGTTCGTCCGGGCCGACGCGGTGACGGTGCTGGCGCCGGCCCCGGAGCGGGTCGAGCCGCCCTGCCGGTACGCGAAACCCGGCCGCTGCGGCGGCTGCGATCTCCAGCACGTGGCGCCGGAGGCCCAGCTCGACTGGAAGGCGGCGGTGGTCCGCGAGCAGCTCAGCCGCCTCGGCGGGTTGACCGCCGCGGAGCTGGACACGCTGGCCGTCCGGGTCACACCGCTCCCGGGCGGTCCGCTGGGCTGGCGCTCCCGGGTCCGGTACGCGGTCGACGCCGCCGGCCGTGCCGGCCTGCTCAAGCACCGCTCGCACGAGGTGGTGCCGATCGACCGGTGCCTGATCGCCCACCCGGCGATCCAGACCCTGCCGGTGCTCACGCCCAGCGGCACCCGGTGGCCGGACGCGGACGCCGTCGAGACGGTCGCCTCGACCGGCGGGGACCTGGCGGTGACCGCCCTCAGCAACGGGGTGCCCCGGCCGGTGAGCGGGCCGGAGCGGGTCCGCGAGCAGGCCGCCGGCCGCCGGTGGACGTTGCCCGCGTCGTCGTTCTGGCAGGTCCACCCGGCGGCGGCCGACACCCTGGTGGAGGCGGTGCTGGCCCAGCTCGCGCCGCTGCCGGGCGAGACGGCCTGGGACCTGTACGGCGGCGCCGGCCTGTTCGCCGCGGCGCTGGCCGGCCGGGTCGGCGAGGACGGGCGGGTCACGCTGGTCGAGGCGGCCGGGGCGGGCGTCACCGCGGCCCGGGAGAACCTGCGGGACCTGCCCCAGGTCGGGATCGTGCCGGGCCGGGTCGAGGCTGTGCTGGCCCGCCGGCGGGTCACCGGCCCGGTGGACGTGGTGGTGCTCGACCCACCCCGCTCCGGGGCCGGGGCCCGGGTGGTGCGGGCGGTGGCCGCCGCCGGCCCGCGAGCCGTGGCGTACGTGGCCTGCGATCCGGCCGCCTTCGCGCGGGACGTGCGCACCTTCGCCGGGCTGGGCTGGCGGCTGGCCGACCTGCGTGGCTTCGACCTGTTCCCGATGACGCAGCACGTGGAGCTGGTCGGGCTGCTGCTGCCGTCCGGCTGAATGTTAGGAAGGGACCCTTCCTCTACCGCAGACGTTAAGAAGGGACCCTTCCTTGCGCATCGTCGGGTTGATGTCGGGGACGTCGTATGACGGGGTGGATGTGGTTGCGGCCGAGTTCACGCTCGACGGGGACACGCTCTGGTTGACACCGCTCGGGCACCGGGGCATCGACTACGACGACGGGCTGCGGGCCGAGATCGGGACGCTGCTGCCGCCCGCGGCCACCACCGTCGAGGCGGCCTGCCGGCTGGACAACCGGCTCGGCGAGGTCTTCGCCGAGGCGGCGGCGGTCGGCGTGGAGCTGGCCGGCGGCGCCGTCGACGCGGTCGTGTCGCCGGGGCAGACGGTCTTCCACTGGGTCGACCGTGGCGTGGTCCGGGGCACCCTCCAGCTGGGCGCGCCGGCGCGGGTGGCGGCCCGGGTGGGCGTACCCGTGCTCAGCGACCTGCGCTCGGCGGACGTCGCGGCCGGTGGTCAGGGCGCGCCGCTGGTGCCGGCCTTCGACGCCCTGCTGCTCGCGCCGGCGCCGGCGGCACGGCCCGGCGACGCCGGGACACCGGACCCGGCGCAGACCGCGCGCGCGGCCCTCAACCTGGGTGGCATCGCGAACCTCACGGTGGTCGCGCCGGGCGCGCCCGTCCTCGGGTACGACGTGGGGCCCGCCAACGCGCTGCTCGACGCGGCCGCTCGCCGCTTCCTCGGCCGGCCGTGCGACCTCGACGGCGCCGTGGCGGCGGCCGGTCGCGTGCACACCGGCCTGCTGGACCTGCTGCTCGCCGAGCCGTACTACGCGGCACCGCCGCCGAAGTCGACCGGCAAGGAGCTGTTCCACGCCGGCTACCTGGACGACCGGCTCGCCGCCCTCGGCGAACCGGTGCCGGTCGACGACCTGCTCGCGACGCTCACCGAGCTGACCGCACGGGTGGTCGCCGCCGAGTGCGACCGGCACGGTGTCGTCGAGGTGGTCGCGGCCGGCGGGGGAGTGCGCAATCCCACACTGACCGCCCGCCTGGCCGCGCTCGGGGCGGGCCGGTGGCGGCTGCGAACCACCGACGAGCTGGGCGTCCCGGCGCAGGCGAAGGAGGCGTACGCGTTCGCCCTCCTGGGCTGGCTCTCCTGGCACGGGCTGCCCGGCGCCCTGCCGTCGGTGACCGGCGCCACCCGGGCCGCCGTGCTGGGCTCCTGGACGCCCGCCGGCCCCGCGTACGGCGCAGAACCCGCCCGGCCACCGCGTGCGCTGCGGGTGCGCACCTGACCCGGCGCTCAGGGCGACGACCGCGCGGGCGTCGCCGCGCCCCGCGCCGACCTGCGAGGATCCCGGCGGAGCTGCGAAGTGTCGCGAGGCCGATAGACTCTCCGGTCATGAGTGTTGAACAGGACACGGCCCACCACGCCGGGCTGCTGGCCGCCGTGCGCGGTCCGCAGGACGTCAAGCGGATGTCCGCCGAGCAGCTGGGCATCCTCGCCGCCGAGATCCGTGACTTCCTGGTCGCCAAGGTTTCCCGCACCGGCGGTCACATCGGCCCCAACCTGGGCGTCGTGGAGCTGACCCTCGCGCTGCACCGGGTCTTCGACTCCCCCCGGGACCGGCTCCTGTTCGACACCGGCCACCAGGCGTACGTGCACAAGATCCTCACCGGCCGGCAGGTCGGCTTCGACAAGCTGCGCCAGCGCGGCGGGCTCTCCGGCTACCCGAACCAGGCCGAGAGCGAGCACGACCTGATCGAGAACTCGCACGCCTCCACCGCCCTGTCGTACGCCGACGGCCTCGCCAAGGCGTACGCCCTGCGCGGCGAGTCGCGCGCGGTGGTCGCCGTGGTCGGTGACGGCGCGCTCACCGGCGGCATGTGCTGGGAGGCGTTGAACAACATCGCCACCGCCGGCAACCCCCTCGTGATCGTGGTCAACGACAACGGCCGGTCGTACTCGCCGACCATCGGCGGCCTCGCCGACCACCTCTCCTCGCTGCGGCTCAACCCCGGCTACGAGAAGGTGCTCGACACCGTCAAGGAGGCCCTCGGCTCGACCCCGCTGGTCGGCAAGCCGATGTACGAGGTGCTGCACGCGGTCAAGAAGGGCATCAAGGACGCGGTCGCCCCGCAGGCCATGTTCGAGGACCTCGGCATCAAGTACGTGGGCCCGGTCGACGGGCACGACGTCGCCGCCGTCGAGGGCGCGCTGCGCGCCGCGAAGAACTTCGGCGGCCCGGTGATCGTGCACGCGGTCACCCGCAAGGGGTACGGCTACCGCCCGGCCGAGGAGGACGAGGCGGACTGCCTGCACGGCCCCGGTGGCGCCTTCGACGTCGAGACGGGTCAGCTGGTCGCCGCGCCGTCGGTGAAGTGGACGCACGTCTTCGGCGAGGAGCTGGTCGCGATCGCCGACGAGCGGCCCGACGTGGTGGGCATCACCGCCGCCATGGCCGAACCGACCGGCATCGCCAAGCTCGCCCGCAAGCACCCGGAGCGGGTGTACGACGTGGGCATCGCAGAGCAGCACGCCGCCACCTCGGCCGCCGGCCTCGCGATGGGCGGCCTGCACCCCGTGGTGGCCGTCTACGCGACCTTCCTGAACCGGGCGTTCGACCAGGTCCTGCTGGACGTGGCGATGCACCGGCTGCCGGTGACCTTCGTGCTCGACCGCGCCGGGATCACCGGCCCCGACGGGCCGAGCCACTACGGTATCTGGGACATGTCCGTCTTCGGCGTCGTGCCGGGCCTGCGCATCGCCGCCCCCCGGGACGCCGCCACGCTCCGCGAGGAACTGCGCGAGGCGGTCGCCGTCGACGACGGGCCGACCATCGTCCGCTTCCCGACCGGCGCCGTCGCCGCCGACCTGCCGGCGCTGCGCCGGGTCGGGCCGGTCGACGTGCTCGCCGAGTCGCCGCGCACCGACGTGCTGCTCGTCGCGGTCGGCTCCTTCGGCCAGCTCGGCATGGAGGTGGCCACCCGGGTCGCCGAGCAGGGCTACGGCGTCACCGTGGTCGACCCGCGCTGGGTCCGGCCGGTCCCGGCCGAACTGGTCGAGCTGGCCGCCGCGCACCGGCTCGTGGTCACCGTCGAGGACGGCGTCCGGGTCGGCGGCGTCGGCGACGCGCTCGCTCAGGCGCTGCGGGACGCCGACGTCCAGGTGCCGCTGAAGGACCTGGGTGTGCCGGCCGCGTGGCACCCGCATGGCACCCGCGCGCAGATCCTCGCCGACCTCGGCCTGACCGCCCAGGACGTGGCCCGTGACGTCACCGGCTGGATCTCCCGGCTCGACGTCGAGCCCGTCGAGCCGGTCGTCGCCACGGACGACGCCGCGGCACCGAACTGATCCTGGCTCTCCCGACGGCGGGCGCCCCACCCGGGGCCGCCCGCCGTCGCCGCTAACCGGGGGCGGTCAGGGAGCGGTAGTGGGTCTTGTCGGCGGTGGCCAGGCTGACCGTCAGGCGGTCCGCGCCGAGGGGAAGGACCGCCAGGCCGGGGCGGTCGACCAGGCGTGGCGTGCCCGGCGGGGTCGACAGCGAGGTCTCGCGGTTCGACCGCCAGGTCAGCACGGCCAGCGGCCGTCCGGGCAGCGGCAGCACGTACGCCTGCAACGGCGCCGCCCGGTCGGCGGGTGACGCCACCGGCGTGCCGCCGGCCGGCCGGTACACCACGGCCGTCATCGTGCCGTCGGCCGTCTCCCAGGTGAGCTGCTGCACCTCGCCGGGCTGGCCGCCGCCGACCGCGAGCTCGCCCACGGTGCGGACGGCCAGCTTCGCCATCGGCCAGGACGCCGGCACCGAGTCCCGGGATTCCCGGTCGCCGACCCGCCGCCGGACACTGCCGAACGGGCCGTCCTCGCCGGCCAGCGAACAGGTGTCCAGACCGGCCAGGGCGCGCCGGCCGGAGCCGGCCTCGTCGCGTACCAGGGGGTACCGCGGTGCCTCCGTGCCGGTGCCGAGGTCGAGCAACCGGTCGGTGGCCCGGCCCCGGGGCAGCGACTCGGTGGCGCGCAGGGTGGCCGTCACCGGCACCGCGGCGCAGGCCGGCACGCCGACCGGCCCGCTCAGGCCGTCGGTGACCGCGAGAGCACGGCCGTCCGGGCCGAGCACCCGCTGGACCCGGGCGGACACCAGGTAGCGCCGCCCCTCGGCGGTGCGCACCGGCAGCACGTCCGAGTAGACCAGGTAGCCGGGATCGGTGTACTCGGTGGCGTGGGTGACCGCGTACCGCCCGTCCCGCGCCGTGACCTGGAGCAGCCACGAGGCGCTCTCGCCCGGCACGCTCGCGGCGACCAGGGCCAGCGGCGCGCCGTCGACCTCACCGGCCCAGAGGACACCGGAGGAGGGCAGGTGCACCTGGTCGTCGACGGGTGACCGCCAGTCGCGGACCGCGGCGGTCACGGCCGCCGTCATCTCCGCGTTCCCGGCGAGGGCGCCCCGCGCCGGCCAGACGGTGAGCGAGCCGTCCCGGCTGTCGTAGCCCGCCCGCAGGTCGCCCGGCTGCCGGTCGGCGACCGGCCCGCAGGCGGTCACGGTCGTCAGCAGGGCCAGCAGGGCGGCGACCGTCCTGCCGGGCCGGCGAGCTGGAGCCACCTGTCCGCCCCCTCGTCCGCCTCGACCATCGTCTGCGAAGCGCCATAGTACGAGATGCCGCGCCCGGCCCGTTCACCGCCCACATGGGACCCTCCGGTGACTTTGGTGTGAATTTACCCGCTCGGGTAGACTCCGCCGACTGTGACGCCTGCCGACACCCGCGCCGAGCCCGACCGGGAAACCGCCGCCCCGGCCGGCCCCGATCCACTCGCCCCCGACGTGGACGGCGCGGCCGGCGCCGACGGCGCCACGGTGAACGGACGTACGCCCTCCGTGACCGCACCGGCGCCGACGCCCGCTTCCGTTCTCCCCTTGCTCCGCCGGCTGCCGCGGTGGACGCCCCGCCGGCAGCACCTCGCGGTGGTCGGTGCGTTCCTGCTCGCCGCGCTGTGGGTGACCAGCCGGATCTGGGCCGACCCGGCCGGCCGGGTGGCCGCGCTCTACAGCAGCGACCCGGCCCAGGTGCAGTTCTTCCTGGCCCACTCGGTACGCGTGGTGCTGCACGGCGAGTTCCCGTTCTTCACCGAGCAGTTCAACTACCCGGACGGGGTCAACCTGATGGCCAACACGGCCATCCTCGCGCTCGGCATCCCGATGGTGCCGGTGACCCTCCTCTTCGGCCCGGCGGTGACGTTCGTGCTGCTGGTGACGCTCGCCCTCGCCGGCACCGCCACCGCCTGGTACGTCGTGCTCTCCCGGCACGTCGTCCACAGTCGCCTGGGCGCGGCCGTCGGCGGCTGGTTCTGCGGGTTCTCGCCGGCGATGCTGTCGCACGCCAACTGGCACCCCAACATCATCAGCCAGTTCCTGCTGCCGTTCATCGTGTGGCGGGTGCTGGTCATCACCCGCTCGCGCCGCCCGTACCGCGACGGGGCGCTGCTGGCCCTGCTGGTGACCGTCCAGGCGTTCATCAACGAGGAGATCCTGCTCTTCACCGCCCTGGCCTGCGGGGTGTTCCTGCTCGCGGTGGTGGCCCAGCGTCCGGCGCTGTGGTCGGCGGCCTGGCGTCCCCTGCTGAAGGCGCTCGCGACCTGCACCGCCGTGGCGGGGTCGCTGCTGGCGTACCCGCTGTACGTCCAGTTCGCCGGGCCGATGGCGTACCACGGCCTGAGTGACGCGGTACGCGACTACGGCAACGACATCGCCGCCTTCGTCGCCCAGGGGTCGCCGACCCTCGGCGGCCACCAGCGGGCCAACGTCAACCTCGCCCCGAACTACTCGGAGGAGAACGCCTTCTTCGGGTGGAGCCTCGCCCTCATCGCCGTCGGCATCGTGCTCTGGCTGCGGAACGAGGTCGTGGTCCGGGCGCTCGCGGTGACCGGGGTGTTCTTCGCGGTGCTGTCGCTCGGGGAGCGGGTCTCGTGGTGGGACCGGGAGATCGCCGTCGGGCCCTGGGAGTGGCTGGTCCGGCTGCCACTGCTCGACGCGGTCGTGCCGACCCGGTTCGGGCTCATCACCTCCGTGGTCGTCGGCCTGCTGCTCGCGCTCGCCGTCGAGCGCTCCCGCACGCTGCCGGTGGAACGGCGTACCCTGCGGACACTCACCGCCGCCGGGCTGGTCCTCGCACTGCTGCCGATCGCGCCCATGCCCCTGCAGGTGACGTCGCGACCGGCGGTGCCCGACTTCATCACCGCCGACCGGTGGCGCGGCTACGTCGGCCCGGACCAGACGCTGGTGCCGATCCCGGTGCCGAACATGGGCAACACCCACGGCATGCGCTGGGCCGCCGCGACGAACCTCGACTTCAAGATCCCCGGTGGCTACTTCCTGGCCCCGCGCAACGGCAACACCGGCGACCCGGGTCGCTTCGGCGGCCGGCCGAGCGGCATGGGGCAGCTGCTGGAGGAGGTCGCCACCACCGGGCGTACGCCGAAGCTGGACGACCGGCAGCGCCGGCGCTCGCTGGACGACCTGCGGTACTGGCGGGCGGCGATCCTGGTGCTCCCGATGGACCAGCACCATGTCGAGCCACTGCGCCAGACCGTCGAGCAGTTGGTCGGCCCGGGCCGCCGGGAGCTGGACGTCTGGGTCTGGGACGTCCGCGCGTTGACCGACGCGACGGCCTGATGTCGGTCCGCACCACGGCCGACACCCGACCGGACGGACGTCCCCGGCTGCCGGTGTGGACCCCCGCCCGCACCGGGCCGGACGGGCGCTCGCGGCTGCCCTCGTGGATCCCGGACGCCCTGGTGGTCGCCGGTTACGTCGCCCTCGCGGCGCTGCTCACCGCGCGGCAGTGGGGCCGGCCGGACCGGCTGTTCCACCAGGCCGGCGACCAGATCCTGTTCGAGTGGATGCTCGCCCGTGCGGCGCGGGCCGTGGTCGACGGGGAGAACCCGTTGTACGCCACGGCGCTCAACGCCCCGGACGGCGTCAACCTGATGGCCAACACCTCGGTGCTGGGGCTGGGAGTGCCACTCACCCCGGTGACCCTGTTCCTCGGGTCGCAGGTGGCGTTCCTGGTGGCCGTAGCGGCCTGCCTCGCCGGCACCGCCACCGCCTGGTACGTGCTGCTGCGGCGCCGGTTCGTCGACTCCCGGGTGGCCGCGGCGCTGGGCGGTCTCGTCTGCGGTTTCGCCCCCGGCATGGTCGCCCACGCGGGCGCGCACCTGCACATGGCGGCCCAGTTCCTGGTGCCCGCGATCCTGGCGGCGGTGTTCCCCGCCGACGGCCGCCGCGTCGTCCGGCCCGGGGTGTGGCTCGGTCTCCTCGTGGCGTACCAGGCGTTCCTCGGCGAGGAGGTGCTGCTCTTCCTCGCGCTCGCCGCCGGGGTGTTCGTGCTGGCGTACGCCGCCGCGGACCGGCGCGCGGCCCGGGCGGCGGCGCCCGCACTGCTCGGCCGGCTCGGGGTGGGCACGGCGGTGGCGGCGCCGCTGCTGGCGTACCCGCTGTGGTTCCAGTTCGCCGGCCCGGGCAGCTACCAGGGGATGCCGTTCCACGCCGACACGTTCAAGTTGGACCTGGCCTCCTACACCGCCTCGGCGCGGCAGACCGTCCTCGGCGACGAGTACCTGCCCGGGCTGCTCGCCCCCAACCCCACCGAGGAGAACTCCTTCTTCGGGCCGGGCCTGCTGGTCCTCGCCGTGGTCGCCGTCGTCTGGCTCCGGCGTCGGCCGCTGGTCCGGGCACTCGCCGTCTGCGGCGTGCTGTTCGCGCTGCTGTCACTCGGTACCGAGGTACGCCTCGACGGCCAGGCGACCGGGCTGCCCGGGCCGTACCGGCTGCTCGTCGGCGTACCCCTGCTCGACCTCGCGGTGCCCGCCCGCCTGGCCCTGGTCTGCGTGCCGGTGCTCGGCATCCTGCTCGCCCTCGCGACGGATCGGGTCCGCGCCGCCACCGCCGGCGCCCCGGGGCCGGCCGGCGGCGGCGCGGATCCGTCCGAAGCCCCTGCGGGAGCGGCCGGCGGCGGTCCGGAGCCGGCCGGCGGTCGGGGCTCCAACTCCGGGTTGGTGGCCCACGCCCGGCCCGCCGTGCCGGTGCGGCTGCTCTGGGGCGGCGCGGTCGCGGCCGCGTTGCTTCCGCTGGCACCCACGCCGATCCGGACCGTGCCGGTCTGGCCGGTGCCGGCCTTCGTCGCCGACGGCGGCTGGCGGGCGTACGTCCCGCCCGGCCGGACCGTCGTGCCCGTGCCGCCGGTGACCGGCGCCGGGGCGAGCCCGGGAATGCTCTGGTCGGCGCGCACCGGGCTGGCCTTCGACGCGCCCGGCGGGTTCTTCATCGGCCCGACCGCGGCGGAGGACCCGACCGCCCGCTGGGGCGCCCCGGACCGTCCCACGTCGGTGCTGCTGCGCCGGGTCGCGGAGACGGGCGAAATGCCGGCCGTGACCGACGTCGAGCGCCGGCAGGCGGTCGAGGACCTGCGGCACTGGCGCGCCGCCGTGGTCGTCCAGGGTGGACTGCACCTGGGTTACCCGGTCAAGCACACGCTCGACGCGCTGCTCGGGCCGGGCCGCGAGGTCGGCGGCGCGTGGGTGTGGGACGTTCGGCCGCTAATCGGCTGACGCGGCGCGGCGCCGTTAGGAAGGGACCCTTTTACTACCGCAGGCGTTAACAGGGGGCCCTTCCTTTCACCGCACCAGGGGGCGGACGTCCCAGAGCCAGACGTCGTCGACGCGCTGCGGCGGGCCGAGCAGGGCGGTCATCAGGTCGCGCAGCACCGCCTCCCGGGGGTGGGCGCCGAGGACCACCACCGAGGCCCGCCAGAACCGCAGGTCCTCGACCGCCTGCCGGCGGTGCTCGTCGGTGACGTTCGGCGTGGCGTTGCGGTCCATCGTCGTGTAGACGAGCGTGCTCGTCGGGCGGTTCGGCGCGCCGAAGACGCCCTCGCCCTTCTCGTTGGGGCCGATGAAGTAACCGCCCGGGATCGGGAAGGCCTGCTGGGTCAGCGCGCTCCAGCGCAGCGTGGGCAGGCCGTGCACGTTGCTCGGGATCGGCACCGGCACCAGCGTCCGGCCCTCCGGAACGTACGGGCGCCAGCCGCCCGCGGTGATGAAGTGCGGCGGTGGCTCGACCGGCTGGGCGGGCAGCGGACGCGGGAACAGCGGCAGGACGGCGAGCGCGATGGCCGCGTACCCGATCGGGCGCAGCCAGCGCCGTCGCGTCGCCCGGCCGCCCTCGCCGGTGCGGGGGGCGGGCACCGGCGGACGGCCGGCGCCGGACACCGCTTCCCAGGCCACGGCGAGCAGGACGCCGACGGCGGCCACCACCACCAGGCTCAGCCGGGTCGGCATCATCATCTCGACCAGCGGCACGTCGTCGGGGATGTACGCCCACGGGCCGTCGGTCCCGGTCTCCACGCCGTCGAAGCGGATCTTCGGGCCGAGCGACGCCACCGTGAACAGCACCGTCAGCACGGCCAGGATGCGGACGGTCACGGACCGGGCGGCCAGCAGCACCAGGGCCACCGCCGCCAGCACGACCAGCGGCCAGCCGAACCAGGTGTTCTGCTCGGTCAGCCCGATCGTCCGTTCCACGGCCTCGTCACCGGCGATCGTGTCGCGGGGGAAGGTGACGAACGCCTTCAGGTCCTCGCCCCAGTTGTGGAAGACCCCGCCCTGCAGACCGCGGTAGGACTGTGGACCGTTGAACTGGAACCAGATCGGGTACGCGGTGAGCAGCAGCGCCAGACCGCCGCCGGTGCCGAGCGCGGCGGCGAAGGTGCCCGCCTGCCGCCACGCGGCCCGGGGCCGCATCGCCGCGTACGCGACGACGACGACCAGGCATGCCAGCGCCGTCAGCAGCAGCATCTCCTCGTTGACGAAGATCTGGTACGCGACCAGCAGGCCGAGCACGACGCCGTTGCGCCGCCACCGGCCCGGCTCGCCCAACCGCATCACCCGCAGCACGATCAGCGGGAGCAGGAAGTTGGAGACGAAGTTGGGTTGGCCGTTGGCGTGGTGCACGATCCCGGGCGCGAAGCCGAGGAACGCTCCGCCGACGAACGCCGCCGCCCGCGACCGCACCAGGTGGCGCGACAGCACCCAGTACGCCGTGGCGGCGGTGGCCGAGAGCGCGGCGCCGAGGTAGAGCGCGTACATCACCTGCGGGCCGACCAGCATGGTCAGCGGCGCCAGCGGCAGGGTCACCCCGAGCAGCGAGGTGTTCGCCATCATGTTGACCCCGTCCGGGGCGTTCTGGCGGCTGGTGAAGAGCGGGTTCTCCAGGTGCCGCACCGAGTACGCCCCGTGCGAGAACAGCCACTCGAACCAACTGTGGTCGGTCGGCAGGTGGGAGGAGACGCGGTTCTGCACGTCCACCCAGTAGTTGAGGCAGACCAGCACGCCGAGCGCGACGTAGACGCCGACGGCCAGCACGTCGGCGCGGGCGGGCCGCCACCGGGCCCCGCGCGACGACGGCGCCGCGGCGGGCTCGGTAACGGTCTTCAACGAGGGGTGAACCACCGGCACAGCCACGACGCGCCATCGTACAGGTGGGATCCGCCGGAATTGCCGTCCCCGTACGCGCCTGGCCGGATTGCCGGACGGTGATTCGTGCCGCGCCGCCGGGTGACGCGGGCGGGCCGGTGCGACGGGCCGGGACCGGACGGACTGGACGGACCTGTTGCGCATACGCTTCCATCGCCGGCAGAGCCGGAGCCGGGATCCGGCGCGGACGGCCGCCGGGAAGGGGTGTCGGATGACCCTGATCGACCTGGGTGATCTGCGCGACGCCGAGCGACCCGAACCGCCCGCCCGCCGGCCCCGGCCGCCCGCCAACCGGCTGCCGGGCTTCCTCGCGGTGCTGCTGCTCGCCCTGCTCACGCTTGCCGCCGCCACCCCACCGCCCGGCCGGGTCGCCGTCGTCGTGCCGGCCCGGCTCGGGGTCGACCGGCTCGTCGCCGGGAACCTGCTGCTCGTGGTGGACCCGCCCAGCCGGGAGCGGACGCCGCGGTCGATGGCGGCGTACCGGCTGCCCGGCGGTGAACCGGCGTGGCGGGCGCCGCTGCCGGTGGACGGCCGGTTCTGGGGTGTGTCCGCTCGGGCGGACGACCTGCTGCTGATCAGCGGGTACGAGGTGCCGCCCGAGGGCCGGGGCACGGTCACCGTCGCGCTGGACGCGGCGACCGGGGCGTACCGCTGGCAGCAGCCCGGCGCGGCGCTGGGGGTGAGCGGCGGCGGCCTACTGCTGGAGGACTTCAGCCGGGAGGGCCGGGGCACCCTCCGGGCCGTCGACCCCTGCTGCGGTACGCCGCGGTGGACGGCCGACGTGCCGGCGGGAGAGGTCGGGTACCGGTTCACCCCCGACGGAATGGACCGGGTGCTCCTCAGCGATCCCCGGGGACGGGTCGAGGTACGGGACGCCGTCACCGGCGCTGTCCTCGTCGCGGCCGACCTGTGGTCCACCGCCGAGCGGCCGTACCGTTCCACGCAGATGGTGGGGGACCTGCTGGTGACCATCGGGGGTACGCCTCCGGTGATGACCGCGTACGGGGTCGACCGGTTGGACCGCCGGTGGCGGGCGCCGGTGCCGGACGCGTCGCTCGTGCTGGACTGCGGTGGCGTGATCTGCGGCCAGACGCGGTCCGGGACGCTGTGGGCGGTGGACCCGGCGACCGGCCGTCCGCTGTGGACCCGGCCGGGCTGGGACACGATGTGGGCGGCTCCCGGGCGGCTGGTCGTCGTCCGGGTCCCCGGTACGGGCACCGGGCCGGCGGACCTGGCGGTGCTCGACCCGGTCACCGGCCGGGTCCGGGCAGAGCTGGGCAGGTGGGAGTTCGCCCAGCAGGAGCCCGGTCACGGCCGGCTGCTCGCGGTCCGTCCCCACCCGGCCGGAGGGCCGCTCGTCGCCGAGATCGACGCGGCGGCGGCCATCGTCCGGGTGCTCGACGTGCTACCCGAGGCGTCCGGCGACTGCCACGCGATTGTCGGCGGTGTGTTGTGCCGGCGGCCCGACAGCTCCATCGGGCTGTGGCGGCTGCGCCGCTGACTCACCAGTTGGCCTGGGCCGGCGGCACCGGCAGCGGCACCTCGGGCGGGCGGACGACGTACGCGACTCCACCGCTGCCCGACTGCCAGGCCCGGGCGAACGCGTGGCGGCCCACGATGCGGCGTACGCCCTCGTCGTCCGGGGCGTACGGGTCGTTGAGCACCGGGTCGCCGCCGGCGGTGAACCCGACGAGCACCACGAGGTGCCCGGCGGTGTCGTAGTCCAGCCCGGGGACCTCCCCGGCGCGGAACGAGGCGGAGACGATCAGCGGGACACCGGCGGCGACGAACGCCTCCGCCTCGGTCAGTGACCGGAGCCGCGTGACGAACGCGTCCATTCCGTGCACCCCGGCGTACGCGGTGTTGAACGGCCAGTTCCCGGTGCCCGCGTACGCGTGGTCGAAGCAGTGCCGGGCGGCGTGCACCACCACCGGCCGGGGGTCGGGCGGCGTCACCCACGCGTAGCGCTCCGGCGCCGGTTCCGCGCCCCAGTACGCGAGGACCATCGACGTGCAGGTCGGGCTGCACCAGGAGTCGCCGCCGCCGGCCCACTGGGGGTGGGTGTCGGCGTGGACGCGCTGGGAGTAGCGGGGGACGTCGAGCACGGTGCCCCAGGCAGGGCCCGGGGTGTCCGCCCCGCCCGGCGCCGGGCAACCGTCGTACGGTGGGGACGCCGGGCCGGTCGCGACCGCGCCGACGGTACGCAGGACCGGCCCGGCCACCGCGTCGTCGGGTCGGAGCAGGGTCACCCGGAGCTGCCAGCCCGTCGCCGTGGTGGACAGCACCAGGGTGTCGGTGTCGACCGTGGCCACCGCGTCCCGCTGCCCGGGGATCGAGGTGCGGCGGACGGCGTGGTCGTCGGCGGCCCACTCGGCCAGCACGTACCACCTCGTGGCCGGCGCGCCGTCGTGCCAGCCGCGCAGCTCGATGCGGAGCCAGCCGTCGCCCGGGGTGTCCGCCGTCCACGAGGGCACCACCTCGCGGACCCCGAACCCGGTCGGCACCGGCGGTGAGGTCCAGCTCCCGGCGGCGTACCGCCGGACCCGGCCGTCCGGGCGGCGGTGCGACCCGCGGTCGGCCCCGCCGTCGAGCACCAGGCCCCGGTCCGTGCCGCGCAGCCCGGTGGCGGTGCCGAGGTGCAGGTCGGCCGGGAACCGGAAGCTCCGGTAGGCGACGTCCCGTCCCGCCGTGTCGGTCATGGCACCACCGTTCCGTTGCTCGTTGCCGGCAGCATCGCGTACGCCGAAGGTTTTCTGCAACCGGGACCGGCGCGGACCAGGGCTTGGCGGCCGGCACTAGGTTGTCGGGTGGTCGGGCGCGAGGAGGCCGGGATGCGGGTACTGGTGGTCGAGGACGAACGCAACCTCGCCGACGCGATCGCGCGGGGGTTACGCAAGCGCGGCATGGCGGTGGACGTCGCGTACGACGGCGACAGCGGCCACGAGATGGCCTTCGTCACCCGGTACGACGTGGTGGTGCTCGACCGGGACCTGCCCGGCGTGCACGGTGACCAGATCTGCGCCGAGCTGGCCGCCTCGGGTGCGCTGACCCGGGTGCTGATGCTGACCGCGAGCGGGACGGTCGCGGACCGCGTCGAGGGGTTGCAGTTGGGCGCCGACGACTACCTGCCCAAGCCGTTCGCGTTCGACGAACTGGTCGCCCGGGTGCAGGCGCTCGGCCGGCGCGCCACCCCCGCCGCCCCGCCGGTGCTGGAGGTGGCCGACCTGGTGCTCGACCCGGCCCGCCGGGTGGCCACCCGGGGCGGCGTGCCGGTCGACCTGACCAACAAGGAGTTCGGCGTGCTCTGCGAACTGCTCAAGGCGCGCGGCGCCGTCGTCTCCAGCGAGGAGCTGCTGGAACGGGTCTGGGACGCGAACACCGACCCGTTCACCACCATCGTCCGGGTCACCGTGATGACGCTGCGGAAGAAGCTCGGTGATCCGCCGCTGATCGAGACCGTGGTCGGGGCGGGCTACCGCGTCGCCGAGGCGGCGTCATGACGCGCGGTCGCCGGCTGCGGCCCACCCTGCGACTGCGGCTCACGCTGCTCAACGGCGTCCTGCTGGTGGGCGCCGGCGCCATCCTGGTGCTGCTGGCGTGGCTGCTGGTCCGCGACGCGCTGCGCCCCACCGACGAGTTGCTCCCCGGCACCACGGTGGTGCTGGCCGACGGCCGGTCCCTGGACGCCGCGCAGTGGCAGCGGCAACTGGTCGACGCGGCGAGCCGGGAGCTGCTGGCGAAGGGCCTCGCCGCGCTGCTGGCGATCGGCGTCGTCGGCGTGGCCGGCGCGTACGCGGTCGCCGGGCGGGCGCTGCGGCCGCTGCACCAGGTGACCGCCACCGCCCGGCGGCTCGGCGAGACCACCCTCGACCAGCGCATCGGATACTCGGGGGCGGACGACGAGGTCGCCGAGCTGGCGCAGACCTTCGACGCGATGCTCGACCGGATCACCGCCGCCTTCGAGGCGCAGAAGCGGTTCGTCGCCAACGCCTCGCACGAGCTGCGGACTCCGCTCGCCGTGATGCGTACCGAAATCGACGTGACGCTCAGCGACGACGAGGCGGACCCGGCCGAGTACCGCCGGATGGCCACCGTGGTCCGGGACGCCTCCGAACGCGCCAACGGGCTGGTCGACGCGCTGCTGGTGCTGGCCCGCAGCGAAGCGCAGGCCGGCCGCCGCCTCGCCCGGCGGACGGAGTGCGACCTGGCCGCCGCCACCGCCAACGCCCTGACAGCGGTACGCCGGGAGGTCGAGCGCATCGGCCTGCGGGTGCAGACGTCGCTGGAATCGGCGCCGGTGGTCGGTGACCCCGGGCTCCTCGACCGGCTCGCCGGCAACATCATCGAGAACGCGGTCCGCTACAACCACCTGCACGGCCGCCTCTGGGTGCGGACCGGGTCGGACGGCCGGCGGTCCTGGCTGGTGGTGGGCAACACCGGTTTCGAGGTGGACCAGGCCGACGTGCCGGGGCTGTTCGAGCCGTTCCGGCGGGGCGGTCGGGAGCGGACCGGCGCCCGGGGCTCCGGACTCGGGCTCTCCATCGTGCGGGCCGTCTGCGACGCGCACGGCGGCACGGTCAACGCGATCGCGCAACCGGGCGGCGGCCTGGAGGTGACGGTGACGCTGCCGGCGGCGGACGTCGGGCCGGACCCCGACGCGACGCTGTGACGGCGACCGGTGATCGTGTCGCCACGGGGCTGCGGGTCGTCCGGCCGCGATGTGAAGATGTACCCATCCCGGTGCGGCGGCACAACCGGTTGCGCTTTGACACTAGTTACTCCAGCCGCACCAGGCGTCCCAGTCCTCAGATCCAGCCCCGTTCCTTGGCTCGTGCGGCGGCCTGGAAACGGTTGGCAGCACCGAGTCGGGACATGACGTGAGCCACGTGGCGGTGATAGGTGCGCAGCGATACGCCCATTCGCCGTGCCGCCACCGAATCCTTGTCCACACTGGACATCAGGCTCAGAACTTGCCGCTGTTCATCGGTCGGCTGAGATTCGCAGGCCAGTTCCAGATCGGTCGCCCGGTCCCACGCCTGCTGAAAGAGGTCGGCCAGGGCGGCCACCACACCGGGCTCGGTGAGCTGAAGCGCGGCAGCGGCGTAGGTGTCTGGGACGGCGGGCACGAACGCGTAGGTGCGGTCGATGATGACCATCTGCTGGACGGGGACGTCTGCGACGCGATGGAGGTCGCCGGCCCGGTGCAGCACGAGAGAGTAGTCCAGGTAGCCCGGCGTGGCCAGCACCGATCGCGGCAGGATCGTCCGCCACGACGAGCCGGCGGCCAGCCAGTCGAGATAGGTGGCTAGGCGGGCCGGGTCCGGAGCCTTGCGTTTTGGGCTGTGCACGGTGAGGACCGAATACGCACCACCCGCCAGTTCGCGAATTCGAGCCTCGACCTCCCTGAGGGTGTTGAATCGCTCGACGCCAGGCCGAGCCTCCGCAGGCTCATCCGCTGCTGAGACCCTGATGTCCATCGCGACCTCCCAACGGCATTCTGCCGCAGCGACGACAGCTCGTGGTCGTCACCGAGTCACTGGGTGGCCCGCACCGCCAGCCTTGACGGCAACTGGCAGGGAGCTCCCTTGCCTAGGGTGCTGAGCTGTTATAGAAGTGCCGGCCGGATCAGGGGGCGGCGCGGGCGTGCCAGCCGAGTCGTCGACGGCGCAAGCGCCGCAGCAGCGTCAGCACGGGCAGGGCCACCACGAGCACCACGACGAACCCCACGGCGAGCAGCCAGAACGGCAGCGGCCCGTGGTCGGGGCGGCCGGACCCGCGTACCGCGCCGTCGATCGCCAGGTCGGCGGCGACCGTCAGGTCGGTGATGCCCTCCGGAGTGCGGAAGAGCACCTCCGGCGCCGTTGCTCCCCGGCGCAGCACCACGAGTTCCACCCGGTCCGTTCCCGGCTCGTGATACGGGCCCCAGGCGATGTCGTGGTCCTCCGGCCGGTCCACCGCCTCGGGACCGGGCACACCGGCCAGTGCGACCGCCTCGTCCGCCGAGCGCCAGCCGAGCAGTTGAACGAACGTGCGGGAGCGCAGCGGCGGGAACGCTGCGCCGGCCTGCGGTGCGCCGTCGACGATCGACCGGGCGGCCAGCGTCCAGGTACGCGGGTAGGCGGGCACCGGGCAGTCGGTACAGGTGGACCGGTCCAGGACCGCCACCGCACGCCCGTCCGGTAGCCAGGCCCCGGCCCCGCCGAGCCGCCCGCCGGTCAGCGGCAGCTTCCGGTACGGCTCCGCGACGCCGTCGGCACCGGCGTCGGCGACCCGGGCGAGCCAGATCTCGTCACGGACCTGGAGGGCCAACTCGCCGCTGTCCGGTGAGAGCGCCGCCGTGCGTCCCGGCGGAATCCAGGCCGTGCCGACCGGAACTCGCAGGACGTCCTTCCCGACCTCCCGGTCGTAGACACCGACGTACGGGGTGGTGTAGGTGTTCGGCGGGGTGAAGGCGTCGTCGTCGGCGTAGACAAGTCGCTCGCCATCGGGCGCGAACGCGAGCGGGTAGCCGTCCGTCCGGTCCGGGGTGAACCGCCCCGATGTCAGGTCCAGCAGGGACGCGCCGACCCAGGCGTACCGGCCGTCCGGAGAGAGCAGGGCATCGAAGCCCGGGGTGACCGGCCCGGCGTCCAGCACCCGGTATCGGTCGGCGTCGGCGGCCAGCACGCCCATCCGCGTCTCGAACCAGTCGGTACGCACAGCCGGGCCGCCGAAGAGCATCGCCGCCGCACCGGGTGCCGAGTCCCGCACCGAGGCGGTACGCAGCGGCGGGGCGACGAGTCGGTTGGGCAGGCCGGGGGCGTCGAAGCGCGGAGCGGCGGGCGCCGGCAGGGCCACCGGGTGCAGCGCGTACCCGGTGCCGAGGAGCAGGACCAGGACGGCCAGCGCGCCGGCGACGGTGGACCGGCGACGCCGGTGCCGGGTCCGCGCCGCGTCGAAGAGGCCGTCCGGTACGCGTGCGGGCGGCAGATCGTCGGCGAGGCGACGCAGCGCCTCGCTGAGCCGGGGGGTCATCGGGTCACCTCCAGGGGGCTACGGCCGACCAGCTCGGCCAGCTCGGGGGCGAGGACGCGCAGCCGCCCGAGGGCGTGCCGGGTCTGGCTCTTCACGGTGCCGACTCGACAGCCCAGCAAGGCCGCCGTCTCGATCTCGGTGCGGTCCTCGTAGTAGCGCAGGACCAGGACCGCGCGCTGCCGCACGGTCAGCCGGGCCAACGCCGCCCGGAGCACCAGCCGCAGGTCCGCGTCCTCGTCGGGGCTGGCCCGCTCCGGCGGCGCTCCGCCCAGCCGCTCCGGCGGGCGGGACCGGAGCCACCGCCACCAGCTCGCCGCCTGCGTGTAGAGCACCCGGCGCAGGTAGGCGGCCGGGTCGTCAAGCCGTTCCCAGCGCACCGCGACACGGGCCAGCGCCACCTGCACCAGGTCCTCGGCGTGGTGCCGGTCGCCGGTCAACAGGTACGCGAACCGGGTCAGCCCGGCGGTCTCGGCCCGGACGAAATCGGCGAAGCCGTCCCGGGCACGGTCCTCAGTCGTCAAGCGGATCGCCCTCCTCATCCGGACAGACGCCGGGCGGACCCGCAACGGAGGGAACCGCTGCCCACAATGCTCAGGTCGTCCTCGACTCGCCAGTCGCGGCGAGCAGTCAGTTCGTTGTCTCTCGAACCCGCCGTTGCCGTACAGGCCGTGTTTCATAAGCCTCGTCAGAGCCACTCGTTGGTCGTGGTGATGTGCACGGTGGCGTGGTAGTGGATAGCGAGTTGACGCCCCTATGGATGTCATGCAGCCGATGGCAGGCTGTGCTTCGGTTTTCGGGCGATGGGTTCGTGGACCTCATTTGGCTGTCACCGCACCTGCACGGTGGCAGTTTTCTGCCATTCGCCACCGTTGATCGTACGCGTCGCAGGTGTCTACGTTGGGTCTGCGCGGCCGCGCCGTCCACGATCCCTCTATGCTCGGAGTTCGCATGAGATTGCGTATAGCTGCGCTCATCAGTACTGCTCTGCTACTGGTGACCTTGGCCCCGGCCGCCGCGCAGGCCGGGACCTACGTCTTCGAGGAGGCGGAGTTCGTCTCGCCAACCAGTATCGCGTTCGAGACCGCGGCCCCGCCGACCGGCGAGGCCACCCAGCAGATCCTCGATGGCGCTGAGAGCGTCCAGTCGCTTATCGAGACGTCCTCCGGCGATTACACCGGCGTCGAGGTCACCGACACAGGACTGGCCGTCACGCTGCCCGACGGGCTGGACATCCAGGCCCGCGCCGCAGAAGCCGATGCCGTGACCACCGCCCAGATCAGGTTCCGGCACGGCGACCGCAGCCGCGCGCAGATGTACGACGTCAAGAACCAGATCGAGGACATGATCGACGCCGGGCTGCACCGCGGCACGCTGCGCGGTGTCGGCGCCGACCCGTCGCGGGGCGTGGCCATCGTGTACCTGTCGGAGCTGGACTCGGTTGCGCTGCGGACCGAGCTGAAGACCCGGTTCGGCAGTGCCGTGGTGTTCCGCGAGATGCCCGAGATGAAGACCCTGACCGAGGAACGCTCCCGCGACAGCGCCCCGCACTATGCCGGAGCCGGCGTGCGCCTGTGGAACGACCCGCACACTGGTGAGCGCGGCAGGTGCTCGACCTCGTTCGCGGTGGCGCTCAGCGGCAGTCGTTATCAGCTGACCGCCGGGCACTGCCTGCC
Source organism: Micromonospora sp. WMMC415 (assembly GCF_009707425.1). Classification (GTDB taxonomy): domain Bacteria; phylum Actinomycetota; class Actinomycetes; order Mycobacteriales; family Micromonosporaceae; genus Micromonospora. The sequence continues at coordinate 5,670,216 of NZ_CP046104.1, read as the reverse complement.
GGGCGGGACGAACTACCCGGACCTGTGGGCGGCGACGTTCACCTCGGCGACCAAGCCGGCCGCCGAGTACTACTTCGGCACCAAGCACACCACCACTTTCGGGGGCGAGTTGGGAGCACCGACCCAGGGCTCCGCCCACAAGTACGGCGACTGGGCGCTGATCAACGGATCCACCTACAGCCCACGCGTCTACAACTGCCCGGTAGGGACGGGCTATTGCAGTTCCCTGCCGGTCGGCGGCGCGAGCTACGGCACGCCGGCTGTCGGCACACAGGTCTGCACCAGCGGACTGACCACCGGTCAGACCTGCCGCCAGTTCGTCACCGACCCTGATTGGCACGGCGTGGTTCAGGGCGTTGTCCTTTCCCACATAACCGTCGTGCAGCACGCCACCACCAGCGGCTATTGGGACTGTCAAGGCGTTCGTCCGGGAGACTCCGGCGGGGCCGTCTATCAGGGCATGGGCAACGGGAGTGTCCGGGCCATGGGCATCATCAGCTTCGGTGACGGCTGTATCTCCGGCTACACACGCCTGTCCGGCGTGCGAGCCTGGAACAATGGCGTTTCTGTGGTGACCGCCGGATAGGCCCACCAGTTCGCAGCGGCCCGGTGGCCGCCGTGCCACGCGCTCGGCGGCCACTTATGGGTAGGAAGCAGTATTTCGAAGTAAGGCAGGTGCAGGGCGGCGGCGACAATGTCGCCAATCCCAATGGGATGGCGGTGCTGTGGCGCATGGCTTGCGTCTGCTTTCTCCGGGCGGCCGTGGTCGCCCCATTCTTGGGAATTCGGGGTGCGTGTGACCAGGACATCGTTACCGAGATGCAGGTGGGCGCCGATACCCAGCTGCCCTCGTCAACACGTTTTCTACCTTGACGACGGTCGGTGCGGATCAATCATCCACCGGAAATTGCCATGCCGGTGACAGCGCTGGACGGTGACAATGGCGTCATGAGCACTTCACGCGATCCGATCATGTTCCTCAGCGGCGCCGGGCTTCCCGCCTGGATCTGGGATGACGTCCGCCGCGACCTCGGCGAAGGGCAGCAGACCTTTGTCGCATCCCGACCGCAGGGTGGCCGAGCGCGGTTGCGCGACTACGCCCAGGCGGTGATCGACTCCGCTCCGCCGGGTAGGTACGCGATCGTCGCGCACTCGGCCGGTGGTGTGATCGGCGCCGAAGTCGCCCGGCTCGCACCCGAACGCGTCAGCGCGTTCCTGGCGATCAGTGCCGTGATCCCGCAGCCAGGAGGATCGTTCATCTCGGCGATGCCGGTACCGAACCGGTGGGTGCTCAGTGCCGCGATGCGATTCGCCGGGACCCGGCCCCCGGACTCGGCGATCAGACGTGGCCTCGCCCATGGCCTGGACGACGATGTCGCCGACCGCATCATCGCCGGCTTCACCCCCGAGTCACCCGCCCTCTACCGGGACCGGACCGCTCACCGGTCGTGGAACGGGTGGCGCGGCTACCTGACCACCAACAACGACCGGGAGCTGCCCATGGCGCTGCAACAACGATGCGCCCAGCGACTCGGCGCCGCCTGGCAGAACGACCTGAATACGGGGCACCTGCCGATGCTCGAAGACCACCAAGCCGTCGCCGCTGCAATCACGCGATTCCTCGATGCCCGGCCGTGACACCGAACGACCGACGGGCAGAGAGCCTTTGCCAGGGCTGGCGGTCGAGCAACTCGAGCTGCACCGAGCCGAGGAACGACTCGACCATGCAGTCGTAGCAGTCACCGATGGAGCCCATCGAGCCGAGCAGCCCGGCGGTGCGAAGCCGTGAGACGGTGAAAAACCGCCTGCACCTCGACCTGGAACCGACCGACCGGACCCGCGACGAGGAGGCCGCCCGCCTGCTCGGGATCGCCGCGACGCACGTCGCCGATCGCACCCGCCCGGACGGCTCGGGTCAAGTCGTGCTCGCCGACCCGGAGGGCAACGAGTTCTGCGTCCTGCGCAGCGCCGCCGCTCAGGGCTGAGGCACTGACGGGCCGGGCCCCGCCCAGGTGGTGGGCGGGGCCCGGTCGGTCCGGTTCGACGTCAGGACTTCTGCTCGATCTGGCCGCGCATCGTGGCCAGCTCCTTCTGCACGTCCGCGCCTGTCTTGAAGTAGACCATGATCATGCCGAGGCTGCCCTTGTCGCTCCAGACGCAGACGCCGATCGGGACGCCCTTGGCCTGGGCATCGCCGCACTTGGCCTCCCCGCCGAGCGGTCCCGGGTCCACCGAGGACATCTCACCGACCTGGACATCGCTCTGCCGGGCTCCGGTGATCGTCTCGTCGAGGGTCTTGGTCGGGTCGGTGTTGAGGCCCGAGGCGGCAGCCACCATCACCAGGTCCTGTTTCGCGGGGTCACCGTAGAAGGCCCCGACGGTGCTCGTGGCGTCCGGAAGGGACTTGTTCAGCTCGGCCTCCAACTGCCGGCTGATGTCCTGGAGGTTGGCGTCGGTGACCTTCGGCCGGCCGGCGAGCGTGTCCGGCTCGACGACCCGGATCTTCGTGGCGTCGACGGTCTCCTTGACCTCGTCCTTGACGGCGAAGAAGGCGACCGCGGCCCCGCCCAGACAGAGCACGAGCACGGCCGCGAGCACGATCAGCAGGACCTTGCCGGCCGACCGCTTTTTCGGCGGCGGCGCCGCGCCGAACGGCTGACCGGGCGCGCCTGGTACGGGCGGCGGGAAGCCGCCGGGCTGCTGCTGCGGCGGCGGGTACCCGCCGGGCTGCTGGCCCGCCGGGTACGCGCCCGGCTGCTGGGGTGTCGGGTATCCGCCGGGCTGCTGGCCTGTCGGGTACGCGCCCGGCTGCTGCGGGGGCGGGTAGGCGCCCGGCTGTGCGCCGTACGGGGCGCCGCTGCCCGGCTGGGAAGGGTACGGATTGACTGGCGGCTGGGACATGGTCAGCTCCAGGTCTTCGACAACGCGACGCGTGAGCTTAGCGAGCGTGGTCCCGGTGCCACCGTCCGCCGCCCGCCAAGGTGATCAATTTCGCCGGTGGGCCGGGCGGGTCGGCGTCCCCGTCGAGATGCCGACCCCGCCGCGGCCCCCACTGGTCAGGAGCGCTTCTCGACCTGCCCCCGGATCGAGGCGAACTCGGACTTCGCCTTGCTGGCGGACGAGAAGAACATCACGATCATGCCCACGCTGCCCTGGTCGGCCCAGACGCAAACGCCGAGGTCGATGTCGGAGGCGCTGCCGTCGCCGCACTTCGCCACGCCGCCGAGCGGGCCGGGGGACACGGTGGACATCCGCCGGACGTTCAGCTCGGCGGAGAGCGCCTTGACGGCGTCGTCCAGCTCCCGCTTGGGGTCGAGGACGAAACCCGAGGCGCCGGCGATCATCACCATGTCCTGCTTCTCCGGGCTGCCGTAGAAGGCGCCGACCGCGCCGCTCTCGCTGCGTACCGTCGACTTCATGTCCCGGACCATCTCGTCGGCCAGGGCTCGCAGCTCCGGGTCGGTGCTCTTCGCCCGCCCACCGAGGGTCTTCGGCGCGACGAGCCGGATGCGCGGCTCGGCGCTGGGCTCGGCCGACGGGGTCTCCTCCTCGGCGGCGGCACGCGGCGTGGCGTCCCCGCTGGGGGCCGAGGACGGCACCGGTGCGGGGTCCTCGTCACTCCCGGACAGGGCGACGTAGGCGAGGCCGCCACCGCCGAGGCACAGCACCAGCAGGCCCACCAGGCCCAGCGACAGCACCAGCGGAAGCTTGGACCGCCGGGCCGGCGCGCCGCCGGGCTGCGGTGGGGGAAACGCGCCCGGTTGCGGGTACGGCGTGCTTTCGGCCGGCTGGCCGTAGCCGGGCACCCCGGAGGTCGGCTGGCCGTAGGAGGGGCCACCGGAGGTCGGCTGGCCGTACCCCGGACCGCCGGAGGTCGGCTGGCCGTACCCCGGACCGCTGGTCGGCCGGTCGGCCGGGGGAATCGCGGCGAACACCTGGGTGGGCTGGTCGGCGGGTGCGGACGGCCGCGATCCCGGCTGCGGGCCGGGCCAACCGCCCGCGGCGGGGGCCGGTGGGTTCCCGCTACCCGCGGGCGGCCATGTCTCCGCCGGTGGTTGCCAGCCGCCGGCCGGGGTGGGCGGCGGTGTGGCCTCCGGCCAGGAGCGCGTCGGCGTGGTCTGCGGCGAGGTCGGCCAGGCGGCCGTCGGCGGAGCTGCGGGCCGGGTCGGGTCGGCCCAGCCCGCCGGCGGCGGCGGTGGCTGCCAGCCGCCCGCCGGCCCGGCGCCACCCGCGGGGGGCGAGCCGGGTGCCGGCGGCCAGCCACCCGGCTGCGGCTCGTGGGCACCGGCGTGCGACCCCCACTGGCCCGGGGGCGGAGGCGGCGGGACAGCGGGCGGGGAACCGGGGTGCGAGCCGCGCTCCGGTTGCCCGGACCAGGGGTCGACCGGCGGTGAGGACATGACATCAGCTCCAGGCGCGAAGATGCGAACGGGTGATCGTAGCGGGCGCGCCGGCGGTTCCGCTGCCCCGGACCACGCCGTGGAACGGCGATCGCGGTGGCCGCCGGAGGGGCGGCCACCGCGATCGCGGTGGAGCGGAGGACGTCCTACTTGGACAGGCTGGCCGCGCCGAGCGGCAGGAACCGCTTGCCGGTGACCCGCTCGGAGGTGCCGGTCCGGTCCAGGTACGGCGTGACGCCGCCCAGGTGGAACGGCCAGCCGGCCCCGAGGATCATGCACAGGTCGATGTCCTGCGCCTCGGCGACCACGCCCTCGTCGAGCATCAGCCGGATCTCCTGGGCCAGCGCGTCGAGCGCGTTCTGCCGGACCTGCTCCGCGGTGAGCGGCTGGTCGCCGACGACGAGCAGCTTCGCCACCTCGGCGTTGATCTCGTCGTCCACGACGATCGGCTGGCCGGAGTCGGCGATCCGCTTCAGGTTCTCGCTGACGCCGAACCGGTCCGGGAACGCCGCGTGCAGGGTGCCGCCGACGTGGTACGCCACGGCGGGCCCGACGAGCTGGAGCAGCGCCAGGGGGCGCATCGGCAGGCCCAGCGGGTCCAGCGCGCTGTTCGCCACGTCCAGCGGGGTGCCGGCGTCGACGGCGGCGAAGACGGTGCCGAGGAACCGGGTGAGCAGCCGGTTGACCACGAACGCCGGGGCGTCCTTGACCAGCACCGACGACTTCTTCAGCTGCTTGCCGACCGCGAACGCGGTCGCCAGCGTGACGTCGTCGGTCCGCTCGCCGCGGACGATCTCCAGCAGCGGCATCATCGCGACCGGGTTGAAGAAGTGGAAGCCCACCACCCGCTCCGGGTGCTCGAGGTCCTCCGCCATCGCCGTCACCGACAGCGAGCTGGTGTTGGTGGCCAGCACCGCCTCGGGCTTGACGATCTTCTCCAGTTCGGCCCAGACCTGCTTCTTGACGTTCAGGTCCTCGAAGACCGCCTCGATCACGAAGTCGGCGTCGGCGAAGACCGACTTGTCGACCGAGCCGCTCACCAGGCCGTACAGCTTGGCGGCGGTGCCCTTGTCCATCCGGCCCTTGCTGACCGACTTCTCGATCTGCTGGTGCACGTACGCCACGCCCTTGTCGACCCGGGCCTGGTCCAGGTCGGTCATGACGACCGGCACCTGGAGGCGGCGGGCGAAGAGCAGCGCGAGCTGGCTGGCCATCAGGCCGGCACCGACGATGCCGACCTTGGTGACGGGACGGGCGAGGCCCTTGTCCGGCGCGCCCGCCGGTCGCTTGGCCCGCCGCTGCACCAGGTCGAACGCGTACAGGCCGCTGCGCAGCTCCTCGGAGAAGACCAGGTCCGCGAGGGCCTCGTCCTCGGCGGCGGTGCCCGCGGCGAAGTCCGCGTCCTTCGCCGTCTCCAGCAGGTCCAGCGCCTTGTACGCGGCCGGGACCGCACCGTGCAGCCGCTGGTCCAGGGTCTGCCGGGCGAAGTAGAGCACACCGCCCCACATGTCCTTGTCGACCTCGGGCCGCGTCACGGTGACGTCGCCGCGGACCACGCCGGCGGCCCACTCCAGGGACCGCTCCAGGAAGTCCGCCGGCTCCAGCAGGACGTCGGCGATGCCCATCTCGGTGGCCTGCTTCGGCTTGAGCATCTTGTTCTGCATCAGCGGGTTCTGGATGATCACCTGGGTCGCCGCCGGGATGCCGATGAGGTTCGGCAGCAGCTGCGTACCGCCCCAGCCGGGAATGAGGCCGAGCGAGACCTCGGGCAGCGCGAGGGCCGCCGCGCCGGCCGACAGCGTCCGGTAGTGGCAGTGCAGGGCCAGCTCCAGACCGCCGCCCATCGCCGCGCCGTTGACGAACGCGAAGGTCGGGATCCCGCTGTCCTTGAGCCGGGCGAAGACCCGGTGGCCGAGCCGGCCGATCTCCAGGGCCTGCTCGCGGTCCGCGAGCAGTGGCAGGCCGGTGATGTCCGCGCCCACGCAGAAGATGTACGGCTTGCCGGTGACCGCGATGAACGCCGGGTTCGCCGCGAGCGCGGCGGTGATCGCCTCGTCCAGGCTGGTCAGGCCACCCGGGCCGAAGGTGTTCGGCTTGGTGTGGTCGAAGCCGTTGTCCAGGGTGATCAGGGCGGCCGGGCGGTCCAGCCCCGGTACGTTCACCGCGCGCAGCAGCGCCTTGGTGACCACCTCGTTCGGTGCCGCGAGCGCGCTCACTTGTTGCCCTCCCAGTGCGGGTTCTCCCAGATCACGGTGCCGCCCATGCCGATGCCGATGCACATGGCGGTGAGGCCGTAGCGGACCTCGGGGTGCTCGGCGAACTGCCGGGCGAGCTGGGTCATCAGCCGCACACCCGAGGAGGCGAGCGGGTGACCGATGGCGATCGCGCCGCCCCACGGGTTGACCCGGGGGTCGTCGTCGGCGATGCCGAAGTGGTCGAGGAAGGCGAGCACCTGGATGGCGAACGCCTCGTTCAGCTCGAACAGGCCGATGTCGTCGATGGTCAGGCCGGCGATGCGCAGCGCCTTCTCGGTCGACGGGATCGGACCGACGCCCATGACCTCGGGCTCGACGCCGACGAAGCCGTACGACACCAGCCGCATGGCGACGGGCAGGCCCAGCTCGCGCGCGGTCTCCTCGGCGGCGAGCAGGCTTGCGGTGGCGCCGTCGTTGAGGCCGGCCGCGTTGCCCGCGGTGACCTTGCCGTGCGGGCGGAACGGCGTCTTCAGGGAGGCGAGCTTCTCCATCGAGGTGTCCCGGGGAGCCTCGTCCACCGTGGCCAGGCCCCAGCCGGCCTCGGGGTCGCGGATCGCGACCGGCACCAGGTCGTCCTGGAGCTTGCCGTTGGCGTACGCCTTGGCGGTCTTCTGCTGCGAGGCGAGCGCGAACGCGTCGGTGCGCTCCTTGGTGATGTGCGGGACCCGGTCGTGCAGGTTCTCCGCCGTGGAGCCCATGACGAGCGCGGACGGGTCGACGAGCTTCTCGGCGATGATCCGCGGGTTCGGGTCGACGCCCTCACCCATGGGGTGGCGGCCCATGTGCTCGACACCGCCGGCGATGGCGATGTCGTACGCGCCCATGGCGATGCCGCTGGCGACCGTCGTGACCGCGGTCATCGCGCCGGCGCACATGCGGTCGATGGCGAAACCGGGGACCGTCTTGGGGAGGCCGGCCAGCAGGGCGGCGGTCCGGCCGATGGTCAGTCCCTGGTCGCCGATCTGCGTGGTGGCGGCGATGGCGACCTCCTCGACCCGCTCCGGCGGCAGCTGCGGGTTGCGGCGCAGCAGCTCGCGGATGCAGCGGATCACCAGGTCGTCGGCGCGGGTGTTGGCGTACATGCCACCCGCCTTGCCGAACGGGGTACGGACGCCGTCGACGAAGACGACATCCCGAACTTCACGGGGCACTTGGAGCCTCCTAGCCGGCACTGGCGTTTAGTCGGATGCTACTCGCCAGTAACCAACGGGAACACCACCCCCCGTGTGGCCCACCCCACACCTCGCCCGACCGGAGGCCCCGACGAGTTGATCAAGAGGTTCGCGTCAGCGTACCGGCGGGCCGCGGACGCAAACCTCTCGATCAACCGGGCCAGGGAGCGGGCGGTGGGTCGATCAGCGCCTTGGTCAGGGCCGGGAGGAGAAGGTGGATCTGCCACTCCCGGGCGCCGAGGCCGCGAAGGGTCTCCGCCACCGTCCCGTCGGTGACGTCCTCCGGGGGGACCCAGGCGAGGCGGCGCACCGAGTCGGGGGCGATCAGGTTCTCCGGCGGGAGCGTGTGCGCGCCGGCGACCTGGACGACCACCTCCCGGCAGCGGGCCAACCGGGCGGCGGCCACCGGGTCCCGCTCGGCCCACCGGTGCGGTGGCGGCGGGCCCTCGACCGCCGGCGCGACCGGCAGCGCGTCGTCGGGCAGCTTCCGGGCGTCGTCGAGCGCGGCCAACCAGGTGCGGGCCAGCCGACGCACCGACCGGCCGCCGAAACCGGGGAGCGTGAGCAGGGTCTTCTCGTCCTTCGGGTCCAACTCCGCGGCGGCGACGATCGCCGAGTCCGGCAGCACCCGCCCCGGGGCGGCGTCGCGGCGGGCGGCGATCTGGTCCCGCGCGTACCACAGGGACCGGACCCGGGCCTGCGCCCGGGCGCCGCGTACGCGATGGATGCCGGACGTGCGGCGCCATGGCTCGGCGCGGACCCGGGGTGGGCGGGTGCCGTTGCGGATCACCGCGGCGAACTCCTCGGCCGCCCACTCGGACTTGCCCTGCCGGGACAGCTCGGCGTCGAGCGCGTCACGCAGCTCGACCAGCAACTCCACGTCCAGCGCGGCGTACGTCAGCCAGGACTCCGGCAGCGGCCGGCTCGACCAGTCCGCCGCCGAGTGGTGCTTCTCCAGGCTGAAACCGAGTAGCTGCTCGGTGAGCGCGGCGAGGCCGACCCGCTCGAAGCCGGCCAGCCGGGCGGCGAGTTCGGTGTCGAAGAGGCGCCGGGGACGCAGCCCCAGCTCCGCCAGGCAGGGCAAATCCTGGCTGGCCGCGTGCAGCACCCACTCGGCCTCGCCGATGACCTCGTCGAGCGCGGTCAGGTCGGCCAGCGGGAGCGGGTCGATCAGCGCCGTGCCGGCGCCCGCGCGGCGGAGCTGCACCAGGTAGGCGCGCTGGCTGTAGCGGTATCCGGAGGCGCGTTCGGCGTCCAGGGCCACCGGGCCGGTCCCCGCGGCGAAGCGGGCCAGGACCTCCTCGAGTTCTTCCGGCGTGGTCACCGGCTCGGGCGTGCCGTCGCGTGGGGCGGTCAGCGGCACCGGTCCGTCGGCGGGGGCGTCCTCGGGGCGGGCGGCGGAGTCGGTCGGCGGCACGGGCCCGCCGGCGGTCGGGTGGGCCCCCGCTCCCTCCGGCACTGGCAGGGCCGACGGCGGGTGGTGCGGTGTGTCTCCCGGACGACTTTCGGCGGCCCGACGGCGCAGGGGTGGTTCGTCGGTCACCTGACAACCCTATTGCCCGCCGGCCTCCTACCGCGCGCACCCGCCCCCGTAGCGTGTCCCGTCCCGTCTTGCACCCCGCCGATCATGCACGTTCGGCCCCCGTTTCGCCCCTTCTCCGGCAGTTCGTCCCGGGGAGGGTGTGCAGGATCGCGGCGGCCGCCCGGGTCAGGACGGGGAGGTGCGGTGTGGGGTCGGCAGGGCGGTGACGCCGGGTGGTGGCAGGCCGGCCGTCGAGGCGAGGAGGGTGCACCAGGCGTACAGGTGGGGGGCCAGGTCGTCGTCGAGCGGCGTCCAGGAGGCGCGGATCTCGATGTCGCCCGCCGCGGGCGGCCCTGCCAGCTCGCCGAACCGGGTCGACATGGTCTGGGTGACCGTGCCGCCGATCGCCCGGTGTTGGGCGCCCTGCACATCGAGGGCGTCGGTCAGCCACGTCCAACCGACCCCGGGCAGCAGCGGGTCGGCGGCCAGGTCGACCTCCATCTCGGCGGTCACGTACGTGACCAGGCGCAGTGTGCCCTGCCACGCCTCGTGCCCCGCCGGGTCGTGCAGCAGGATCAGCCGGCCGGTGGCCACCTCGTCACCGTCGCGCAGCACGGTGGCGGAGAGCGCGAACGCGTACGGCGCGAGCCGCTGCGGTGCCCCCACCTCCTCGAGCAGGATCTCCGCCCGGGGCGCCGCGGACCGGAGCCCGGCGACCGCGCGGGCGAAGGTCTCCGGGAGCGCGATCGGGGGGGCCATGCCCGAAAGCGTATGCCGCCGCCGACCCGCCGCCCCGGCGGCGCGCCGTGCGCCCCGGCCGCGCCCCGACGATCCCTCGCCCCGCCGGACCGGTGTTAGAAGGGGACCCTTCCTCTACCGCAGCCGTTAACAAGGGGCCCTTCCTTGCACCTGGGCGGAGGCGGCTCACAATTGGTGGCGGTGGCGGTGGGGGGCAGCGAGCGGCGTGGCACGATGGCCGCGATGAGCACCGACACCGCGGGCACCGCCGCCCGAGACGAGGACCCCCGCTCCGGCGGTCCGGCCGACTCAGCCTTCGTCCGGGCGTGCCGGCGCCGACCCGGCCCGCACACCCCGGTCTGGTTCATGCGGCAGGCGGGCCGGTCGCTGCCGGAGTACCGCGAGATCCGGGCCAACGTGGCGATGCTGGAGTCCTGCCGGCGTCCCGACCTGGTCACCGAGATCACCCTTCAGCCGGTCCGCCGGCACGGCGTCGACGCGGCGATCCTGTTCAGTGACATCGTGGTGCCGGTCGCCGCCGCCGGGGTGGACCTGGACATCGTCCCCGGAACCGGGCCGGTGGTGGCCCAGCCGGTCAGCTCCGCCGACGACGTGGCGCGGATCCGCCCGATCACCCGCGACGACGTCTCCTACGTCGACGAAGCGGTGCGGATGCTGGTGAAGGAGCTGGGCGGCACACCGCTGATCGGCTTCGCCGGCGCCCCGTTCACCCTCGCCAGCTACCTGGTCGAGGGCGGTCCCTCGCGTACCCATGCGAAGACCAAGGCCCTCATGTACGGCGACCCGGAGCTGTGGCACGCCCTGGCCGGCCGGCTCGCCGAGGTGACGCTGGCCTTCCTGCGGGTCCAGGTCGACGCCGGCGTCTCCGCGGTGCAGCTCTTCGACTCCTGGGCGGGCGCGCTGTCCGAGGCCGACTACCGGCGCTTCGTCCTGCCGCACTCGCAGGCGGTCCTCGCCGGCCTGGCCGACGCGGGCGTGCCGCGTATCCACTTCGGGGTGGGCACCGGCGAGCTGCTGACCGCCATGGGCGAGGCCGGCGCCGACGTGGTCGGCGTCGACTGGCGTACGCCCCTGGACGAGGCCACCCGCCGGATCGGTCCCGAGCGGGCCGTGCAGGGCAACCTCGACCCGTGCGTGCTGCTCGCCCCCTGGCCGGTCGTGGAGGCGGAGGTCCGGCGCGTGCTGGAGCAGGGCCGGGCCACCCCCGGTCACGTGTTCAACCTCGGCCACGGCGTGCTGCCGGAGACCGACCCCGACGTGCTGACCCGGGTGGTGGCTCTGGTCCACGAGCTGTCCGCCCGCCCGGCCGACCAGGGCTGACCGGCATGGCGGCGCCGTGGCGGGTCGCGGTGGTCGGCGGCGGGATCGCCGGCCTGGCCGCCGCCGTCCGGCTGCGCGACCGCGCCCCCGCCGGCACCGAGATCACGGTGTACGAGCAGAGCGGCGCGCTCGGCGGGAAGCTGCGCACCGGCGAGCTGGCCGGCCAGGCGGTGGAGTTCGGCGCCGAGTCGTTCCTCATGCGGGACCCGGCGGGCGGGGAGTCCGCCGCCGTGGCCCTGGTCCGCCGGCTCGGGCTGGCCGGCCGTGTCGTCCACCCCACCGTGGGGCAGGCCGCGCTCGCCGTCGACGGTGGGCTGCGCCCGATCCCGGGCGGGACGCTGGTCGGCGTACCCGGGGACCTGGCGGCGGTGGCGGCGGTCGCGCGGCCGGCCGCGGACGCCGACCGGGACGCCGGCCGCCCGCTCCTCGGGCCCGACGACGACGTCGCGGTGGGGGCGCTGGTCCGCGCCCGGCTCGGCGACGAGGTGGTCGACCGGCTGGTCGACCCGATGCTCGGCGGCGTCTACGCGGGCCGGGCCGACGACCTGTCGCTGGCCACCACGATGCCCGCCCTCGCCCGGGCGGCCCGGGTGGAGCACACACTGGTCGGCGCGGTACGCGCCGCGCAGGCCGCCGCCCCCCGCGCGCCGGGCGCGCCGGTCTTCGGAACCCTGGCCGGTGGCCTGGGCGCCCTGGTCGAGGCTGCCGCGACGGCCAGCGGGGCGACGATCCGCCGGGACGCGGCGGTCCGCGAGGTGACCCCGGCCGGGGCCGGGTGGCGGCTGACCGTCGGCCCGACCCGCGACGCGCAGCACGTGGACGTCGACGCGGTGGTGCTGGCCGTGCCGGCCCGCCCGGCCGCGCGGCTGCTCGACGCTGTCGCCCCGGAGGCCGCGGCGGCGGTCGGCGGGCTGGACTACGCCAGCGTCGCGCTGGTCACCCTCGCCCTGCCGGAGCCGGCGCTGCCGGCGCTGTCCGGGTTCCTGGTGCCGGCGACCGAAGGGCTGCTCATCAAGGCCTCGACGTTCTTCACCACGAAGTGGGGGCACCTGCGCCGGCCGGACGGGCTCGCCCTGGTCCGCGCGTCGGTCGGCCGGTACGGGGACGAGGCCCAGCTCCAGCGCCCGGACGAGGACCTGGCCGCCACGGTGCACCGGGAACTGTCGGCGGTGCTCGGCGTCCCGCTGCCCGCGCCGGTCGCCGGTCACGTGCAGCGGTGGGGCGGGGCGCTGCCGCAGTACCCGCCCGGCCACCTCGACCGGGTGGCGTCCGCGCGGGCCACGCTGCGCGCGGGCCACCCGACCCTGGCCCTGGCCGGCGCCGCGTACGACGGCGTCGGCATCCCGGTCTGCGTCCGCTCCGGCGCGACGGCGGCCGACGAGATCATCACAGCACTGGGAGGTTCCCGGACATGACCGAGCAGACCAACGCGGCGCGGCTGAAGGAGCTGAACGCCACGATCCGCTACACCATGTGGTCGGTGTACCGGGCCACCAGCCCCCTGCCGTCGCTGCGCGAGAACGTCACCGGCGAGGTCGAGGCGCTCTTCGAGGAGTTGGCCGGCAAGGATGTGACGATCCGGGGCACGTACGACGTTTCCGGCCTGCGCGCCGACGCCGACCTGATGATCTGGTGGCACTCGTCGTCGAGCGACGCGCTCCAGGACGCGTACCAGCGGTTCCGGCGCACCACGCTGGGCCGCGCGATGACCCCGGTGTGGTCGCAGATGGCGCTGCACCGGCCGGCCGAGTTCAACAAGAGCCACATCCCGGCGTTCCTGGCCGACGAGCAGGCCCGCGGGTACGTGTGCGTGTACCCGTTCGTCCGCTCGTACGAGTGGTACCTGCTGCCCGACGCCGAGCGGCGTGAGCTGCTGGCCGAGCATGGCCGGATGGCGCGTGGCTACCCGGACGTGCGGGCCAACACGGTGGCGTCCTTCGCGCTGGGCGACTACGAGTGGATGCTCGCCTTCGAGGCCGACGAGCTGCACCGCATCGTGGACCTGATGCGTGACCTGCGGGGCTCCCGCGCCCGCCTGCACGTTCGCGAGGAGATCCCCTTCTACACCGGCCGTCGCCGCTCCATCGCCGACATCATCACCTGCCTGCCGTGAAAGGAAGGGCCCCTTCTTAACGCCTCCGGTAGAAGAAGGGCCCCCTGTTAACAGCTCGCGGGGGAGCACCGGCTCGCGGTGGTCACGTCGGTCGGGGTCGGCTGGCGCAAGCCTCATCCGGCCGGCGGCGCCGCGAATCCTTGGCCGACCTGCCGAGCTGGTCGGCTCGGCAGGTGACGTTAAGAAGGGGCCCCGTTACGACGCCAGGCGTTAACGGGGGGCCCTTCCTTACCGGTCGGCCGGGGTCGCGCCCGGAGGGAGATGGGCGCGGCCCCGGCCGGGGACTCAGGCGGTCGTGCAGGCCACGACGGGTATCGGGCTCGCGTTGCCCGAGCCGATGAAGCCGAACGTGGTACTGGCACCGGCGCCGAGGCTTCCGTTGTAGTCGACGTTGCGGGCGACGACCGTGTCGCCGGTCCTGGTGACCGTGGCGTTCCAGGCCTGGCTGACCTGCTGGCCGTTGGCGAAGGTCCAGCTCACGCTCCAACCCCGGACGGCCGAGCCGCCGGCGGTCACCGTCACGTCCGCCTGGAACCCCCCGGACCACTGGCTGGTCACCCGGTACGTCGCGGTGCACGCGCCGGCCGGCGGCGGCGTGGTCGGCGGCGGCGTGGTCGGCGGCGGCGTGGTCGGGGGCGGCGTGGTCGGTGGGGGAGTCGTCGGCGGGGGTGTCGTCGGGGGCGGGCTGCTCGGACCGCCATCGAAGTCGACGTCACTGCAGAGGTAGTACGACTGGTCGAGGTGGCTCGCCTGCCAGATCGTGTAGACGACGTGCCGGCCGCTGCGTCCCGGCGCGTTCGCCGGGATCTGGATCGACACGCCGCCACCGCTCTCCGGCGTCCACTGCGCGGCCGGGGTGTTGCCGATCTGGCCGACCAGTTCCAGGTCACTCCACCGCAGCGGCTGGGTGAGCGCGTTGAAGCCCTGCTTCGTCACGTACACCCGGATGTAGTCGGCGCCGTGGCTCGCCTGGTCGTACAGGCGGACGCGGAGGGTGCTGGAGACCGGTGAGGTCTTCCAGGCGCCGACCGCGTCGAGGGCGTTGTACCGGCCGCCCTCGGTCCGGCCGCCGCTGCACAGCTGGCCGTCCGGGATGGCGCCCTGGTGGTTGCCGGCGACGCCCTCGCGGAACAGGCCGTTCCAGTTCCACATGGCGTTCGGGTTGGCCTGCCAGGCCTGCCAGCACATCGGGTCCTCGGTGGCCATCCGGGGATTCTGGAAGTCGCTGCCCCAGCGTTGCCAGCAGCCGTAGTTGCGTGAGGCCGGGTCCACCACGGAACCGTGGGCCGAGACCGGATTGGCCAGCGCGGTGGTCAGCAGGAGGGTGGCGGTCGCCGCGACGGCGAGCAGCCACAGGATGCGGGGTGATCTCAACGATCGGGCGAGGAAGGACATGGGGCCCCCGGGGGAGTGGTCGGATCGACGACGACGCCCGGACGGCTCGGGAGTTGCCCCTCCCGGACCCCGCGTCACCCGCGCGGTTGGCTCCGCCGGCAGACTCCCATACCCATCGGACTACGTCAATGCTTCCCGGCGCATGGGGGTGTGCGGGATGCCGTCCTCGACGTACTCCGGGCCGCTGACCGTGAAGCCGTGCCGCGCGTAGAAGCCGACCAGGTGCGACTGCGCCGCCAGCACGCTGGGGCGGTCGCCGACCTCGGTCAGGGCCGCCGTCATCAGCCGGCCCGCGTACCCGCCGCGGCGCGCCCGCTCGGCCACCACGACCCGGCCGATCCGCGCCACACCGCCCGGATCGGCCAGCATCCGCAGGTACGCCAGCGGCACCCCGTCCTCCTCCAGCCAGACGTGCCGGGTGCCCGGCTCGACGTCGCGGCCGTCCAGTTCCGGGTACGGGCACGCCTGCTCCACCACGAACACGTCGATCCGCAGCCGGAGCAGGTCGTGGAAGGTGCGGGCGGACAGGTCGGCGAAGGCGGCGGAGCGGAGTTCGGTGTGCGGCACCCCGCGATGGTAGGGCGTCTCCGGGCGGGCAGCGGGATCAGGTTGGTGGCCGTCGCGGCGCGCCACGACGGCGTACCACCTGGATGCCGGCGGCGAGCGCGAGCAGCGCGACGACCGCGGCCGCGACCACCCACGGGCCCAGTTCGCCGACCCACGAGCTGATCGCGCTCTGCACCCGGCCCGCGCCCTCGATCACCGGGTCGTCGCCGCCCCCGTTGGCGAACAGCCGGATCTCGTACCAGCCGTACCACGCGACGTAGCCTCCGGTCAGCGCGAGCAGCACGCCGGCGACCCGGCCGAGCAGCGGGCCGGCCCGGCGGGCGCGCCGCACC